>CANQSU010000082.1 GCA_947626585.1 uncultured Oscillospiraceae bacterium
ACCGGGCCAGACCGGATATGAGATTTGGGGATTGGCTGGATCTATGGTACAAGACCTGGTCCAAGCCGACCATACGGCTCACGACGCAGACCGGCTACGAGGGCCAGATCTACCTGCACATCATCCCGTCGATTGGAGATATACCGCTGAATAAGCTCCAGACCAGCGACCTGCAGCAATTTTACTCCGAGCTCAAAAAGTGCGGCCGTAGGTCGAGGATTGATCTATACGGCCCCGGCCTTTCGGACCGGATGGTCAGAGCCTGTCACGCCGTGTGCCATATGGCGCTGGAAAAGGCGGTGACAGAGGGGCTGATTCCAATCAATCCCGCTAAGGGCTGTAAGCTGCCTCCGGCGAAGGCAGCGGAGATGCAGGTGCTGACGCCGGATGAGATGCGGCGCTTCCTCATCCAGGCAAAGCAGAACGATTTCTATGAGATCGCCATCCTTGAGCTTGCGACAGGCATGAGGCGTGGCGAGATCGGCGCAGTGAAGTGGTCGGATTTGGACCTTGAAACGGGAGCCCTGCATATCCAGCGCCAAGCCATGCATCTTAGGGGCCAAATCAACATCTCCGCGCCAAAGACGTCAGCCTCAGACAGAACCGTCATTCTTCCGCGAGAGGTAGCGGACATCCTCAAGGAGCTGAGGTCACGCACCGATTCGGAGTGGATGTTCCCCTCCCCTGTCAATAAAGATAACCCCCTGGACCCTCAGAGTATATACCACACGATGAAGAAGGTCCTCAAGCGGGCGCATTGCAGGGATGTGCGGTTCCACGATCTGAGGCACACCTTCGCCACCACGTCACTTGAGCACGGGATGGACATCAAGACCCTGTCCGCCATCATCGGCCATGTGCGCTCCGCAACCACCATCAACATTTACAGCCACATCACCGACACCATGCAGGTCCAGGCGGCGAACAGGATTGAGAAAGCAATCGGGGACGGCGAATTGCCCAAAGCGTATTCGACACCGACCGAAAGTGTTGCTGAGTCAAAGCCCCCGCAACGGTTCACGCCCTATATGGGCAAGATCCGCAAGTCCGGCACCGGAGGGATATACCAGATCAACGACCACCTCTACGAAGGCCGCTACACCCCCACCAACGCCGAGGGTAAACGAGAGGTGCATACCGTCTACGCCAAAACCCGCGAAGAAGTGGAGCCGATGCTAGAGAATATGATTGGGGAGGTGAGGGAGAAAATCAGGCTTGAGAAGGAGAGCAAAAAGTACACCGCCTAATCTAAAAAAGCAAAAACCCAAGGGCCGGATTCCATCAGAGAATCCGGCCCGTCTCGTCGATATGGTCTTTCATGTGGTCAGCGGGCGATTTTACCAGCCAAAACAGCAAGCCCCGGCACAACCACCGCTTACTGTCGCAAAGGTTTTCAAAACCCGAAAGTGTCACAGGGCAGAAATGCGTATATGCTTACGAATTGCCCTCGGCATAGAAATCTGAGCATTTCCAAGCCTTTTCGGCCCTTTTCCCTCCGAAATCAGCAGCTCGTCCATGCTGTCCGCTCCACTGTTTCCGCCCGCGAATTTCGTCCAGTGGGTCAACTTGTGGGTCAGCCCACCTTCCGGGCGGAAAGTGGGCTGGACGATTCGGATAAATCCCTCGAAAGAGGGACGAAAAAGGTGTTTCGAGGACTACATAGTAACTCTGAACGGAGGAAAAGTCAAGCCTTCAATATTTGGACGGCTATAATCAAAAAGAGCCTTTTCTCTCTGCCGTACACTATCAACCAACCAGAGTACTTCAAATTCTGCGGGGGACCCCCTGCAATTTTCGGGAGGGGAATAGTATAAACAAGACGAAGGGCAACAAGTATAAAGCCCTCTCAGATATGGATCTGAAAGTCTCCGTACTGAAATAAACCGCCGCCCTGGCTCAACTTTCCCTCCCGGGACAGCTTCCGGAACGTCTTTTCGATCCTGTCAGCAATGTCAACCGGGACAGAGAGCTTATGGTGGCCGGGGAGGATGCGGCTGATTTCCAGATCCTGCGCCTTCCGGTGGGAAAAGCTGTACCCGCAATAAGCGCCGGGAGACGGAAAGCGAAGAGTCCATACAGACCGACGGCCCCTGCCATTACCGGCGGGGGCCGTGCCTTTGACCGGCAGAGCGGCGGTGCCCGTGGAATCGAGTTGGAGAGATTGGAAAATCGACGTGCTATACTGTATGTGATGGTGCCTTACCCAAGAGCGGGGCGGCTGTGAAATTTCAAAAGACAGGAGAATGATGCAGTATGAAGAAAAGGATCCTATCCGTGTTCCTGGTACTGGCCCTCATGCTGGCCCTTTTGCCGGCCCAGGCTGTCGCGGCCGGGACAGGGAATGGGGATGCAGATGAGGCGGCGGCGGAGGCTCCAGGCGATGAGAGCCCCATCCAGCAGCCGATAGACTACGCAACGCGCAAGGCGCGGGGGGACGAGCCGGTACATACGGGGACCTCCCGGAGCGTCAACTGGAAGCTATACAGTGACGGCACGCTCTACATCGTCCACGATGGTGACGAGTCAGGGCAGCACACTATGGGGGCGGCTTCGGGCACTGACTGGAGTACGTCTCCCCAGTGGGCGCAGTACGCCGAAGATTATGGGCCATTTGATGTGGTTATAGAGCAGGGCTGGTCCAATGTGGGTAAGGGAGTCTTTAACCTTGACACCTCCATCCGCTCTGTGACCATCCCCGACAGCGTGATGTCGATCGACGAGCAGGCATTTGACCGCGCCACAAATCTCCAAAAGGTCTTCTGGGACGGCCGGCGGACCGGCGGAATGATGTCCTTCGGCAAAATGGCCTTTTACCAGAACGCGCTAGAGGAATTCCAATTCCCCGAGGGCGCGGATCAATATGTGGTGTCACAGCAGGCGCTTTGTGAACTCAAAAACCCGCTTGAGGAACTCGTCTTCCCGGAGAACACAATTCTCGGGGAATGGGTCCTGATGCATACCACCGTGAAAAACCTTGTCCTCTCTCCAAATACGAGGACAGACAACGTTTCGGAGAACAACACGGTGGATTACCACCATGCTTTTCTTGAGATGTTTGCCGATGAGATCAAAGTTCCCCAGGAGCTCACGCTGAAGTCCGCGGATGAATACTACGTCTCGAATCCCAATATGAACGTGGTCGGGACTGTGGGCAGCTCAGCGGAGGATTTTGCCAAGAAGAGCCTTGTCTACTTCAACGGGACATTTGTGGGTCTGGATTTTCAGCTCTATGTAAAGAGCCTCGGTGTCGATGTGGACCCGAGCCTCTACACCGTAAACTGGTACTATCCGGGCCATAACGACGTGGTGTCGACGGAGACCAGCTTCCATGTGGACGATCCCACAAAGGGGCTGGAATGTGAGATCGTCCCCACGAGCCCCACGGGCGCAGAGATCTATAAGCCTCTCCCGCGCCAGGCAGTGGAGCTGGGGACTATTGCCGCGCGCATGCAACTGAGAGGCGGCGGCCTTACCCTTGAGCTGGAGAGGCGTCAGAATGTCAAAATATATGTGAGGATGCAGGCGGCGGACGGGGAGGAACTGTCCAACCTCTCAGTCTCCTATGTTTTGACCCAGGAGACCGGGGGCGAGCCTGTGGTGACCTCGGGGAACCAGGTCTGCAACAACGGGCAGTTCAACTTCGGCCCTGTCCTGGATTATCCGGGGACGCTCCAGGTCACGGTGGACGGATACGGGACGTATGAGGCGGAGCTCCTACCTGAAAAACTGGAACCGGATACCGGCGAGGGTGACGGCAGCCAGTGCTGGAATGTGAACTTTACGCTCACAAAGCCCGAGGCCCCCGATCTCTCCGCGCGCACCGTCACGCTGGATGTGCGGGTGGACGAGCCCGTCACCCCTGGCACCCCCGACGAGGAGACGCCGGCCCTGTCGCTGTCAAGCTTTGAGGGCCTTGACATCACCGTGTGGGACGAGACGGACCAAAAGGACCTGACGAATGGGGAGGGCGTGCAGTTCGTCTGTCCCTACATCTCCCTGGGCCAGCTGTCGGCTCCGGGGCATGAGCTTCTGATCACCGTCACCAGCGAAGACTACGGCACGGTATCCGGGACGGTCGCCCTGGGCCAGGACGGGTCCGCCTCCCTGCGGCTGGATCTTAAGAAGAACGGCAAGCTCCGGGCGGCGCCTCTTCTGGGCGTCCGGGACGTCACGGCTATGCTCTTTGACGCCGATGGCAAAGCGGTCTCCACCGGCAGCGTCACGGGCTCCTACACCAGCGGCTATCTCGCGGACGGCGACTACACGCTGGTCCTCATCGAGAAAAACGAGCTGGTGGGCGGCGCCTCCACGCTGGAGGACTTCCTCGCCCTGGGCTTTGAAAGCGCGGATTACGTCAGCCTCAAGGCGTCGGTGAAAAAGGGCGTCATTACGGTCCTGGAGCAGGTCACAGTCCCCTCCTTTGACGTTACGAAATATTCCCGCGTGGATCTGGACGCCACCAGCGTCACCCCCATGTTCTCCGTTATCACCATCGGGCAGAGCGTAGACCTGCGGGCGCAGTACACCGTGTCCGAGAGATACGCCGGTACCGCCGCGACGATGCGGTTCCAGCTGGGCGGGATGACGTATGTGCCGAACTCCCTGACCGTAGACGGAAAGACCATTGCGCCCACTCAGAACGCGGACGGTATGTTGGAGGTGCCGGTAAACGGCACGTCGGGGATCGTCCGCCTGCGCCTGACCACGGCAGAGCCGGGACGCTTTGCCGCTGCGGCCAACCTCATCTTCACCGACAGCACGGTCCAGCCTATCGGCACCGCCACGGTGGAGGCGGAGCGGATGTCCCTCTCCGTCCCGGCCCGCACGGGCAAAACAGAAGTCACTGTCAGCGGCAAGGCGCTTGCCAACGCGCAAGTGACGGTCTATGATAACGGAAAGGCCGTCGAACCGGCTGCCACGGCCAACGGCATGGGCGACTGGAGCCTCACCTTTGATCTCACGCTGGAAAATCCCGGCTACGATCTCCACGAGATCTACGCCGTGGTGGACGGGCTGGCATCGGAGACCGGCGTGATCGAATATTATAAGAATTATCCGGACGTGAAAAAGGTGTCCGTCGTGGGGGAGAACATCGTCTACGACTATGAGCATCCCACCAAGAGTACGAACCTCATCATCGACGCGGACGACGGGAACGCCCTGCGCACATACCTCATCGAGTTCACCCACGACGCCGACAAGGTGGAGAACGTGTACCTGAACGTCTTCAACGAGGACGGCACCGTGGTGCAGACGAAGGCCAGCTACGATGCCTCCCGGCGCGGCTGGGTGGCCTCGGTATACTCTCTGCCCGTCAACGTGGGCGTGGAGTACACCTGGGATGTGGGAACGATGAAGGAAGAGGATTTTGGCGACAGAAAATCTGAGAAGATGCAGGAGCTCTCCGAGAAGCTCTCCCAAACAGCGCAGGAGTTTTCTGAATATCTTGAGATCAATCCGAACGATGTAAAGGCGCTGGATGACGGCACCATTGAATTCGGTGTTAGATTTGAAGGTATGGAGGAGTCCTCATTCTCCATGTATCTTTCCGTGCTGGATTACGCAGAGTTTGAGGGAAAGGACCTTGCGTCCATGAACTTTGTCAAGGTCGAAGCCAATGGCCAGAGCGCCTACACCAAGGTGACGCTGGAGGAGGACTGCGTCTCGCAGACTGTTGTTTTGCCGGACAGCGAGACCGCCGGGGAGTTCGCCATATTCCTCGGTATGGAGGACACCACGGACAGCGGCATCATGACCATGTACATGAAGCCCCAGGGCGCGCTGTACAGATGCACCATGGATATGATCGAAAAGTCACCGATCCCCTACCTCGGCTCGTTGGCGGCGCTCTATGAGGTCAATGACTTAAGATATTTTGCGAACAGCAAGTACCGTGACGCGAACTCCGCAATCTTTCAATTACAATTTATAGTCGACTCCGTCTGCCCGGTTGACGGCAGATACCGTCTGTCCGAGGGGGACCGTCAACATTTTGATGATGAGCGCATCAAGCTGGACCGCGAATTGACCAATATTAAATTCTCAGTCGAAAACGCCCTGGAAATATACAAGAAGAGGATCCGCAACGCCCTGCTTTGGGATACGGCGACGCTGGGCCTTGGGAAGCTGCTCAAGTCGGCGGGAACTATCGCGAAGGACGCTCTTGGCCCCGGCGCACAACTGCTTGAAAATATGAGCAAGTTAAGCGGCACCTGGGACTTTTTTGAAAAAAATTGGGAAATTTATGGTGCGTTCTCCGATTTTTTAGACGACATCCAAGGTGTGGAACTGCCCACCAGCGAGGGCGGCATCATGGACGCCACGGACGTCTACGGGTCGACCTATTATCTGTCTATTCTGAAGTTATATGGGGATTTAGACGTCCGGATCTATGATTTCGTCCAGCGCGTCGTGGCTGCCTACCGCCCCTGTCCGCCCGACGATCCCAAGCCCGATCCGCCTGTGGACCCCGTCAAGTCCCCCTGCCGGAACACCAATATCATCCGGGACCCCTCCGGCTACGTCTGCGAGGCCGTCCCCTCCAACCGCCTGGAGGGCGTCACCGCCACCGCCTACAAGGTGGAGAGCGGGAGCGAAACCCTGTGGGACGCCGCCGAATACGGCCAGGAAAACCCCCTCACCACCGACAGCGAGGGCCGCTACCAGTGGTTCGTCCCCGACGGGGAGTGGAAGGTGAAATTCCATAAGGACGGCTACGAGGACGCCGAGGCGGGCCCCGTCACCGTACCGCCCATCCAGACGGAGGTCAACGTGGCGATGGTCTCCACCGCAGCGCCCGAGGTGAAGAGCGTCAGCGCCTTCACCGACGGGGTCCGCGTCGAGTTCAGCCAGTACATGGTCCCGGAGAGCGTGAATGTGACAGTCACCGTGGACGGTCAGCCGGTCAAAGGGATGCTCAGGCCGGTGAATCTGGAGGCATCCTTCGCGGACCCCAACGTCGAATACGCCAGCATCTACGAGTTTGTCCCTGAGGAACCTCTGACGGCCGGGCAGGAGGCGAAGGTCTCCGTCACCGCCGGGACGAGCTACAATACAAAGGTCATTTCGCCATACGAGAGCAGCGAGCTTACTGTGCTGACGGCCCCCACCGGGCTGACGTCCCCGAAGGTCGTCTCTGTCCAGTACGGCGAGGACGACGAGATTGTCGTACGTGTCCTGCCGGGAGGCTCCACCGCGGGGCTTACTGTGACGGCGAAGAGCTCCGCCGAGAATGTTCTCACCATTGCCCCCGGCGCGGTCGTGGATGACCAGGGCAGGGCGACGTTTAAGGTCACCGGCAGTCTGCCCGGAGGCGCTATTGTGACGTTTGCCATTCAGGGGCGCGAGCTGACGGGGAGCACCCAGGTGATCGTCAGCTCCAACGCCGACGACTATAGGACGGCCCCCGTCACGGCCTCCCCTGCCTCCGGCGCCGTTGCCTCCGGTACCGCCGTGACCCTCTCCACAAAAACGCCGGGCGCCGACATTTGGTACACTACCGATGGCTCCAGCCCCTCCGATCCCACAAATACCTCCCGGAAGCGCTATACCGGGTCCATCGCCGTGACAGGAGCAACCACCGTCACTGCGTACGCGGTGAGGGAAGGCTATGAAGACAGCGCGGAGAATACCTTCGCGTATACCATCTCGGCCGCCGCTCCCGGCGGCAGCGGCGTCAGCGCGGCTTCCCGCCCCGTGACACTGCCCGAGACTGTTGAGAATGGCCGTATCACCGCCGATTCCAGGAACGCCGCTCCGGGCTCCACGGTCACCCTGACCGTAAAGCCGGATGAGGGCTATGTGCTTGGGGAGCTCCAGGTAACGGACAGCGCCGGTAAGGCGGTGCCCCTCACCGACAACGGCGACGGCACATTCACCTTTGAGATGCCCGACAGCGGCGTGACCGTCACGGTGCGCTTCAAGTGCGACGGCGGCGAGGCCTGTCCCAGCCGGAAATTCACCGACCTTGACGCGAAGGCCTGGTATCACGAATACACCGATTACGTCATCACGGCAGATCTGATGCGTGGCATCGGCGGCGGCCTGTTTGATCCCAACGGCACAGTAGAACGCGCTCAGATGGTCACGGTGTTGTGGCATATGCAGGGCGATCCGGTGGTCAACTACGCCATGGCCTATTCGGACGTGGACGAGGATGACTGGTACGCCGAGGCCGTCCGCTGGGCGGCCAGCGAGGGCATCGCCGGCGGCTACGGCAACGGACTGTTCGGTCCCACTGATCCCATCACCCGCGAGCAGATGGCAACGATGCTCTACCACTATGCCAAACAGTACGGCGAGAGCGGCTTTGACGCCGGTGAGCCGTATGAGCTGCCCTTTGACGATGCCGCGAAGGTAAGCGGCTGGGCCGTTGAGGCGGCTGTCTGGTGCAGTAGAAAGGGCATTCTGACCGGCAAGGGAAACAACCTCCTCGACCCCGCCGGAACCGCCAAACGCTGTGAAATGGCCGCCATCCTTATGCGCTATTGCCAAAAGGCCACGGCGGGTGAGGAATAGGGCGTCGCCTTCCCCGGCGTACCCGCCACCCACTGGGTGCGGAAAAGCATCGGCCTAGCGGCGTATCTCGGCTGGATCAACGGCACAGACGGAGGGCGCTTCGAACCTGACCGAGGCATCAGCCGCGTTGAAGCGGCCAAGGTAGTAAACCGGATTCTGCGCCGTAAGCCGGACGCGGGTTACATCGCCGCCCACGCCGCGGATCTTCTGCGGTTCCCTGATATTACCGACAAGCACTGGGCTTGGGCGGAGATCATGGAGGCCGTGAACACACACGGCCACACCGCCAAAGACGGCAAGGAGACTTGGACCGGGCTTCAGTGGCACGCGCATATAGCAACGGGAAAAAGGCGGGGCCAGCTCCTCTTTGGGGCCGGCCCCGCCGGTCCGCCGGGGCGGGGGAAAAAATAGATGCAACAATCGGGATCAAGTGGTATAATCACAATAATGAGAACACCGTCTCCACGCAAGGCGGAGACAGAGGAAAGGAGCCGCCCCATGGAATACTGCCCATACTGTATGTGCCCTCTGGAACAGGACGGCCCCTGCCCTGACTGCGGCAGGGACAGGGACAGCTATGTCCCCGCGCCGCACCATCTGCCTGTCGGAACGGTGCTCCGCAACCGCTATCTGCTGGGCGGTGTCCTGGGGGAAGGTGGGTTCGGGATCACCTACATCGGCATAGACCTGGATCTGGAAAAGCGGGTGGCGGTCAAGGAATATTTCCCCACAAACGGCGCATCCCGCCTTCCGGGAGGTCCGAACGTGGCCGGCTTTTCGGGGGCTGCCGGGAAGCTGTATGACAGCGGCCGGGAGCGGTTTCTGCGAGAGGCGCGAATAATGGCGCGCCTGGACCGGGATCCGTGCATAGTGGGCGTTCGGGACTACCTGGAGGCCAACAACACCGCCTACATCGTCATGGACTACGTGGACGGCATCTCCCTCCGGCGTATGACGGAAGAGAGGGGCGGACGGATCCCGGCGTCGGAACTCCTGCCGCTGACGGAGCCGCTCTTTGGCGCGCTGGAGGAGATGCACCGGGAGGGGCTCATCCACCGGGACATAAACCCGGACAATCTGATGCTGGAGCGGGGGGAGCTGCGCCTGCTTGATTTCGGCTGTGCCAGGGAGAGCGTGGAGAGCGCCGCCACCGTCACGGTGACGGTCCATCACGGCTATGCCCCAATGGAGCAGTACCAGTCAGACCTTGAGGGACAGGGGCCCTGGACGGATGTCTACGCCCTGTCCGCCACTCTGTATGAGTGCCTCACCGGTCTGCGTCCTCCCACGGCGTTGGACCGGCTGATGAAGGATGATCTGGTCCCGCCGCGCAAGGCCGGGGCGGATATCACGCCGGAGCAGGAGGCGGCGCTTTTGCGGGGAATGGCGCTCCACCCCATGCGGCGGTACCGGAGCGTGGAAGAACTCCACGACGCCCTGTTCGCCACCGCCCCGGCGAAGACGCCTCCCAAGAGAAGGCGCGGCAGATGGGCCGCGGTCCTGGCCGCAGCTGCGGCGGCCTTGCTGGCGGTGCTGGCCGTCACCGTGCCGAAGCCCAACGCAGACCCCTTTGCGGACGCCTTCCGCCTGGGGGATGCGGACCCGGTCAGCGGGGAGACGCCGGATTTTCGGACGCTCCTGGACGACGATTCCGTCCGTGCCGTGGTCGTACCGGCGGGGACCGTGGCGTTTTACCTGAGCGGGGAAGCTCTGCCCCTTCCCATCGACAAGCCGGTACTGCTGGAGCCCGGCGCGGAGCTGTACTTTGATGAGACTGTCCTAATTGCCGCGCCCGTGCGCGTCTCGGCGGGGGCCGAGGTGTCCCGGGGGAGCGTCATCGTGGGCGAGGGTGGACGACTGGAGCTGGATGGCAGCTTCTCCGGCGGCTTCCTGCGGACAGTAGACGGCGGATGCGTGGAGCTGGGGCCGGAGAGCAGTGCGGGTATATCGCTCCTCTGGCTGGAGCGGGAGGAGGATCTGACCTTGCGCGGCCTGGAGGTGGATCCCACCTCGGGAACAAAATTCAGGATCGCCGCCGACGGTCGCGGGCCCTTCGCGGACGCGGTGCGCGTCTCAGATTTTAAGTCCTTGGCGGAGGCGGCGGAGTCCGGGACGGCCGGCGGCGTGATAATTGACAGGAGCTTCCAAGTGGAACGGGACCTCACCCTGACCTGCCCGCTTATGATCGCGGAGGGCTCCGCACTGACCGTGCCGGAGGACGTGTCCCTGCGGTGTGGCGGAACGGTGGTGAACCGGGGCGAGGTGAACGGGACGCTTGAGCTGGAGGGGCAGGCTGTTTTGTTGAATCTCGGCTCCGCCCGTGCCGGCGCGCCGGATGGGTCGCCGAGCGGCGCGCGGATCTGGAACCGGGGGACGTTGGAGATGTGCCCCGGCCTTTATAGAGAGTGCGTCCTTGTAAACGAGGGAGACCTGCGTTTTATGCCCGGAGGCCGTGAGGACAGCGCTGACCTTGCGGGAGGGATCGTCTACAATTACGGAAGGGTGGATATCCTGCCCGGATCCAGCGTGGGACTTCTGGGGGAGATTTTCTTTACAAACGAGGGTAAAATGTCGCTCCACCCGGAGGCGGAGCTGGTGAACCGCAGTGCGGATCTTGTGTCCTACGCGGATCTCACCGTGTACGGCACCCTGGACAACACCATGGGCGTCATGAAAATCGGGTCCGGCATGATGGAGCTGGAGGAGGGCGGTCAGATATCCGGCGGCGTGTTGATACTGGATGAGAGCGGCAACGCGTCTATGGAGACCGGCGCCGATTCGCTTTCCGGCGCCGTGGTTCGGGTACCTCCTCAATCGCCGGACTGGTGCACCGCGCATGACCTGGAGGCATTCAACGCCGCGCTGGCGGACGGCTCCGGGGCCGCGATCCACATAACAGGACAGGTGGAGGCGGGGGATCTGACGCTGACGAGGGAGGTCGTCATCGAGGACGGTGGCTCCCTCCGGGCAGGCTCCGTGACCGTGGAGGGCGCGCCCGTGTGGGTGCGCGCGGACGGCTCATTGTATGCTGATACGCTGGCCCTGCGGGAGGGCGCTCTGCTGTGCAGTGACGGGGAGATCCGACTCACCGGGGCGGAGGGCCTTACGCTGGAGGACGCCTCGGCGGAGTTGGGTGCTTGGTCGCCGCTGGAGGCTCAGAGCCTGACGCTTCGTGGGGGCTCCAATGTGTTCCTTGGGGCCGCGGTTCCCGGCGTCGACGTGACGGTGGAGGGCGGTTCGAATCTGATCGTCCGGAGCGGCCTGGGGTTCTCACGACTCCGGGTCACGGACGGCCTCCTGCTGGCTCCGCACACGGCGGTGCTGGGCGACACCCAAATCGGGCCGTCCGGTATCGTTACTATCTCGGGAGGCGGCGAGCTTTCCGCCGGATGCGAGGTGTCCAACAGCGGTCTGCTCCTTCTGAACAATTGCGGCTGGAGGGTGGCGGAGGGCGCCGTCCTTCTAAACAGCGGTGAGATGGTCCTGGCCAGTGCCGCCGGAGACGTACTCACGCTGGAAGGGGATCTGCGCAACAGCGGGAAGCTGATGCTCCGCGGGACGCTGGCAAACAGCGGCGCGGTGGAGAACTTCGGATCGGTGTACGCCGATGACGGCGCCGTACAGGACCGCGGCGGCCATTGGAGCGGAGACCCGCCGCTCCCGGCCCGCTGATACTAATATCTAATTAAAATAAGACATTCCCTCCGCTCACGCGCGCTCAACCGATGCCTGACGATCCGACGCATCGGAGAGCGCAAAAAAACACCCGGACAGGTCCGAATGGACCGCACCCCGGGAAACAGACAGTGAAAAAAGACACCCCCTGTTGTAGAATGAAAAGTACAACAGGGGGTGT
>CANQSU010000083.1 GCA_947626585.1 uncultured Oscillospiraceae bacterium
GACGGAATATGGTATTCTGCCGCGGCTGCACAGTGCTTGGCGATGATATGTACTGTTATATTCCTCGTTGCGATGCGGAAGAAGTATCACTACGCATAGATTAGCGCCACCAGAAACACGCCGGTAAAAGCCTTTGAAAGCTACCTTCTCCATCTGGTATCCTCCTGTCTTTAAGAAAACAGGGACGAAACTATGAGATGCTCCTGCGGAAAGACGGCGGTTGGTTTGGAGATGGGGATGGGGTCACACCCTAGCTTTAGGCTCTCTACCACAACGGTTCTATTCCATATTGTCCGAATACTGATTGCCCGGCTCCATCGTGAATATCTCTATCGCCAACCTCGTGCCCAGCGTGAATGCCTCCCGGAAGCGTTTTTCTCCGACGCTAGCGGCAAGTTCAAGGCGGTCGTCCTGAATTGAGTGAAGGATAGCTTTCTCCTGCTCGTTCAGACTTTCCTCCAGCCTTTCCACGTTTTCATGTATCCGCTTTAATATCGTCCTTGCCTCCGGTGTAAGCCTGCCTATCTGTTCGACAGGGCAAATGTTGCCATAGTAAAGCTCGTTTATGACGCTGTCCATTTTCAGTCCCCCTTTGGCAACACACGATACCGCAGAGAGGCGGAAAAGTCGAGAGAAATATGATCGTCAAAGGGAGAATCGCTTTTCCATCCAGATGGTTTTTGATGGGCAGAGAGCAATATAGCCAACCGAAAAACAGACATGAAAGTGAGTAATCTCTACTTCTTCCTCTGTTCTATATTCTCTGTTATACTGGGTCCTTCAAGGGGGGTCACAGTGAACCGGGGGGGTGGTTCAGCAAATTGGCGCAGTTGCCCCTTGGCGGGAGGCTGTGCGCTTTTCGTGTCACGGCTGTTTAGTTTTTCGGAAAATCAGTGAATGGGACAAATCTCTCTTTAAGAATAATGCTCTTGACATTGGTTTATACTTTGTATATACTGTCTACAGGAGGTGGTTGAGATGTATGCTACGATTCAAAAATGGGGCAACAGTCAGGGCCTGCGGATTCCCAAGACAGCCCTTGAGTCCGTTGGGCTTCGGGAGAACGACCGCGTGGAGATTGTCCAAGTCGGAAACTGCCTGCAGATCAAGGCCGCAGCCCCCCGGCAGCACCGCACGCTGGAGGAGCGCCTGACGGCCTTCTACGGGAAGGACGCGGAGGAGCTTGGCCGCATCGACACCGAGCCCGAGGTCGACTGGGGCAAAGCGGAGGGCACTGAGGTATGGTGAGTATTTTCGAGCAGGGAGACATCATTTATCTGGATTTTGACCCCCAATCCGGCCACGAACAGCGCGGGCGGCGTCCGGCGCTGGTGGTCAGCAACAATTTATTTAACCGCGTGAGCAGCCTCACGATGGTGTGTCCTATCACCCACACGGACAAGGGCCATCCGTTCCATGTCCGCCTGGACGACCGGACAAAGACAGACGGCGTGATTTTGTGCGACCAGGCGCGGATGCTGGACCTTGCCAGCCGCAATGCTTCCTTTGAGGAAAAAGCCCCGGAGGACATCACCGCCGAGGCTGTGGATCTGATCGTGGGATTTGTGGAGCTGAAATAGCGGTTCGGAATTGCAGAGGCTATAATAAGCGGCGGGGAAATTCCCCGCCCGATGGCCTTCTTCGGCTTCTCCTTGACCTCCGCTTGGGTCCTGCCGAGCACGTTCTTGCGGATCGCCTTCCCGTTCTCGTCATGCCCCGCAATGTACCGCCCGTCCCAACGTCCGTCTGGCCGCTTTCGTATATTCCCCTCGCCGTTGGCCCTGCGTTTTGCCATCTACGGCACCTCCTTCGAATTGGTAACCACAACAAATACTACACTTTCCGGGAAATAGCTACTACTTTTTCTCGGAGACTTTTTGATTATTCCAGAGAGCAAATTCCTCTTTTATAATATGCTTTCGCTTTTTTCTGAAGGGCTTCATATTATTTATTCAAGGTTCGGGCGAAAACAAGAGCATAAACACATAAAGACGGCTCCCCAACACCGAGTGCTTCCTCGGCGGGGAGCCGTCTTCGCGTTATACAGACGTTTTTCTAAAAGCTTCAAATGGATTTTAATTAATTCTTCCAATATTCGTAGTTCAATTCTTCCTCATACTGGCGCGTGTAAAGGTTGTAGTAATAGCCGCGCTGTGCGAGTAATTCTTCGTGGGTGCCGCGCTCGATGATGGCGCCGTCTTTTACCACAAGAATCATATCGGCGCGGCGTATCGTGGACAGACGGTGGGCTATCACAAACGAGGTCCGTCCCGTCATCAGCTTTTCTATCGCTTCCTGGATATATTTTTCGGTCATCGTGTCGATTGAGGAGGTCGCCTCGTCCAGCACAAAAATGCGCGGATCCACGAGAATGGCGCGGGCGAAGCTGATAAGCTGCTTTTCGCCGGTGGACAGCAGATCGCCGCCCTCGCCCACATCGCTGTCGTACCCCTTTTCCATTCGCTTGATGATCTCGTCCGCGTGAACGCTCTTTACCGCGTTTTCTATTTCCTCCATAGTCGCGTTCGGATTGCCGTAGCGGAGATTTTCCAGGATCGTGCCGGAAAACAGGTGCGGGGTCTGAAGCACGTAGCCGATATGGCTGTGAAGCCATAGCTGTGACCGTTCCCGGACGTCGCGCCCGTCGATCAGCACTTGGCCTTCGGTGGGTTCAAAAAAGCGGCAGACAAGATTTACGAGCGTCGATTTGCCCGCTCCCGTTTCCCCGACGATGGCAACAGTGGTTCCCTGGGGCACAGTCAGGCAGAAATCCTTGAGAACAGTTTCGTTTCCGTCGGGATAGTGGAAGGTCACATGGTCAAATTCCACATCGCCGTGAAGCGGCTCCCAGTTTTCGCGTTTTGGCGTAAAGCAGTCGCCGTAGCGTTCCGTGACCTCCTCGCTGTCGCGCACATCGGGGCGCGTGCGCATCAAACGGGTGAAGCGCTCGATATTTACCCGCACGGTCACAAGGTCGGACATGGCGTTTACAAGCCAGCGTATCGGTTCGATCAGTCCCTGAGCGTAGGACATGAATACCGACAGAACGCCTATCGTCATAACGCCCTCAAGCGTTATGATCCCGCCGCGCCACAGAACCGCCGACAGCGCCATCGACGCCGAAAAGCTGATAAGCGCGGAAAACATCGCCCGATAGCGGGCGGCGTGCACGGAGGTGCGGCGCATATCCTGCGAGACCGCTTCAAACTCCTTTTGCATTTTATCCTCAATAACAAGTGTTTTTGCCGTTTTAGCGCCCGTTATGCCCTCGTTGAAGTTGGAGGTTATCCGCGAGTTTATTTCCCGGATACGGCGGTTCAGGTGAAGCAGCTTCCTTTCAAAATACGCGGAAAGCAGCGCCACCGGCGGCGCCAGCAGAATCACCCAAAGCGCGAGCCTCCAGTTAATCGCGAGCATGGCGATGATCGCGCCGATGACATACGTTCCGTGCCATATGCAGTCCATACTGTCCCATGCGGCGAGAGAACCGAGCCTGTTGGTGTCGCTCATCACTCTCGAATGGATATATCCGACGCTGTTTGTGTTGAAATACGACAGCGACAGCGTTTGCAGATGGTTGAAGCTGGCGCGTTTCAGGTCGCGCCCCACATACATCTCGATCTGACTGGCCTGATAGGAGGACACGCCGTTCAGCAATACCTGTACGGCAAGTACCCCGGCATAGGCGCATATAAAAGCCGTCAGTCCGTGAAGCGTGCGTGCCGTGACAAAATGGTCGATGGCGTACTGCTGGAACAGGGGCAGTATGATATCGCCCACAGTGCCCACAAGTCCCAGCAGGAGCATGGAGAAGAAAATACCGCGGTACGGGCGTATATATTTCCACAGCTCGCCCAAGCCGAAGAACGGCAAATGGAGGTGTTCTTCGCTGTGTTCCATCACTCATTCGCCTCCGTTTCGTTTTTAAGCTGTAAGTTATAAATATCTCGGTAAATACCCGGAACGGATATAAGCTCGTCATGGGTGCCTATCTGCGATACCCGTCCCTTATCAAGGACCAGGATCCTGTCAGCGTGCATCAGCGTTGTGATACGGTGAGATATAAGCACGACGGTGGCGTCTCCCAGCCCCTCGCGCAGTCTCGCGCGTATTTTTGCGTCCGTTTCGGTATCCACCGCCGACAGCGAGTCGTCAAACACCATGACCGGCGTTTTTTGGGTGAGCATACGGGCGATGGCCACGCGCTGCTTCTGTCCGCCGGAAAGCGTAATGCCGCGCTCGCCGACGACCGTGTCATAGCCCTTCGCGAAATCATGCACAGTCTCCTCCAGACACGCTATACGCGCCGCGCGGCGCAGCTCGCTGCGCGGCAGGTCCTTCTTTGCGATCCCTATATTCTCGCCGATGGTGCGCGAGAACAAAAACGGCTCCTGTAAAACCATACCGATATTGGACCGCAGCCAATCGAGCTTAATGTTCTCTATCGGGACGCCGCCGATGGTGATGCGCCCCTGTTCCGGCGGCAGATCGTATAAACGGTCAAGAAGGACCATAAGCGTCGTCTTGCCGCTCCCCGTGCCGCCTAAAATGCCGAAGGTCGTATGACCGGGTATGGTAAAGCTGACATCACGCAGTACAGGCGCGCCGCCGTAGCTGAAGCTGACGTGCTCGAAGCGAATATCTCCGTCAAGCGGCGGAGTCAGCGGATCGGGCGTGTCTGTCTCAACGGGTGACGACATGATGTAATAGATGCGCTCCAGAGAAACGCCTGTTTTGCTCATATCCGAGATCATTCGCCCCAGACTCCGCACCGGCCATACAAGCATGGAGTTATACGATATGAACGCGATAAGCTCGCCGGAGGAAAGCGAACCTCTTACGCAGAGTACCGAGCCGAGAACTACCATGAGCATGATTTGCAATCCCGAAAGCGCGTCGCCCGTCGCCCAAAATTTCGCCAGGATCAAACTCAGCTTTATCCATGCGTCCGTATATTTGTTGTTCTGCTTTTCAAATCTGTCTCTTTCATACGCTTCACGCCCAAAAGCGCGCACAACGCGCACTCCGGTCAGATTTTCCTGCGCCAGCGTTGACAGCACGCCCTCGTTTTCGTCGCATACGGCAAACAAACGGCCTATCCGGCTTTGGAATACGGCCGAGAAAAGTATGATAACGGGAAATGTAACGACCGCCACCAGCGCGAGCCTCACATTCATGGAAAACATGAACGCAAGCGATAAAACCAAAAGCAGAACGATGTGAAAAACATTCACAAGCTGCCCGCTGACAAATTGGTTCGTAGTGTCCACATCGGAGGTGCACCGCTGGATCATATCGCCGGTCTGGTTTTTCATATGCCACGAAAACGGCAGATGCTGCATATGCCCGAACAGGTCGTCGCGCATTGTTTTGACAAGCGTTTCCGCCGCCCTTGTGTTGGACACGGTTGAAAGATACTGAAACACAGCCGCAAGGCCGGCTATCGCAAGCACCGCCAGCGCGGGCCACCACAAATGCGCCCGCAGATAGTCCCGTCCGCCTATGGCCTCCACCAGCTTCGCCGCGGCCGAGGGAAGCGCCTTATCGCCAAGCACGCTGTCGATCGTAGCGCGCATGATTTGGGGGGACAGCAGCTCTAAAAGCGTTACGGCAATGGTCGACAGTACGCCGATCAGGAAAAACCGTTTGCTTCCCCGCATGAAATGCCACAGCATATGTAGTTTATTTGCTGTCTTTTTGCTTTTCATCGTATTCCTCCCAAAAGAAAAAACCGGACAAGGAACGGGCATCTCAGCCCATCACCTTATCCGGCTCGTCGTTTCCTACGAACGATCCGCCTCCGCGTGAACAAGTGCAATATAACACAGAGGGCATGAATTGTCAAGTAAGATTTTGCGTTTGAGTTCCCGAACTTTGACGGGAAATTGAATTGTGTATTGACTTTAACTTTTCTCCGTCCTATAATACAAGTGCCCATCGGAGGGTAAACTGTTCAATAAGGGAACGGCATACCGGATAAGATGGCAGTCCAAAACGGCTGCTCTCTTATCCGGTTTTTTATGGAGGTACATAGTATTTATGGATCACGATTTAACTGTGGGCCCGGTATGGAAAAGACTTCTGCTATTCGCGTTGCCTGTCATGGGAGCAAATCTGCTTCAGGCTATGTATGGGACCGTGGACTTGATGATAGTCGGATTGTTTTCCGACGCTGCCGCCGTATCGGCTGTTTCTACGGGAAGTATGACTATGCAGACTATCACCGGAATTATCACGGGACTTACAATGGGATGTACGGTTTTATTGGGACAAAACATTGGAAAAAGGGATAAAACCGGCGCCGCAAGAACAATAGGCTCGTCGCTTTGCCTGTTTATTTTTGTGGGCGTGCTTCTTGCGGTCGGGGTCGTGATGACCGCCGTCCCGATCGCGCGTGTAATGAACGCACCGGAGGAGGCCGTTTCATTTACGGTTGGATATATCAGAATATGCGGAGCGGGAGTTCTTTTTATCGTGCTTTTTAACGCGTTAAGCGGAATGTTTCGGGGAATGGGCGATTCAAAAACGCCGTTGATTTTAATGGGAATTGCGTGCGCCTGCAATATACTGGGCGATTTGATTTTAACCGGCGCGTTTCATTTGGGACGCAGCGGAGCTGCTTTCGCAACAGTTGCCGCTCAGGGAATAAGCGTTTTAAGCGCGCTTTTTATGATACGCCGAAACGGACTCGGAATCGAAGCCGACAGGAACGAGATCAAGCCGGCAAAACGCGAAACCTTCAGAATCCTGAAATATGGTCTGCCCATAGCCGGGCAGGAGCTGCTTACCGGTATATCCTTTATGGTCATTCTTGCAATTTTAAATTCCTTTGGACTTGTCGCATCCGCAGGAGTGGGGGTGGCGGAAAAAATCTGTGCGCTGATGTTTATCGTTCCGAGCGCGATCATGTCAGCGGATTCCGCGTTCACAGCTCAGAATGTGGGCGCGGGCAAAAGCGGCAGAGCTTTAAAAGCTATGTTCATAGGAATGGCCTTCACATTTGCGGCGGGATTATGTATGTTTGCCGCAAGCTTTACAAACGGCGTATGGTTGGCGCATTTCTTCACACCAGATGCGGACATAGCCGCGGCTGCGGCAGATTATCTTAAATCATATTCGATTGACTGTGTGCTTGTAGGCTTCAGCTTCAGTATGGCAGGGTATCTTAACGGAAACGGACGAACGGGCTTTGTGGCTTTGCAGGGGATTTTAAGCACATTTCTTGTAAGGATCCCCGTTTCGTACCTGATGAGCAAGGTCGATGGCGTGAGCTTGTTTCAAATAGGCTTCGCCACACCGCTCGCAACAATATTTGCGATAATGATCACGTCTGCTTATTTGATCTGGTTTGAAAGTAAGCGGCGGAGAAGGATGATATAATTTTTGCAGAGACTTCCCTTACGTTTCTGTTTCCTCTGTTGTGCATCTTCCGCTTGAGCAGACCTCTCAAGGTGAATCACGGCGAGTCTGCCTTTGGCTCATCTGCAACGTACAGTCTCCTTCCGCGGATGCCTGTACGCTGTTAGCTATCACAGCGGTTTTACTTTGCAGAGAGGGAGCATCGTTTGGAGATGCGGTTTTCGTATAAAATTCAGAGATTATCCCAGCAGAGAATTACATCTTTCCTCTCTGTTGTTAAATCTCTCCACTCTGTATTATATTCTTTCCCCTTCTGTATTAATATATCTTATAAATTGGGTACTTCTGGGGGGTCACAGTGAACCGGGGGGTGGTTCAGCAAATTGGCGCAGTCCCCCCTTGGCGGGAGGGTGTGCGTTTTTCCCCGTCACGGTGGTCTTGCTTTTCAGAAAATGCCTTGACAATATGGGATAAATCCGATATACTGTGTATGGGATAAAACAGATAATTCAGGAGAACCTATGGAGAGCTTCACCGTACTATTTTATGACCGGCCGGACGGGACAGAACCGGTGCGGGAGTTTCTTCTCTCCCTTGACAGGAAAATGCTTGCCAAGGTGGTCAGGGAGATCGAGCTGCTGTCCGTCAACGGGCCGGAGCTCAGGGAGCCGTATTCCAAAGCCCTGGGCGACGGGATATTCGAGCTTCGCACCAAGGTGGGGACGGACATCACCCGCGTTTTATATTTCTTCGTCGTCGGGCGAAAGATCATCCTCGCCAACGGCTTTGTGAAGAAGACGGGCAGGACGCCAAGGGCAGAGATCGACCTTGCCAAAAGATACAGGGACGAGTATTTGAGCAGAAAGGAGCACAGCCATGAGTGACTTTAAGGATTTCCTCGCCGAGCAGCTTCGTGACCCGGAGTTTCGCCGGGAGTACGACGCGCTGGAGCCGAAGTTCGCGCTGGTGCAGGCGCTGATCGACGCGAGAAAGAATTCCGGGCTTACACAGAAGGAGCTTTCCGAGCGCACCGGCATCGCGCAGTCAGACATCAGCAAGTATGAAAACGGCGACGGCAACCCGTCCGTCAGGACCCTCCAGCGGCTGGCCGCTGGGATGGGGATGCGGGTGAACATCGAGTTCAGGCCCATTGCCTGAGAGATACATTTTTAACGGATTATAGAAAGCGGCGGGAGAATTCCCCGCCGTTTTCTTTGTCAACGCATCGTCTGATTCATCTTCTCGTCCTCATGGTCGTCCGGCTTGTGGCCCATGGCGATGCGCTTCTCCTGAAGCTCGCGCCGGCGCTTGCGGTCAATGTGCAGGCCCATGTGGGTGGAGTCCTGGGCGGTGGTGTCGCGGAAGATGTTCGCCATATGGTGGAACATTCGCAGGGCCGCCAGCGTGACGGACGGCGTGCGGATGTCGCTCATGTGATCCAGGAAGAATTGCGCGTACCTGTTCCCTTGCTCTGCCGATTGGGTGAGGTAGTACACCGCCGCTTCACTGTCAGGCGGCACATCCCGGCCCAGCAGGTAGAGCTTGCCGAGGGCGTACTGCGCGTATTGGTTTCCCTGCTCGGCGGAGGCGTTCAGGTAATCGACGGCTGTGTCCACGTCCTTCTCCGCGTTTTCTCCAGCGAGGTAGACCTTGCCCAAGGTGTACCTCGCATACTGGTCGCCGCTGTCAGCGGCGTACTTGAGCCAACGGATGGCCTCGGTGGAGAGGCCGACCGGCAGCAGAAGCTTTCCGAGAGCGTAGGCCGAGCAGACTGTACCACGTTCCGCGGATTTTCTGAACCACCCCTCGGCCTTTACCCAATCGGCGGCGACGCCCAGCCCGTCGCGGTATGCCTTACCCAGTTGGTGGGCGGCAATCGTGTACCCCTCATCCCACAGCTTTTCCAGAGACTCAATGGCTGACCGCTTTTCGTCCGTGTCGGCCTCCTCATCGTAGAGAGCTTTCTTCGCTTTGCGGTATCGCTCAGCCTGCTCATAGATCTTGTGGGTGCCGGAGGTCGTAGGCGGTACTGTTTCCGTACTCTCCGGCTCGTCATCCATGTCCCCGTCCTCAAACGTAACCCTGCGCTCGGAAAACTTCAGCGTCTCGCAGATCACCATGTTCCGCACAGGCTTGAACTCCTTCTGCTGAGATAGTGGAACACGCTCCGGCAGGTCGTCGGTGTAGGTGCGGACCACCTCGTCCTGCATATCTTGCCAGAGCGAGTATGCCGCCGCGACCCTCTCGTCCTTCGCCAGCTCGTCCACGATCTCGTCGACAACGCTCTTGACCCTCGGTGGGAGGTAACCGTAGACCTTCTTACCCTTGGTAGTATTGAGCTTCTCCGCCAGCTCGCCGATGAGCTGTTCCAGCCGTTCGCTGACACCGGTACCGCTGTTCATGGATGTCACCAGCTTCGCCATCCGCTCCTGGGCCGACCTCTGGAGCGTGTTTCTGTACTCAGTCTTGCGCTCGTAGGTGTGAAGCAGGTCCTGCTCGAAGATGCGTGTGGCGAAGGCGGACTTGACGTCCCGTATGCCCTCCTTCGTGAGATACCCCTCTTTCGGGTTGGCGGAGAATACCACCATGTGTATGTGGACGTGCTTCTCCTTCTCGTGGAGGGCGGCGTACCACCGCAGGTTTTCCGGCGCTATCTTGTACCCCTCCGCGATCTCCTGAGAGCAGGCATTGACCAGCGCCCGCCAGTTGTCCACGTCCGTGTAGCCCAGCCTTTCCGCATCCTCACGCCGCAGCGACACCACCGGCGTCCAGACGATGCCGGGGTGATTCGCCACCTCCTCCACGGCCTTGCTGAGATTCGGGACCTTCCCATCCTTATCCCACAGACCGTGGTCGCCGTCGCTGCGGACGCCGGGGCGGTGGGAGACGTAGTCCAGGAAATTCTCACGCTCATCCATGGAGGTGACGAACTGCTCATTCGCCTGGTCGATGAACTCCGACGCGGTATCCTTGGTGGGGGCCGAGAGGTAGTCCTCGTACTCCGCCAGCTCCTTCGCCTGGGGGAAGGTCTTGAGCAGGCGTGAGATGTACTCGCGCTGCTTCTGTGAGACAGGTTCATCCCTGTGCTCGGACTGCAACAGCTCCACTCCCTTACGGGTAGCGATGTAGTTGGTGCGGTTCATGAGTTGGGCCTTATCCTCGCCGCCCTTGAGGTAGGGGGAGATAAAAATCAGCCGGGCCACTTGGTATCATCCTTCACGGGTATGCGCCTCTGCACATCCAGCGCGTGGTCGAAGCTCACCTGACCGCAGGTCTTCTTCACCTCGTCTATTGCGAACGCCCGGAGAGCCTTTCGGTCGATGTCGTCCACCCGGAAGTGGGCGGCGATTGTGTGACAGGCCATGTTCAGCTCCACCGCCCACTTGAACAAGAGGGAGCTCAACCGGTTATTGTTGTTCTCCAGTATCCCGCAGATCATGGACGACAGCACTGGGCCCAGGAAGTTGGAGGCGTCGTTGGATTCCAGGTAGCCCACGTAGAACGCGAGGGCGTTGTCGATGAACTCACTTCGCGTTTTGCAGTTGTCCCGTTTCATCCAGTGGTCGATGTCCTCGATGGCGGTGGGGCGTAGCCACACCGCGGTCCTCACTTTGTTGTTTTCAGTGTTTTCCAATGTAGTCCTCCTTCTGCTGTATGACTCACCAAAAAGCCCTGCAAAACCGGCATTTTGGGCTTCAAGGTGTACCTAAAGCCGTGGCAGCCGTTTTTACCGACCACCCCGGCGAAATTCAAAAAAGCCCCGCACCGCGGGGCTTTGTAGCCGGGAGGTGGGCGCTTGCGACCACCTCCCTTTATCTTGTTCGATTATCGAACGGGGCAAAAAGCCTGAAAATGGCATCTTGACCTCGCCCCCACAGCGGCTCACACGCCGCTCCAATTTTGAGTGGTGCGTCCGCCCCACGCAGAGAGGGAAAACGGCACACGCGGCGACCAGCGCTGCGACAGGGCAGGGTGTGCGCAGCACTGAATCCATACGCCGCCGTCACTCGACTGGTAGTTGGTGCAGACGCAGAGGGTGAGTCCATGCAAGTGTTACCACAACGCATCCTCTGTGTAGATAACGGGGAGGCGCAACCATTTCCGTGCAAGGAGCAGACCGAACCGGGTCAACGCAGAGAGCCTGCTCACCCTCTCCGCCCTTTGCCAACCATCACCGCAGAGGGAGTACGCTGACGTCGGTGGCCTCGACCTCGAAGAGTGCAGAGGGTGAGCGCAGCGTTCCCTCGTTACCGCGTCATCCGCACACTGTCCCAACACAGTTTTCGTGAGGCCATCACGGCACCCTCGGCTCATCACGTTCACACTCCGTCCCCCTCGTCCGAGTCGTCCTCCAAGTACGGACAGTCCTCGCCGTCGCAGCCGGCGCAGTTCTCGTTGGCCCTCTCTTTGAACTTAGTGGCAAGAGCGACGAGACTGCTCATGGCTTCCCGCAGGTCGTTGGCGGACATCTGCTTTTTTGTGACGGTGATCGCGCTCCCGGAGGCATGGACCTCCAGCTCGCCCGTCCAAGCGAGGCCGGCTTGCCTGAGCATTTCAGCAGTGAGCCGCGCATCCCCTGATGTACTTTTTCAATAGTAATCTTCATTTCACACCTCCTTCCATTGTTTGTCCCGCACTGGAGAGCCAGCGGTTAGGGTGTTCTTGGACCATCGTCGGACCTGATTTGCTGGTTTAGTGTAGTGGCTTGTTCTGTTCATAGAAATACCTCCTGATAATAAAATGACCGAGGCTGAAACGCCCCGGTTGTTGTAATAGGTTGTGAATCTGTCCACAGATATTTTTCTCATCCGCCATGTTTGACGTGCCTCAAAGCGGGATGTATACAAGACAAATTAATAAAAAAGCGCCGGGACACCTTTGGACCGCACCCCGGGAAACAGACAGTGAAAAAAGACACCCCCTGTTGTAGAATGAAAAGTACAACAGGGGGTGTA
>CANQSU010000084.1 GCA_947626585.1 uncultured Oscillospiraceae bacterium
ACAGCACCGGCGACGACACCAGTGACAGCACCGGGGATGACACCGGCGACGACACCGGCGACGACACCTCCGACAGCACCGGCGACGATACCGGCGGCGGCACCGGCGACGATACCAGCGGCTCCGGCGACGACACCTCCGGCGGCGGAGATACCTCCGGCGGCGGCGACACCTCGGGCACCGGCACCACCGAGCCCGTCAACAACGATTACCTCTACCCCTCGGACACCCAGCGGATCACCCGCCAGGAGCTTGAGGGCAAGACCCGTCAGGAAAGCGCCATGCTGATCAACGAGATCTACGCCCGCCACGGCTACATCTTCGGCGGCGAGACCAGCACCACCCAGCAGTACTTCAACTCCCAGAAGTGGTACACCCCCGTTTCCGACGACTCGGCCAAGGTGGCTGGCGAGTTCAACGCCATCGAGACCGCCAACATCAGGACCATCGTGAACTACCAGACGGAGATGGGCTGGCGCGGCGGCAGCGGCGGCAGCGGAAGCACCGGCACCGGCGGCAGCGGAAGCACCGGCACCGGCGGTACAGGCGGCACCGGCACAGGGACCGCCGAGGGCAAGAACAACGTGACCATCTTCCCCAGCGACAAACAGCTTGTGACCCGCGCCGACCTGGAGGGCAAGACCCAGCGGGAGGTCACCCTGATGCTCAACGAGATCTACGCCCGCCACGGCTATATCTTCAAGACGGACTACATCAGGGAGTATTTTGAGTCCCAGCAGTGGTACACCCCGGTCACCGGCTCCAACAGCGTGGTCTACGCCAGCTTCAACGACACGGAGAAGAAGAATTCCACCTTCATCGACGCCTACATGAGGGAAATGGGTTGGAGATAAGGAAGCGGGGCGAAGCGGTAAAGCTCGGGCGGTGGGAGCTGGCGGTCCTCGCGCTCCTCACCGCCGCGTTCCTGGCCTCGGCCTTCACGGTCAACTTTTTCGGCTTTGAGCGTTTCTGCGACGCGGACATGTATGAGGACACTCTGGTGGCCAGGCTCATGTGGGAGCGGCGGACGGTCTTTCCGGACAACTGGGTCTTTGGGAACCAGTATTATGTGGTGACCACCCCGGTGCTGGCCGCGCTTTTCTACGGCGTTACCGGCAGTATGAATCTGTCCATGGCCCTGGCCACCACCGCCATGACGGCGCTGATCCTGCTTTCCCTCTGGTGGGCGCTCCGGCCCTTTGCCGGCGGCGGGGAGATCCTGCTGTCGGTGCTGACCATGCTCGGAGCCGTCATGGGTCCGGATATCGTCTGGACCGCCGAGGGGCAGCTCTTTTATATCATGGCCAGCTATTACGCCGGCTACGTGATCACGCTCCTCGTGGTATTCGGCGACTATATGAGGGCCCTCGGAGGGCGGAACCGGCGGTTTTTCACGGCGCCGCTGGCCCTCTCCCTGGTCCTCAGCTTCTGCACGGGCATGCAAAGCATCCGCCAGACGGCGGTGATGGCCGTGCCCCTGGCCGCGCGGGAGGCCCTCGTGTGGCTCGGATCTCTTGTGAAAACAAAGAAGCTTCCCGGGAAGGGCCGGCTTCTGGTGACGGCCAGAGCGGCCCTGGTTTGCGCCGCGAACCTGGCCGGCGTGGCTGCCATCAGGCTCATGGATATCCCCCAGAGGACCATATACGGCGGTTTATCCCTCGTTTCCGGGGCGCGGCAGCGGGAAAATATCGAGACGGGCTTCCGGGCCCTCCGCTCCATAACCGGCTTCAAGCTCCTTCTTCCGTCGACCCCCAACAGGAGCGTTGTCCTGGGCGTTTTCGCCGTACTGCTCATCGCCCTGGCGGCCTGGGCGATGTGGCGCGGGTTCAGGACGGGGACGGAAAAGCGGGAGGCGGGGGGCGTCCACGTCCTTGTGGAGCTGTGCGGCCTGAGCCTGCTCACCCTCCTGACCGTCAACGCGTTTTTTGACATCTCCTTCCGGGGCGTCTACCTCTTCGTGTGGTACCCGCTGGCCGCCGCGGCGGTGATCCCGGCCCTCAGAGCCGCCGGGAACAGGGGAAGGACGGTGCTTCTGGCGGCCCTTGCCCTGGGCTTCGCGGCCAATCTCTGGATCAGCTGGCGCCCCTCCCTGGAGCAGGCCGTGGACGGCTCCGAGACGGTCCAGGGCCGGATCGCCGACTGGATCGTGGAAAACGGCTACGATTACATCTACAGCGAGTGGAACACCTGCGAGAATATCGCCGCGCGCACCGACGGCCGGGTCGTCGGCGGCAGCTGGTTTCAGTCTGAATTCAGGATTCTCGAATACATCAACATACAGGATATATACTCCGAGGAGGACAACCGCCGCGCGGTGATCGTCCTGAAGCCCTGGAACCGGGAGGCCGCCCTGCGGTTTGCTGCCCAAAACGGGGCGGAGATGACCCATGTGGCCTCCTTTGGGGACTTTGAGCTGTATGAAAGCTCCAAGCAGCTTATGTATTTCGGTTGAACCGCCGGGACCCCGGGGGAGCGAGGAAAAAGCATGAATGAGCGTATCCGAAATCGGACAGGCGCCCGCTGGGCCCTGTGGTTCTATCCGGCTTGGCTGGTACTGACCGTGATCGTCACCGTCACGGCCGCCGTCCTGGACAGCGGCTGGGGCTGGGTGTATCTGTGCTTTTGCGCTCTTTTGCTGTTTGCCCTCCGGCCCGGCTCGGGGCTTTACGCCCGCGCCGTGGAGAACGGCGGCCGGTGGAAGGCCCTGGGCGCGATACCGGCGGCCGGCGCCGTGATCGCCGCGTGCGTACTGCCCATGGGCAGGCTCCCCATCTGGAACGGCGAGATCCCCGGCCACAGGAACCAGTACGAGCTGATGGCGGAGGCCATTTTGGACGGCCGCGTCGAGTTCGCTTACGGAGACGAGGACGAGCTTTTTAAGCTCGATAACCCCTACGATCCGGAGGAACGCGAGGCCTCCGGCGTGAGATACCACTGGGACCACGCCTGGTATAACGGGCATTACTACATGTACTTCGGCGTTGTGCCCGTTTTTCTGGTGTTCATCCCGTACCGGCTGCTGACGGGCGACGCGCTGACCACCTACCACGCCACGCAGCTCTTCGCGGCACTCTCCGTCGCCGGCATCTTCGCGCTGTTTTATTTGCTGGCGAGGCTCTTTTTCAAAAAACTCCCCTACGTCGTCTATCTGGCGCTGTCCGGGGCCGTCTCCGCCATGAGCCTCTGGTACGCCACGGCGGAGCCGGCGCTCTACTGCACCGCCATCACAAGCGCGCTGGCGCTGGAGATCTGGAGCCTCTGGTTCTTTGTCCGGGCTGTCTGGGACGTGAAACGGGAAGACCGTCAGCTCCTGCTGGCCGGCGCCGGCGCGCTCCTGGGCGCGCTGTCCTTCGGGTGCAGACCCTCCGTCGCCCTGGCGAACCTTCTCGTCATCCCCATGCTGGCCGTCTTTCTCAGGCAGCGGAGGATCACGGGAAAGCTCCTAGGCAGGCTGGCGCTGGCGGCCCTGCCCTATGCCCTTGTGGCGGCGGGCCTGATGTGGTACAATTACATCCGCTTTGAGGATCCCTTTGAGTTCGGTCAGGCCTACCAGCTGACGGTGGCGGACCAGTCGCGCTACGGTGTTTCTCTGGATCCGAAAACCCTCCTTCGGGTGATCCGGGAGATGGCGGTCAGCTTTTTCGGATCGGCAAAGCCCCGCGAGAGCTTCCCCTGGCTTCGCGCGGGCGGTGTATTTCTCAATTTCCCCATTTTGCTCCTGTGCGGGGGCGCGTTCAGCCCCACGGTCAGAAAAAGCATGCGGCGCTATAAGCTTCCGCCGCTGATGGCCGGTATTGTGATAACCGTCCTTGTGATCTCCGCCGTGGATATCATGTGGACGCCGTACCTTTTGGAAAGGTATCACATGGATATCTACTTCCTGATGGGGATCGCCTGTTACCTGGTGATCGGCCTGTGGTCCGGAGGCGAGGGGAGGGGGCGGCGTCTCGCCTGCTCCGCGGCGTCCGTCCTTTCGGTGGTGACCGTGATCTCCGCTTTCCTGCTGTACGCCGCCACCATCAGGGTAAAATATCCCGAGATCGTCGGCGGCATCGCCTCCGCCCTCCGTTTGGCGTGAGCCCGGGCCGCGCTCACAGCCCCCGAAGCCCGCGCTTTACGGATATGGCGTGTACCGGGCACATCTCCTGGCAGCAGAAGCAGGAGATACAGCCGCGCCGGGGCATCCCGGCCTTTTTGTTCTCCACCCGGATGATCTTCTGGGGACAGCTCTCGGCGCATCTTCCGCAGCCCACGCATTTTGATCTGTCCACGTGGGGGTAGGACCGCAGCAGCCTGTCCATCACGAAGCTGGCGGGCTTGCGCAAAAGCTTCGGCACCGAGTCGTCAAACCCGGTACTCTTGAGGGCGTCGGGCAGCCTGAAGGCGGGGGAGCAGGGGACGAGGTCGTCCCCGGTGACGCTCACCGTCTCCGGCAGGAGCTTCATGTCCCGCGCCGCCGCCAGATGCGGCATGTCGGAGGGCACCAGCCCCATGAACAGCACCGCCGCGATGTCCAGGGCGAACACGTCCCTGGAACACAGCGTCACACCCGTGTGCCTCACCGTCCCTCCGCCGGGGCCGTTGCCCTCCATGGAGTCCACCGCGTCCAGGAGCGTCACGTTGGGGTGTACCGTCTCGCAAAGCTCACAGAGCATCCTGACAAAGTCCTTTGTCTCCGGGTATCTGCGGTGCATGTCCGGCTTCTGAAGCCCCGGGATAGTGCCGAACAGGTTCTTGACCCCGATGGACACGGTGGTCATGGCGTGGGTCTTCAGCTTCGGCAGATTGATGATGTACTCCGCCTCCAGAACGGGCGTTATGAGGTTGAAGGACCTTGTGGCGGACCCCTCGCGCGTCTCCCTCCGCCCGAAGGTGAAGTCCCGGTTCAGGTACTCCTCGATCCCCGGCGTCCTCAGCCCCGAGGCGGCGTAGACGCCCCGCATGTACTCGGCGGTGAAAAGACCGCCGGAGCTGTCCGCCACCACGATGTTGGTGTGACCGCGCTCGGTGAGCCACCGGATCACCGCCCGCAGGATGGCGGGATTGGTGGTCACCCCCGCCTCCGGCTTCTTGCCGTAGAGCAGGTTGGGCTTTAAAAGGATCCTCATGCCGGGCCTCAGATCCCCCTCCACGTTCAGGACCTCAAAGTGCTTTGAGACCGCCTCAAATACCGCATCCGCCTCATAGGACGGCGTAAGAACCGCGTTGACAACTGACATTTCGGCACCTCCGGGATGTTATTTCATACTAATATCTATTTAAAAGGAGACACCGAGCGGCGAGGATTTTTCGTGTCAGGCAAGGAAGATGCCGCAGGGAATACTGTATGTATTCCCAAGGCGGCTGACGCAGCATGGCGCGAAAAAGACCGGCGCAAATGTCTTATTTTAATTAGATATTAGTATCATACTATCATATCATACCAAATCACGCCATCAAATGCAATCACATTCTTCGCGAAGGGAAACTGTCATGACACTTGAATTTTGCGCCCCCTGCCTTTTCGGCCTGGAGGGCCCCCTGGGCAACGAGCTTCGCCACATGGGCCTTGCCGGTGTCCGCGCCGAGGACGGGCGGGTCTATTTCTCGGGCGCCGAGCGGGATATCGCCCAGGTCAATATCCGGAGCCGCTTTGCCGAGCGCGTCCTCATCGTCGTGGGGCGGACCCCGGCGTCGGATTTTGAAAGCCTCTTCGAGGGCGTCCGGGCTATGGAGTGGGAGCGCTTCATCCCCAAGACCGGCGCCTTCCCCGTGAAGGGCTATTCCCACTCCTCCGCCATCACCTCCCTCCCGGCCCTCCAGCGCAGCGTCAACAAGGCCGTGGCGTCGCGCCTGGGCGCTGTCTACCGCCTGGAGCGACTTCCCGAGACGGGGGAGACCTACCAGATCCAATTCGCCCTGGCGCGGGACGAGGCCACGCTCTATATCGACACCTCCGGCGTTGGCCTTCACAAGCGGGGCTACCGTCCGGCCCAGGTGGCGGCGCCCCTCCGGGAGACCCTGGCCGCCGCCATGGTGGATATCGCCGGCTACCGGGGACGGGGCGACTTCGCGGACCCCTTCTGCGGCGGCGGGACCGTCGCCATCGAGGCGGCCCTGGCGGCGAAAAACCGCGCCCCCGGCATCGCCCGCTCCTTCACCGCCGAAAGGTGGCCCAATTTCCGCGTCCCCTGGGACGAGGTCAGAGACGAGGCCAGAGCCAGGGAATTTGACCGCGACTACTCCGTTTTCGCCTCCGACATCGACGGCCGCGCCGTAGAGCTGGCCCGCCAGAACGCCAGACGGGCGGGCGTTGAAAAGCTGATCCGCTTTTCGGTCGCCGACGCCACAAAATTTGACCGCCGGACGGACGGCGGCATCCTGGTCACCAATCCGCCCTACGGCGAACGGATGCTGGAGCTGCGTCAGGCCCGGGATCTGATACGCCGGTTCGGCCTTGCCATGAGGGAGCTTCCCGACTGGCGGGTCAACATCATCTCCTCCGACGGGGAGCTTGAAAAACTCTACGGCCGCCGCGCCGCAAAGACGCGAAAGCTCTACAACGGCATGATCAGGTGTAACTACTACATGTTCAAATAACACTTCCGTAGATAGAGAGAGGCAAGGTTATGAGACACTTATTTATCCTGAACCCCATCGCGGGCGGCAAAAAATCCGACAAGGCCGCCGTCCGGGCAAAGCTCGAGTCCGTCATAGCCGAGAGGGGGGAGCCCTGCGAGCTTTACGAGACCGTGGCCGTCATGGACGCCGCCGAGAAGGTCAAGCGGGAGGCCATCAAGGGCGACGAGCTGCGCGTCTACGCCTGCGGCGGTGACGGCACCCTCTCCGAGTGCGTCCACGGCGCGGCGGGCTTTCGCAACTGCGCCGTCACCCACTACCCCTGCGGCACCGGCAACGACTTCGTCCGCATGTTCGGCCCGGACGCGCCCCTTTTCAATGACCTGGACAGGCTCATGGACGGCACGCCCGCCCCCATCGACATCATCGACGTCAACGGCCGCAAGTGTGTGAACATCGCCTCCATAGGCATCGACGCCAGAGTTGGCCTGGACGTCCACAAATACTCGCAGCTCCCCGTCGTCGGCGGGGCGGGGGGATATGTGATCTCCCTCCTCGTGAACGTGATCAAGGGCATCAACCGCCGCTTCAGGATCGAAGTGGAGGGGGAGGAGCTGGACGGCAAATTTGCCCTGATCTCCGCCTGCAACGGCCAGTATTACGGCGGCGGCTTCAACCCCACCAGGCTCGCCACCCCCGAGGACGGGGCGTTGGACATCCTCATCGTCAAAGCCGTCTCCCGCCTCACCCTGGCGCGCCTTCTGAAATATTACGCCTCCGGCCAGTACGCCAGATTCCCCGAGCTGATAAAATATGTGTCGGGCCGCCGCCTGACCGTCTCCGACGAAAACGAATTCCGGGTGAGCGTCGACGGCGAGGCCCTCGGCACAAAACGCGCCGTTTTCAGGCTCATCCCCGGCGGCGTCAATTTCATCTACCCCAGGGGCTGCCGAAAAGTCTCGGAATTGGTAAAATTGACAGCCTCCGCCGTTTAAAATCCCTTTTAATATGTATATAATGACTATTGCTTAAATCACCCGATTGAGGTATTATATAGACAGTTTAGCACTCAGGACAAAAGAGTGCTAAAGGGTGAAAGGTCAATTCTAATTTTGACATAGGAGGCAATTTCAGAATGAAGCTCAAACCTTTGGCAGACAGAGTCATCATCAAGCGGGTCCCCGCCGAGGAGACCACCAAGAGCGGTCTTATCCTCACCAGCGCCGCCCAGGAGAAGCCCCAGGTCTACGAGGTCGTGGCCGTGGGCCCCGGCGGATTCATCGACGGCAACGAGGTGGACATGGAGGTGGAGGTCGGCGATAAGGTCATCACCGGCAAGTACACCGGCACCGAGGTCAAGTTCGAGGGCGAGGAGTACACCATCGTCAAGCAGAGCGACATCCTCGCGATCGTTGAGTGATTTCGTCCTCGCTGATGCCGCTTCGCCTCGGGCTCCAGGTATTCGCCCTCAGGCGCGGGCATCGCTCGTCCTTTCGGTTGAAAAGGTAATTTGATTTGAATTTAGGAGGAAAAATGGTATGTCCAAAATGATCGTTTACGGCGAGGAAGCCCGCCGGAATCTTGAGGCCGGCGTCAACAAGCTGGCCGACACCGTGAAGCTGACCATCGGCCCCAAGGGCCGCAACGTGGTCCTCGACAAGAAATTCGGCTCCCCCCTGATCACCAACGACGGCGTCACTATCGCCAAGGAGATCGAGCTGGAGGACCCCTTTGAGAACATGGGTGCCCAGCTGGTGAAGGAAGTCGCCAGCAAGACCAACGACGTGGCCGGCGACGGCACCACCACCGCCACCGTCTTGGCCCAGGCCATGATCCACGAGGGCATCAAGAACGTGGCCGCCGGCGCCAATCCCATGGTCATGAAGCGCGGCATCCAGAAGGCCGTCGACGCGGCCGTTAGCGAGATCCGCGCCAATTCCCAGCCCGTCACCGGCACCGAGGATATCGCCCGCGTGGGCACCGTCTCCTCCGGCGAGGAGACCATCGGCAAGCTGATCGCCGAGGCCATGGAGAAGGTGGGCCAGAACGGCGTCATCACCGTAGAGGAGTCCAAGACAGCCGAGACCTACTCCGAGGTGGTCGAGGGCATGCAGTTCGACCGGGGCTACATCACCCCCTACATGGTCACCGACACCGACAAGATGGAGGCCGTCTACGACGAGCCCCTGATCCTCATCACCGATAAGAAGATCTCCAACATCCAAGAGGTCCTGCCCCTCTTAGAGCAGGTCATCCAGGCCGGCAAGAAGCTGGTCATCATCGCCGAGGACGTGGAGGGCGAGGCCCTTGCCACCCTGATCCTCAACAAGATCCGCGGCACCTTCAACTGCCTGTGCGTCAAGGCCCCCGGCTTCGGCGACCGCCGCAAGGAGATGCTCCGCGACATCGCCGTCCTCACCGGCGGCCAGGTCATCTCCTCCGAGCTTGGCATGGAGTTGAAGGACGCCACCCTCGACATGCTGGGCTCCGCCCGCCAGGTCAAGGCCTCCAAGGAGAACACCATCATCGTGGACGGCGCCGGCGATAAGGCCGAGATCGCCGCCCGGGTTGCCCAGATCAGGAACGAGCATGACAATTCCACCTCCGACTACGACCGCGAGAAGCTTCAGGAGCGCCTCGCCAAGCTGGCCGGCGGCGTGGCCGTCATTAAGGTGGGCGCCGCTACCGAGACCGAGATGAAGGACAAGAAGCTCCGCATCGAGGACGCCCTGAACGCCACCCGCGCCGCGGTGGAGGAGGGTATCGTGGCCGGCGGCGGCACCGCCTATGTGGTCGCTTCCAAGGCCGTCGAGAAGCTCCTGAAGGATACCCACGGCGATGAGAAGACCGGTGTGGCAATGATCGCCAAAGCCCTTGAAGCCCCCATCAAGCAGATCGCCGCCAACGCGGGACTTGAGGGCGCCGTTATCCTCAACAACGTGAAGAACTCCGACTCCGCCGCCTACGGCTTTAACGCCGCCACCGAGGAGTATTGCGACATGATCGCCGCCGGCGTCGTCGACCCCACCAAGGTCTGCCGCAGCGCCCTTGAGAACGCCGCCAGCATCGCCGGCATCGTCCTGACCACCGAATCCCTGGTGGCCGACAAGCCCGAGCCTCCCGCGCCTCCCGCCCCCAACCCCGACATGGGCGGAATGTATTGATAAGCGGCCGAAGGCGTTAAAATGAGCCGATTTCCCGGAAAAACGGGGGAGAGGCACGGAAAAACCGTCAAGCGTGAGCCTCGATGCTCACCTGACGGAGCATAACGGCATCAAACCGGCGTCCATGATGGAATGAACGCCGGTTTTTTTAAAAGTTATATCGATCAGAATGGGGGATCATGATGGAAGTGGATATCCTTCGAAGCGAGCTGGCAAAACATGAGACATATTATAATAAACAGGTACAAAGGATGCAGACGCTTCGCGAACAGATCACGGAGGGGGTAAAACCCCTTGTGAAGGAGCGGCTGAAGGTCAATGTGGAAAAGGAAGTCAGGGGCAGCCCGGAGCATACCAAAGCCCTTGGCAGAGAGTCCCTCTCGTCCATGAAACAGGAGCTTGCAAAGCTGCTGGAGGAAAGCGGTTTGATGGTAGACGAGTGCTTTTCCGACGATTCCATGTGGATCCATACGAACTATTCCGCGCGTCGCGATACCGTGGTTTATAACGATAAAAGAAAGGCGGAAGAGAATATCTATGCCGGTATCCGGCGGGTGCTTGGAGAAGCAGGAAAGCTGCTGTTGAAATACAAATATATCAAGCTTGGGACCGTCTATCAGGCGGACGGCTCCCGGCGGACATGGAGTACGGATTCAAACGGCCAGGGGAGGGTAGCTTATCGCGGCGAGCTTCAGACCCCGAAGGAGTTGGACAAACTGATCGCGGACTATACAAGCGCCATCGAGGTGCTGGACAGGGAGGAAAGACAGATCGCGTCCCTCCGGCAAAGGATCGCCGAACAGGAGGCGTCGGATCTTTGGGACGAGGCATAGGGGCATAGCCGGACAGGAGCTTCGAGCCCCCGCGAAGGAAGCTCCGGAGACCGGGGCTGTACATCCGCCCGGCAAACGGAAACGGACATATCGGAAACGGGCACGCCTGTGTGGGCGTGCTTTTTTCCACGCTTGACAACCCTTCCAATGGGTGTATAATAAAACAGAAAACAGGCCCGACGGGGCCGGGGAGCGGTATACCGCTTGTTTCCCGACCCCTATATAAAAGCCGGCCGGCGCCTGCCGGCTAATAAATTTTATGCCGTGGGTGACCCTGGGGTTACCTGGGAGGACAAGTATGGTCAAAATAGCGCCGTCCCTTTTATCGGCGGATTTCACAAGGCTGGACCGGGAGATAGAATCGATAAAATCCTGCGATCTGCTCCATTTCGACGTGATGGACGGCGTATTCGTCCCCAATATCTCCTTCGGCCTCCCCGTCCTCCGCGCCGTGCGCGGCGTCACCGCGCTTCCCCTTGACGTGCATCTGATGATCACAAGGCCCATCCGGTTTGTGGAGCGCTTTTGTGAGCTTGGGGCGGACATCGTCACCTTCCACGTGGAGGCCGACGAGCCGGAAAATATTCGCGGGGCCCTCTTGAAGATCAGGGCTCTGGGGAAAAAGGCCGGCCTCTCCGTAAAGCCCGCCACCCCTGTCTCCGCCGTGGAGCCTTACGCCGATCTGCTGGACAACATCCTCATCATGGCTGTGGAGCCTGGCTTTGGCGGCCAGAGCTTCATGACGGCGGCGCTTGACAAGATAAGCGCCGCCTCGGCGCTGGTCTCCCGCCTCGGGACCGGGTGCGACGTGGAGGTGGACGGCGGCGTGAACCGGGAGACCGCCCGCCTGTGCCGGGAGGCCGGGGCGACCGTGCTGGTGGCCGGGTCGGACGTGTTCAGGGCCCCCGACCGCCGCGCCGAGATCGAATTTCTGAGAGGTCAACTATGAGCTTTTTTCCCTCCGCTCTTGACGAGCTTGTTGAAAAATTCGCCTCCCTGCCGGGCATCGGCCTCAAGTCCGCCCAGCGGCTGGCCTTTTATATCCTGGACCTGCCGGAGGAGGAGGCGAGGGCCTTTGCCTCGGCCATCGTGACGGCCCGCGAGAAGGTCCACACCTGCCGGATCTGCCAGAACCTGACGGACGCCGACGAATGCTCCGTCTGCCGCTCCGACGCCCGGGACGGGGGCCTTATTTGCGTGGTTGCCTCCCCCAAGGACGTGGCCGCCATCGAGCGGGCGGGGGAGTACAGGGGCCGCTACCATGTACTCCACGGCGTCATATCGCCTTTGAACCGCATCGGCCCCGACGATATCCGTGTCAAGGAGCTGGTCTCCCGCGTGGCCGAAGGCGATGTGCGGGAGGTCATCATGGCCATGAACCCGGACACCGAGGGCGAGACTACCGCCAAGTATATCTCCCGTCTCCTGAAGCCCTTCGGCGTGAAGGTCACCCGTCTTGCCTACGGCATCCCTGTTGGCGCGAGTCTGGAGTTTGCCGACGACGCCACCCTCATGCGCGCCATGGAGGGCCGGCAGGAGATATGACGCCAAGCGCCGGTTTATCCGGCGCTTTCTTCCGTTGACAAAGGCAAAGCCTTTGCTAACGGAAGAAATTTGCATTCTTTTTTTCGCGCCCGCGGGCGCGAAACTCTGAAAGGCTTTTGTCTTCAGTCCGGGCTCCCCTTCGTAAGGGGAGCTGTCACGGCGCAGCCGTGACTGAGGGGTCGAGGGTTCCGATTACCGCGAAATTT
>CANQSU010000085.1 GCA_947626585.1 uncultured Oscillospiraceae bacterium
GACTTCGAGGAATACCTGATGGACGGGATGCGCTCCTGCGCCAACAACTGCGTCTTCTGCTTCGTGGACCAGATGCCCCCCGGCATGAGGGACAGCCTGTATTTCAAGGACGACGACGTGCGCCTTTCCTTCCTCACCGGCTCCTACCTGACCCTTACCAACATGGGCCCCCGGGAGGTACAGCGTGTCATCGACCTGAAGATCTCCCCCATCAACGTCTCCGTCCACACCATGGACCCCAAATTGCGCTGCGAGATGCTGGGCAACAAAAACGCCGGACGGGGCATAGAGATATTGAAAAAATTCGCCCGCGCCGGCATTGAGCTGAACTGTCAGATCGTCTGCTGCCCCGGCCTCAACGACGGTCGCGAGCTTGACCGCACCATGCGCGGACTGGCCCGCCTGGCCCCTCATGTCCACAGCTGCTCCGTCATACCCGTGGGCCTGACAAAATTCCGCGGCGGCCTTTATCCCCTCAGGCCCTTCGACAGGGAGCTTGCCCGAAAAACCGTCGAACAGGTGGAAAGCTTCGGGGACCGGTGCCTCAGGCGCCACGGCAGCCGCGTTTTCTTCTGCTCGGATGAAATGTACCTGAAGGCCGGACTGCCCATCCCCCCCGAGGAATTTTACGAGGACTACCCGCAGCTGGAAAACGGCGTCGGAATGCTGAGACTTCTCCACACCGACTTTGAGGACGCTCTGGCCGCCTCCGAGGGCCCAGCCAAGGGTACCCCGGCCGTCATCGCCACCGGCGTCTCCGCCGCTAAGACCCTCACAGAGCTGCGGGATCTGGCGAGAGAGAAATACCCCAATATCCATGTGGACATAATACCCATCGTCAACGACTTTTTCGGACGCACCATCGACGTGGCCGGCCTGATCACCGGAAGAGACCTGATCGACCAGCTCAAGGTCCGCCAGCTGGGCGCCCGTGTCTATATCACCAACCGCATGCTCAGGGACGGCGAGGAGGTCTTTCTCGACGACGTGACCGTGGCCGAGGCGTCCCGCGCCCTCGGCGTGCCGGTGATCCCCATGGAAAACGGCGGCGAGCCGCTTCTTAACGTGTTTTTATCATAGGAGGAGACTATGAGACCGCGAGTTGCCATCGTAGGCCGCCCCAACGTGGGCAAGAGCCTTTTATTCAACAGACTGGCCGGCCGGCGCCTCTCCATCGTGGAGGACACCCCCGGCGTCACCAGGGACCGGCTTTACGCCCAGTGCGAATGGTCGGGCCGCGTCTTTGATATCGTGGACACCGGCGGCATCGAGCCCGCCGCCGACAGCGAGATCCTGACCTTCATGCGGGAGCAGGCCCTCATCGCCATCGACACCGCCAACGTGGTCGTCTTTGTGGGCGACATCACCACCGGCGTCACCGCCGCCGACCAGGAGGTGGCCGCCATGCTCCAGAGGTCCGGTAAGCCCGTGGTCCTGGCGGTGAACAAGATGGACTCCGTGGGTCCCGTGGATCCGGATATCTATGAGTTTTACTCCCTGGGCCTGGGCGACCCCATCGCCCTGTCGGCCCTCCACGGCCACGGCACCGGGGATATCCTGGACGAGTGCCTGAAATATTTCCCGCCCGCGGAAGAGGAGGAGGCCGACGCCGGCGCCATAAAGCTGGCCTTCATCGGCAAGCCCAACGTGGGCAAGTCCTCCATCGTCAACAGGCTCCTGGGCGAGGAGCGGGTCATCGTCTCCGACGTGGCCGGCACCACAAGAGACGCCGTGGACACGCCCTTTGAGAACGAATACGGCAAATACGTCCTCATCGACACCGCCGGCATGCGCCGGAAATCCCGCGTGGAGGACCGGGTGGAGAAGTTCTCCGTCATGCGCGCCCGGCTTGCCATCGAGCGGGCGGACGTGTGCCTCATCATGCTGGACGCCCGGGACGGCGTCACCGAGCAGGACACCAAGGTGGCCGGCATGGCCCATGAGGCCGGCAGGGCCTCCGTCATTCTGGTGAACAAGTGGGACCTGGTGGTAAAGGACGACAGGACCATGGACAAGCTCAAGGACGACATCCGCCGGGACCTGAGCTTCATGCCCTACGCCCCCATCCTGTTCATCTCCGCCCTGACGGGCCAGAGGGTGGACAGGATCTTCGCCCTGGCCAACGAGGTCAACGAGCAGGCCAACCGCCGGATCACCACGGGGCTGCTCAACAACGTCCTCGCCGACGCCCAGGCCCGGGTCCAGCCGCCCACGGACAAGGGCAGACGGCTCAAGATCTTCTACATGACCGAGGTCAGCGTCCGCCCGCCCACCTTCGTCCTTTTCTGCAACGACGCCGAGCTTTTCCACTTCTCCTACCAGCGCTATCTCGAGAACCAGATCCGCGCCGCCTTCGGCCTCACCGGCACCCCCATCCGCCTCGTCATTCGCGAGCGGGGGGAGAAGGAGCCGTGACGCGCGCGGGTTGACACATATTGGGGCGGATGGTATAATGGCCCTGATATGCGAAAAAATCATCAATAATGCTTTTCCGGGGCGAAGACAGAAAGATGGAAAGAAAAAAATCGTTGAAAGCTCACCTTGACGCAAAATGGTTCCGCGTCTTCGCCGGGGTCGCGGGGCACCTTTTCGTGTTCGCGTCCTTTGTCGTCGTTGACTTTTGGATCAGATACGTCACGAGAAGCTTCGGAAGGTATGAGCGGGGAGGCCTGACGGCGAATCTCTTTACCGTCTGCTGGTCGCTGATCTTCTCCTCCGCCGCCCTGGCGATCCCCCACCGGACATGGGGACGGGTGGTTTACGGGGTCCTGTACTATATCTCCGCCGTCTTTGCCATCGTGCAGGACGTGTACTATCAGCTCATGGGCTCGTTCCTCTATTTCAGCGATTTCCTTTACGCCGGCGAGGGGAGCGACTATCTGTCCTATGTGACGAGGATCCTGGATCTGCGCTTCGCGGCGCATATCGCCGCGCTTATCCTCCTCGGCGCCGTGGGGATCCTCATCTTTCCCCGGCCCGTCAGGGGGAAGCTGCAGCTGGGCGTCAAGGGCGGGCTCCTCGTCCTGGGGGCGGCGGGCATCTGCCTTACGCCCAGGCTCTACGGCACTTACAGCGACGAGAGCTGGGACTCGTACAACTCCCTGGCCTTTGAGTACGACAAATTCATCAACTCCACCGAGGATATGGAGATCACCGGCGTCTATCAGTACGCCTTCAAAAATCTGATCCTGTCCCTGGAACACGCGGGGATCCTGGGCGGACGGGAGACGGACGCCAAGCTCCGGGCCATCGACGGCTATTTCGACGAAAGGCCCGCCCATTCGGACAACGACATGACCGGGCTCCTGGCCGGGAAGAACGTGATCGTCGTCATGATGGAGAGTCTGGACGACTGGCTCATCACCCCGGAGGACACCCCGGCCATCTGCTGGCTCCGGGAGAACGGCATAAGCTTCACCCAGATGTTCACCCCGGAGTACGCCAGCGGCTACACGTTCAATACGGAGTTTGCCTCCCAGGTGGGGGTCTACCCGTATACAAATTCCAACGCCGCTTACGGCCTGGCGGGAAATTACTTCCCCTGCGCCCTGGCGAACCTCTTTGCCGGCGCCGGCTACAGAACGGGCTCCTATCACCGGAGCAATCCGGATTTCTATAACAGGAGCATCATGCACGCGGCCTTCGGCTATGAGACGTACCACGGCTTTTACGCCTACGCGGGGCCGGAGGTGACCCGGGAGAACGACCGGTTCCTCCCGGAGTGCGACGAGCTTTACGAGGATATGATAAGCGCGGAGCCGTTTCTGGATTTTGTCATTACCTACAGCCCCCATCTGCCCTATGACGACACGGACCCCCTGACGCGGGAGGCCCTCGAGCTTCACCCGGAGTACGCCGGGGGAGAGGTCACGGAGCTTGATATTCTGAAGGCCAAGGTGCGGCTGACGGACGACATGTTTGCCGAGCTTCTCCGGCGGCTGGAGGAGGACGGGGTGCTGGACGACACGGTCATTGTGGCCTTCGCGGACCACTACGCCTACGCCCTTTCCGATGAGGACCTGCTGCTTGAGGAATCCGTCAGGGCGGGCAGCTCCATCCTTCAGCGCACGCCCTTTTTCATCTGGTGCAAGGGCCTGGAGGCTATGGAGGTGGACAAGACCGTCGGGAGCGTGGATATCACGCCCACGCTGGCCAACCTCTTCGGACTGCCCTTCCCGGAGCGCGTCATGGGCCGGGACGCCTTTGATCCGGCCTACGAGGGCTATGCCATCTTCCCCGGCGGCACATGGATCTCCGGCGGGACGTATGTGGAGGAGGGACAGGTCCGGTGGAACGACGGGCTCTCCGCGCAGGACCTGCGCCGCATGGACACCTACGTCCGCAGGACCTATGAGATAAACGACTACGTACTGGACACGGACTATTACCGGCATCCCGGCTGAACGCCTCCCGCCGGCGGGGAGGAACGGTGCGCACGGACAGAAGAAAAGAGGGACAGATAAATGGACGAGCTTCTCTCAATCGTCATACCGGCCTTCAACGAGGAGGCCATGGTGGAAAAAGCGGCGGCGACTGTCGCCGGCGTCCTCAAGGACGCCGGGATCGGCTATGAGCTGATCTTCGTGGACGACGGCTCCCGTGACGGAACCTGGGAGGCCATTACGCGCGCCCACGCGCGGGACGGGAACGTCCGCGGCCTCGGCTTCTCCCGGAACTTCGGCAAGGACCGGGCCGTGTTCGCCGGGCTTTCCCGGGTGAAGGGGGATTGCGCGGCCGTTATGGACTGCGACCTGCAGCATCCGCCCGAGAAGCTCCCCGAGATGTTCGCCCTCTGGGAACAGGGCTACGAGATCGTGGAGGGCGTCAAGCGCGACAGGGGAGAGGAGTCCGCCTTTCACCGGCTGTGCGCCAACGGCTTCTACGCCCTGATCTCAAGGCTCGCCGGACTCGATATGAAGCGCTCCTCGGATTTCAAGCTCATGGACCGCAGGGTGGTGGACACGCTTCTGACCTTTCCGGAGGAGGAGGTGTTCTTCCGGGGCCTCACGGCCTTCGTGGGCTTCCGGCGGACCGAGGTGGAGTTTGACGTGGCCGAGCGGACCGCCGGCCAGTCCAAGTGGTCCTTCAGGTCCCTGGCCCGCTACGCCGTGTCCTCCGTCACCGCCTTCTCCGCCGCCCCTCTGCAGCTGGCGACGGTCCTCGGCGTCCTCTTCGCCCTGGCCGCCGTCGTGACCGGCGTCCTCTACGCCGTTCTGGGCCGCGACCCCTCCGGGTGGCTGGTGTTTTTGGGTGTACTGGCGATCCTCGGCGTCGCCTGTCTGCTTTTGTGCCTCGGCGTCGCGGGCTACTACCTTGGCCGGATCTTCCGCCAGGGGCTGGGGCGGCCCAGATCCATCATCTCAAGGGAGTGCGGTGAGTGAGTTGAAGGAAAAGCTCAGGAGCTTCCTCATGAAGTTTTTCGACAAGACCTTTTTGAAATTCCTTATCGTTGGCGCCGTCAATACCCTGTTCGGGACAGCCGTCATGTTCGGCTTCTACAACCTCCTTCACCTGAGCTACTGGATCTCCTCCGCCGCCAACTACTTTTTCGGCAGTATCCTCAGCTACTTCCTCAACAAGAAATTTACCTTCAAAAACGCCGAGAAGGGCGCGGGCACCGTCGTCCGGTTCATCGTCAATATCAGCCTCTGCTATCTCGTCGCCTACGGCGCGGCCAAGCCCCTGGTCCGCCTTATCCTGTCCGGCGCCGGCGATACGGTGCGGGACAACGTCGCCATGCTCGTGGGCATGGGGCTGTTTGTGATCCTCAACTACATAGGCCAGCGCTTTTTCGCCTTCGCGGAGAAGCGCGGCGGGAACGGGGATTGAACCGAAGGAGATCGAACTGTGGAAAAGCTGAAAAGGATCAATTCGTCAAAACGATCCGTATACGTCCTTCTTGGACTCGTCTGGGTATCCATGCTCCTTTTGAATCTCCTGACGCCCTACGCGGCGGACGATTTCGCGTATATGATAAGCTTCAGGACCCAGGAATGGATCAGGTCTGTCTGGGACATATTCCCCTCCATGGCCGCCCACGCGCGGGTCATGAACGGCAGGCTCATAAGCCACGGGCTGGGGCAGCTCTTCATGCTGTGGCCCAAGGCGGTCTTTGATATCGCGAACGCCACGGCGTTTTCGGGCCTCGTGTTCCTCATGTACAGACTCGCCGTCCGGAATAAGGGCGAAAACGCCCTCCTGCTGGCCGCCGTATTCTGCGCCCTCTGGTATTTCCTGCCCGCCTTCGGTCAGGTGGCCCTGTGGCAGATGGGCTCCGTCAATTATCTGTGGGCGCTCCTTTTCGGCCTTTTGTATCTCCGCCCGTATATCCGCCGGTATGAGGACGGGGCGGAGACCGTAACGCCTCTTTGGAGAAAGCTCCTTTTCTGCGTCCTGGCCCTGCCCTTCGGGATGTACACGGAGGTCACCTCGTTTATCGGCATCCTCCTCGCCGCCCTCCTCCTGCTCCTTGGCAGGCTCGTCAAAAAGACGAGCCTGAAGACCTGGCTCGTCGCGCCCGTCGTCATCGCGGCGGCGGGGTTCGTACTGATGCTGTCCATGCCGGCCGAGCTGAAGGCCAAAATCGGCCAGATGGATCTGGCGGCTTTCCTGGACCGCGTCAACGTGTGTACGTCGATGCTCAAGACCCACGGCCTGCGGCTCCTGGCCGTTTGGGCCGTCGCGGAGACGCTTGGGCTGTGCCGGAAGCTGGACGCCGACAGGCTGGTCCTTTCCGCCGTCCTGGCCTTTGGCGCCGTGGCGGCCAACTACATGCTCGCCGCGGCCAGCTACTACCCCGACCGATGCTTCTGCGCCACGGCGGTGCTGCTCATCCTGGCCGTGGCCGTGCTGGTCCCGGGTCTTGCCGCCGGGGGCGGAGCGGACATATGCGCCTGCGCGTTCGCCCTTCTGGCGGTGGTGACCGCGCTGTCGCTGGCGACCGGCGTCTATGACATCTGGACCACCCATACCGCCTGGTCCGCGCGTGAAACGGCGATCGCCGCCGCCAAAGAGAGCGGTCAATCACAGGTCTCCCTTCCGCTTATCCGGCCGGCCACCAAATACAGCGCCTGCCAGGGCCTCGCGGATCTGAACGGCGATCCCGATTCCTGGCCCAACGACTATATCTCCGCCTATTACGGCATCCGGGTAGAGGGGAGCGCGTGGTGACGCGGGCGCGTGACGTTGTTTCCGAATGAATGACCCCGTGGCTCAACGCACGGGAAGGGGGGAAACGGTTTGAAAAAATTCATGAGATACGCCTCGCCCATCCTTCGGGCGGCGCTTATCTTCGCCGCGGTCCGGGTGCTTTCCGGCGGCGTCCTTGAATACGCGGTACGGACCGACCTCACCGGCGAGTGGGCCGCGAGGAACCTGGTTTCCCTCCTGCTGCCCTACGACATTATGACCACGATGCTGGCCTGCCTGATCCTCCTGGCGGTCGTCAGGGTCCCGGGGCCGCCTCTCCGGCGGTGGGAGTACGTGTACGCGGCTCTCGTCTCCCTGCTCTGGCTTCTGGGCTACGCCTTCAACGCCACGGACGGGTGGGGCATCCTCTTCGGCAGGCTCGCCAACGTCCTCCTGTCCGTGGGCACCTGCATCGGCCTGCTCGTCCTGACGGCCACGGCCCTCCGGTGGATCAAATGGGCCGCCGGGGCGTTGATGTCACGAGAGCCGGGACTGCCGGGGCTTTTCGAACGGCATCCCTTCCTCGTCTCCTGGGCCGTTATCTTTATCTGCTGGCTGCCCTTCGCGCTCATCCGCTACCCCGCCGGGATCGAGTATGACGCCTACTACCAGATGGAGCAGTTTCTGGGCTTTACGCCCATGACCGCTCACTGGCCCCCGTTCTCGTCGGCCCTGATGGGCGGCTTCGTGTGGCTGGGTAAGGCGGCCTTCGGTTCCTGGAACGTGGGGGTATTCCTGTTCGTCCTGTTCCAGGCGGCGGTTTCCTCCGCCATCCTCGCCTACACCATCCCCGCCATGGCGGAGCTTGGAGTCTCCAAAACGTGGAGGGCCGTGTGCCTTCTCATCTACGCCGCCGCCACCGTTTTTTCCGGATACCTCACCTCGGTGCTGAAGGACGCGCTCTTCTCCGCCGTCACCGTGCTGTTTATCACGCTGCTGGCCCTGTGCGTCCTGTCAAGGCCGAGCGGACGGAGGTGCTGGGCGCTGGGCCTCTCGGCCCTTTTGCTGTGCCTGTGCCGCAACAACGGCGCGTATGTGCTTGTCCCCTGCACGCTGCTCCTGGCCCTGTGGGCGGTCGTTCGGAGAAGGAAGGGCCTGCGGGCCGTTGTCCTGGCCCTTGCCGCCGCCTGCGTTCTCAATATCGGATACCGGGGGCTGCTCCTGCCGGCCCTGGACATCCCCTCCGGCTCCGTCGCCGAGGCGCTTTCCGTGCCCTTCCAGCAGACGGCCAGATACGTCCGGGAATACCCGGAGGACATGACGGAGGAGGAGCGGGCGGTCATCGGCGCGGTTCTGGACGTGGACGCCCTGCCGCGTCTTTACGACCCGGATCTGAGCGACCCGGTGAAGAGTACCTACCACGGCGACACGCGGGGGCTCGTCCGGTATTTCGGCGTCTGGCTGAAGCAGTTTTTCCGCCACCCGGGGGTGTATTTTGAGGCCACGCTGGCCAATTCCTGCGGCTACTACTACCCCAACGCCCGGAATCTCGTGTTTTATTCCGATACGAGGAACTACGACAAGCTCATCTTTACGGAGCCGGAGGCCCTGAAGGGGCTGAAAAGCCTCCTCTACGACTATGTGGCGCTGTTTGAGTCGGCCCCCGGACTGATGCTGCTGGGGAGCGCCGGCTTCCACACCTGGGTGACGGCGTATTTTGTGCTGAAGGCCCTCGCCGGGAGGGACAAAAAGCGGCTGTTCCTGCTGCTGCCCTCGGTGCTGGGGATCCTGATCTGCGTATGCGGCCCCACCTACACCGTCAACGGGGTCCGCTACGCCCTGCCCGTCATTTATTCAACACCGCTTCTGGCGGGGGTCTGCGCCTTCACGCCGGATAAACGCACCGATCAATAAAGGGGGAACGTCCATGAAAAGCAAGATCGCGGTCCTGATACCGTGCTATAACGAGGCAAAGACCGTGGCCAAGGTGGTGGCCGACTACAGGGCCGCCCTGCCGGAGGCGGATATCTACGTCTACGACAACAACTCCTCCGACGGAACGGACGGGATCGCCCGGGCCGCCGGGGCCATCGTCCGCTACGAGCGCCGCCAGGGCAAGGGCAATGTGATCCGCACCATGTTCCGGGAGATCGACGCCGACTGCTACGTGATGGTGGACGGGGACGACACCTATCCCGCCGAGTACGCCCCCGAGATGGTCAGGCTCGTGCTGGAGGAGAACGCCGATATGGTTATCGGCGACCGCCTCTCCGCCACCTACTTCACCGAGAACAAGAGGCCCTTCCACAACATGGGCAACCGGGTGGTCCGAGGACTCATCAACCTGCTGTTCCACAGCTCCGTCCGGGACATCATGACCGGCTTCCGGGCCTTCAGCCCGCTGTTCGTAAAGACCTTCCCGGTGCTGTCCCGGGGCTTTGAGATCGAGACGGAGATGACCATCCACGCCCTGGACAAGAACTTTTACCTCCGGGAGATCCCCGTCAACTACCGGGACAGGCCGGAGGGGAGCGTCTCCAAGCTCAACACCGTCCGGGACGGACTCAGGGTCCTGAGAATGATCTTCCTGCTCTTCCGCGACTACAGGCCCATGACCTTCTTCGGCCTGCTGGGCGGCCTTTTCGCCCTCGTGGGCATGGGCGCCTTCCTCCCGGTCCTGGCGGAATATTTCAAAACCGGCCTGGTGCCCAGATTCCCCACGCTCATCGCCTCCGTGGGCCTTCTTACCGTGGCGGTCCTGCTGTGGATGGTGGGCCTGATCCTCTCGGTCATCAACAAAAAACACCGGCAGCTCTACGAGCTTATCCTGAACCTCCGGCCCTATGGGAAGGACCGGTGACGCGTTGAGGTGACGCCCTTGAAGGAATCGAGATTTTACACATTTTTTCGCCCGGTGATACCGCCGCCCCTGCGCCCCCTGGCGCTGAAGTATCAGGAGATCCTCAGCTACCTGTTCTTCGGCGCGCTGTCCACGGCCGTGAACTTCGGCATCTATTTCCTCGTGAAGCTTTTCGCGCCGGCCATCGTGGCCAACGTTCCCGCCTGGATCGGCGCCGTGGCCTTCGCCTTCGTCACCAACAAGGCCTTCGTGTTCGAGGACGGGGATTGGGATAGGGCCGCCCTCTGGCCCCAGCTCCGGGACTTCACCGCCGCCAGGATCTTCTCTCTCCTGCTGGAGGAGGCCATTTTCCTCGTATTCGTGGAGTACATGCGTCTCAACGAGGACCTGATCAAGGCGGCCGGCCAGATCGTCGTCGTCATCGCCAACTACGTGACAAGCAAGCTCCTTGTGTTCCGCCGGCGAGACGGATAGACGGCCCCGGCCCATTTGCGCTGTTCCCATAAGGGAATAAGGAGACGACAATGAAAACAGTCAAAAAACTCGACGGCTCCCTGCGGGCCCGGTGGGCGGTACTCGCCCTCATATGGGGCCTTGCCCTTTTGCTCAATTTCCTCACCCACTACGTGGAGGACGATTTCGTGTATATGGTCCAGCTGGTGACCAAGGAGCGGCTGAGGACGGTGTGGGACATCTTTCCCTCCATGGCCATCCACGCCACCAACGTCAACGGGCGGCTCGTGTGCCACGGCCTGGACCAGCTGTTCATGCTCTGGCCCAAGGCGGCGTTCAATATCGTCAACGCCACGGTCTCCACGGCGCTCCTTTACACCCTGTACCGCCTCGCCGTGGGCGGGGAGGGGGGGAGCGCGGCCCTTCTCGCCGCCGTCGCCCTCGCCGTGTGGCGGTTCACCCCGGCCTTCGGACAGACGTACCTGTGGCAGACGGGCTCCTTCAACTACTCCTGGGCGCTCCTGCTGGGGATGCTCTATCTCCGCCCCTTTGTCTCGGACTTCCTTTACGGCCGGGCCTCCCCGGCGCCGCTGTGGAAAAAGCTCCTCCTCTGCCTTTTCGCCGTCCCCGTGGGCAGCTACACGGAGATCACCTCCTTCATCTGCGTGTTCCTGGCGGCCGCGTTCCTGCTCCTTGGCAGGCTTGTAAAAAAGCGGCCGCTCCGCACATGGCTGTGGTTCCCCGTGTGCGCGGGGGCGGCGGGCTACCTCCTTCTGCTGTCCTGCCCGGCGGAGCAGGCCGTCAAGCTGGGGGGCCTCGACCTGCCCTCCCTCCTTGAAAGCTTTGTCCGCGCCACCCGGATGCTCGAAAAATACGGCCTTTCCCTGCTGTGCGCCTGGGCTGTCGGAATGGCTCTGGCCCTCCTCTCCGGCTGCGGCGGGGAGAAGCTGTGGTGTTCCGCCCTCTTCGCCGCCGGAGGCGTGGCGGCAAACTACATGATGTCCGCCGCGGAATATTACCCGGAGAGGAGCTTTTGCACCACGGCGGCGATGCTGATCCTGGCCGTGGCCATCCTCCTCCCGGAGCTGGCGCGCCGGGGCCGCGCCGCCGTCTGCGCGGCGGCCCTCGCCGTGCTGGCCGTCTCCACCGCGTTTCCCCTGGTCACAGGCGTCTACGACATCTGGTACACCCACGTCTGCGTGAACGCCCGCGAAGCGGAGATCGCGGCCCAAAAGGAGTCGGGGAAGACCGATCTGGCCCTGCCCCGCGTCGTCCCCGGCACCCAGTATTCCGCCTTCTGGGGCCTGTGGGATATCTCCGGCGATCCAAACATGTGGGTCAACCGCAACGTGGCCTTCTACTACGGCGTCGACTCGGTCACAGGCTATTGATGCGATGGCGATCCAAAGAAATGACGGCGCGTCACAGTATTCTGCCGGATCGCTGTCATATTGGTATTAACCGCAAAAAAAATCCCCGTCCTTTCGGACGGGGATCCGCGTTTCAGAGGACCGATTACACCGCGCGGGTGACCTTGCCGCTGCGGAGGCAACGGGTACAGACGTAAACGTGGCGGGGGGAGCCGTCGACCACGGCCTTGACACGTTTGACATTCGGTTTCC
>CANQSU010000086.1 GCA_947626585.1 uncultured Oscillospiraceae bacterium
GCAAATCGCACAGAAGCAATACGCGTCTTTTGTACACTTTTGCTGTCGCACCCCGCAAGGGGTGCGTGGGTTGAAATATAATGGATGTTAAACAAAAAGGCGTTGACATGCGAGTCGCACCCCGCAAGGGGTGCGTGGGTTGAAATAAAATGGAGTGCCGATTGCGATCATTTTGCAATACGTCGCACCCCGCAAGGGGTGCGTGGGTTGAAATGCCGTGAGATTTTCGGCCGAAGATGAGCCGGATTCCACGTCGCACCCCGCAAGGGGTGCGTGGGTTGAAATATGATAAATCCGTATATCGTGAAAGACTTTTATCGTCGCACCCCGCAAGGGGTGCGTGGGTTGAAATTGCTGGCCCTGGCGGCCATCACTACGTTGTAGGTGTGTCGCACCCCGCAAGGGGTGCGTGGGTTGAAATAGGCGCAGCTTGAGGCGCTCCAAAACGCGCCGCGGGTCGCACCCCGCAAGGGGTGCGTGGGTTGAAATACGACGTAAAGGTGGGCTTTGAGGGGTACAACGAGTCGCACCCCGCAAGGGGTGCGTGGGTTGAAATAAACGGGTTCCCGCGGTGCGTCTTGATCCCCTGGGGTCGCACCCCGCAAGGGGTGCGTGGGTTGAAATTGTCCTGTCCTTATTGCGTATCATGCCCGGCTCACGTCGCACCCCGCAAGGGGTGCGTGGGTTGAAATTTGTCCGGGCCTGTTAAATAACCCAGGGGCCGGTTGGTCGCACCCCGCAAGGGGTGCGTGGGTTGAAATCTTCGCGGCGCCGATCATCCGCTGAAAACCGGGGCGTCGCACCCCGCAAGGGGTGCGTGGGTTGAAATTCTGCGCGCTGATGCTCATGTCTCTTGTCGCTTGGTCGCACCCCGCAAGGGGTGCGTGGGTTGAAATGCGATTGCCGCGTAGTCGGGGCAGATAAAGCCCCGGGTCGCACCCCGCAAGGGGTGCGTGGGTTGAAATGTCAAACCTCTGGCTATCGACGAGCAGGGTAACCTGGTCGCACCCCGCAAGGGGTGCGTGGGTTGAAATGGTGTCCTCGCTGTTGATTGCCAGCGCCACCGCCAGGTCGCACCCCGCAAGGGGTGCGTGGGTTGAAATGTGGTACATTTCAAACGCGATGGCCGCGATGCGGGTCGCACCCCGCAAGGGGTGCGTGGGTTGAAATAATGACCTGGAGCGCTGCCGCCTCCATCGCGTACCGTCGCACCCCGCAAGGGGTGCGTGGGTTGAAATAAGGTCATTATCCTGTGGAAAGTTGACCGTTTTGGTCGCACCCCGCAAGGGGTGCGTGGGTTGAAATTTGAAACGTGCCAACTTAGGGCAAAACGGGTTGTAAAGTCGCACCCCGCAAGGGGTGCGTGGGTTGAAATACCATGTCACCGCCATTTCGTGGCCGTCATCGTCGTCGCACCCCGCAAGGGGTGCGTGGGTTGAAATCAGGAGCGGGGCATAAAGCATGAACCGAAGTCTTTGTCGCACCCCGCAAGGGGTGCGTGGGTTGAAATTCTACTCTTATCATGCGACCGACCCGTGCAGCGGGTCGCACCCCGCAAGGGGTGCGTGGGTTGAAATTCGGTGGAGAAGCAATAGAGGGTGAGGTAATCCACGTCGCACCCCGCAAGGGGTGCGTGGGTTGAAATTACTGAGCTATAATTATTATATCACATCCCACGATGTCGCACCCCGCAAGGGGTGCGTGGGTTGAAATCCGAAGTGCAGCTCCCGCAGGGGCCTGGTAGACCCGTGTCGCACCCCGCAAGGGGTGCGTGGGTTGAAATTTGACACGCCCCGGGTGGCACACCGTTTCGTGGCAGTCGCACCCCGCAAGGGGTGCGTGGGTTGAAATCGGATGTGGATGTCCCGTGGCAGAGACCCGAGCGTCGCACCCCGCAAGGGGTGCGTGGGTTGAAATAAATCGTCGGCAGCTGCCACGGGGCGCTGCGCGTGTCGCACCCCGCAAGGGGTGCGTGGGTTGAAATTTCTCCCTCCGTCCCCGCCCTTGCGGGCGGGGTAAGTCGCACCCCGCAAGGGGTGCGTGGGTTGAAATTGGACACCCTGGGGATGGATCCCTCAAAGGCAAAGGTCGCACCCCGCAAGGGGTGCGTGGGTTGAAATTTCTATGACGCGAGCGGGATTCCCATCGGCTCCGTGTCGCACCCCGCAAGGGGTGCGTGGGTTGAAATTTGTTGCATAATCGTCGCCCGCCGTAAGTAATAGTCGCACCCCGCAAGGGGTGCGTGGGTTGAAATCGCGCTTCCGGCATCCGCGCCGTTGATTGTCGCCGGTCGCACCCCGCAAGGGGTGCGTGGGTTGAAATGTTGTGTGTTTCCAGGACTCGTAGACCACGCAGGTCGCACCCCGCAAGGGGTGCGTGGGTTGAAATTCCCGGTACCCGTCCTTGTTGCCAAGGTCGGTCACGTCGCACCCCGCAAGGGGTGCGTGGGTTGAAATTCCACCGAGAATTGGAAGCGGTCAAAGGAGGAGCTGGTCGCACCCCGCAAGGGGTGCGTGGGTTGAAATATCGCCTTATGCCCAAGCCGCAGTTCCCTGGGCTGTCGCACCCCGCAAGGGGTGCGTGGGTTGAAATGCGGATACCTCCCCCGCCGCGTCGGATACGCTGGTCGCACCCCGCAAGGGGTGCGTGGGTTGAAATCGGGCTGTACGGGCTCTTCTCGCACTCGGCGTGGGCGTCGCACCCCGCAAGGGGTGCGTGGGTTGAAATTTGAAAGTGCGCGCTCCCTTGTTGGTGCGGACCGTCGCACCCCGCAAGGGGTGCGTGGGTTGAAATCCGGTAAAGACGGGGCCAAGGGCGACCCCGGTGACCCGTCGCACCCCGCAAGGGGTGCGTGGGTTGAAATCATGTGCGACGTGATGGAGTATCCGGCGCTTATGTCGCACCCCGCAAGGGGTGCGTGGGTTGAAATATTCTCCACATCGGAGGAGTAGACCTTAAGGACCCGTCGCACCCCGCAAGGGGTGCGTGGGTTGAAATATCATCGTAGCTGCCTTTAAACGCGGTAAAGCCGAGTCGCACCCCGCAAGGGGTGCGTGGGTTGAAATTTTACTCAATCCGGCGACGTATGAACCGTGCGGGCTGTCGCACCCCGCAAGGGGTGCGTGGGTTGAAATTATAAGTTCCATTTTTTTGCTCCTATCGTTTATTTGTCGCACCCCGAAAGGGGTGCGTGGGTTGAAATAGTCCACGGGGGCGCTGATCAAGATGCTGACCTGTCGCACCCCGCAAGGGGTGCGTGGGTTGAAATCGCTGCGATAATATCCGGAGTACGCGCCGCGATGTCGCACCCCGCAAGGGGTGCGTGGGTTGAAATTTGCTGGATTGGGCCAGATATCCGGCCATCGAACGTCGCACCCCGCAAGGGGTGCGTGGGTTGAAATCGTCACCGGGGACACCTTGCCGTACACCCGGTGTACGTCGCACCCCGCAAGGGGTGCGTGGGTTGAAATTCGCTCTCCAGAATGTAGGTGACAAGCCGCTTGTGTCGCACCCCGCAAGGGGTGCGTGGGTTGAAATCGGATGCTCCATCTCGCTTGAAGAGAGGTGAGCGGTCGCACCCCGCAAGGGGTGCGTGGGTTGAAATCGGAGGCCGTAGAGGTCTAAGTACCCGTCGTCCCCCGTCGCACCCCGCAAGGGGTGCGTGGGTTGAAATCCGGAGTGCCGGCGCTGGCACGGGGCGGAGCATAGTCGCACCCCGCAAGGGGTGCGTGGGTTGAAATGCCCTGTTCACGCGCCGTCTTGCAGTCATGGCAAGGTCGCACCCCGCAAGGGGTGCGTGGGTTGAAATTCCCGCAGATCCTCAAAGACGGCGTCGATCACCGTGTCGCACCCCGCAAGGGGTGCGTGGGTTGAAATAGGGAGACGGAGAACCGAGTACCTACGTTCACGCCGTCGCACCCCGCAAGGGGTGCGTGGGTTGAAATATTGACGGTATCACCGAAAAGTGGAACGCGCTGAGTCGCACCCCGCAAGGGGTGCGTGGGTTGAAATCAGCCTCGCCGCCGGCGCGTTCAACCTGTACCACGTCGCACCCCGCAAGGGGTGCGTGGGTTGAAATACAGAGCCGTTCGGCCCGTTAAAACGCCCGCCAACGTCGCACCCCGCAAGGGGTGCGTGGGTTGAAATGCCGGTGATCGAGGAGCAAATCAAGGTGGCGAACGTCGCACCCCGCAAGGGGTGCGTGGGTTGAAATCCGGAGATACACCCCGGTCAGCCAGGGCGCCGCGAGTCGCACCCCGCAAGGGGTGCGTGGGTTGAAATATCGCCGGAATCACCGAAAAATGGAACGCGCTGAGTCGCACCCCGCAAGGGGTGCGTGGGTTGAAATAGCGCTGATTACGCCCTGAACGATGAGGCTCTGGTCGCACCCCGCAAGGGGTGCGTGGGTTGAAATCGGGGAACGAGGTCTTATATTTCCGGCTCAACGACCGTCGCACCCCGCAAGGGGTGCGTGGGTTGAAATACCATGTCACCGCCATTTCGTGGCCGTCGTCGTCCGGTCGCACCCCGCAAGGGGTGCGTGGGTTGAAATGCAACCCGCTCCGCGGCCTCCCCGATCGCCCAGAGTCGTCGCACCCCGCAAGGGGTGCGTGGGTTGAAATATGCCGATGGGCATGTCCTTGCCGGTGCCGTCGGTCGCACCCCGCAAGGGGTGCGTGGGTTGAAATTTCCCGGCCTTGGAGGCATCCGAGCTGGACGGTGGTCGCACCCCGCAAGGGGTGCGTGGGTTGAAATCGGGTTTGTCGACTGGGCCATTGTCAAAGACGGGGTCGCACCCCGCAAGGGGTGCGTGGGTTGAAATCCGGAGTGCCGGCGCTGGCACGGTGCGGAGCATAAGTCGCACCCCGCAAGGGGTGCGTGGGTTGAAATTGCCAAATCACGGGGCAGCTCCCGGATTTCAAAGGTCGCACCCCGCAAGGGGTGCGTGGGTTGAAATGACTATCGCGGCGACTGGGGCGTAAAAGAATACGAGTCGCACCCCGCAAGGGGTGCGTGGGTTGAAATTCCTTTCGTTTACCTGGCGCCAAAGGCGCTCAGGGTCGCACCCCGCAAGGGGTGCGTGGGTTGAAATGCGTAGTAGTAATTCCCCGTGTCCGTCCCGCCGCGTCGCACCCCGCAAGGGGTGCGTGGGTTGAAATACCACGTCACCGCCATTTCGTGCCCGTCGTCGTCCGTCGCACCCCGCAAGGGGTGCGTGGGTTGAAATATGCCGATGGGCATGTCCTTGCCGGTGCCGTCGAGTCGCACCCCGCAAGGGGTGCGTGGGTTGAAATCCGGAGTGCCGGCGCTGGCATGGGGCGGAGCATAAAGTCGCACCCCGCAAGGGGTGCGTGGGTTGAAATGTATTGTCGGCGGTGATTTTGATACGGTAGAATTGTCGCACCCCGCAAGGGGTGCGTGGGTTGAAATACCTGGCGCCAAAGGCGCTCAGGAAGCTTTCAACTGGTCGCACCCCGCAAGGGGTGCGTGGGTTGAAATTTGGGCTACGAGAGACTGGTTAAGGCTGGCCGCAAAGTCGCACCCCGCAAGGGGTGCGTGGGTTGAAATATCAGGATCTTCAGCGTCTCGTTGAGGGTGTCCAGTCGCACCCCGCAAGGGGTGCGTGGGTTGAAATCTGTTCCATCTCCACCCGCAGGGTGGGGAAATAGGGCGTCGCACCCCGCAAGGGGTGCGTGGGTTGAAATTCCCTGACGGTACGGTCGGATTTCACCGGCACGCTCGTCGCACCCCGCAAGGGGTGCGTGGGTTGAAATCAAATATCAGTATCGGGAAGATCAAGAGTATTAAGTCGCACCCCGCAAGGGGTGCGTGGGTTGAAATTGGGGACGAATGCGGTATAATCTCCTTGTAACACGTCGCACCCCGCAAGGGGTGCGTGGGTTGAAATCACAGCAAAATCACGTCAAAGGGAGCGGGCTTTTCGTCGCACCCCGCAAGGGGTGCGTGGGTTGAAATCGCGGTATTTGACACTTTGGCGAATCACGGTCAGGTCGCACCCCGCAAGGGGTGCGTGGGTTGAAATTGTAAGAGCGGCACATACACATTGGGGTTCGTCCGTCGCACCCCGCAAGGGGTGCGTGGGTTGAAATATTTGAGAGGTTCGATTTTGTAAGCGCCCTCTCCGTCGCACCCCGCAAGGGGTGCGTGGGTTGAAATAACGCACTCAAGCATTTTGTTGACACACTCCTGCCCGTCGCACCCCGCAAGGGGTGCGTGGGTTGAAATACCGTCGTGGTGGTCTTCGCAACGCCCCCCTTGAGTCGCACCCCGCAAGGGGTGCGTGGGTTGAAATTTGCTTTGAGCGAGCTTATATACCGCTGACATAGCGTCGCACCCCGCAAGGGGTGCGTGGGTTGAAATATTCGCCGGGCGCGGAGACCCCGCCCTGGAGGGGGTCGCACCCCGCAAGGGGTGCGTGGGTTGAAATAACAACGCTGTCTCGCTCCGGCGATTTACAAAGGTCGCACCCCGCAAGGGGTGCGTGGGTTGAAATTGTCCTTGGTGAGTCTTATGAAGATTGGCTTTTAGTCGCACCCCGCAAGGGGTGCGTGGGTTGAAATTAATAGATTGGCACCCCCCAAAATCGGGGGGTGCCAGTCGCACCCCGCAAGGGGTGCGTGGGTTGAAATCTGTGGCGTCCGGCATTGTCTCGTGCAATCTCAGGTCGCACCCCGCAAGGGGTGCGTGGGTTGAAATGTCAGATCCAGCGCGTGGAATCCGGCTCATCTTCGTCGCACCCCGCAAGGGGTGCGTGGGTTGAAATTTGATGAAGCCGGTCAGGAATTAAGAAAAGCCGTAGTCGCACCCCGCAAGGGGTGCGTGGGTTGAAATTTATCGAGACTGACCGGGACATCCTCAATCAGTCCGTCGCACCCCGCAAGGGGTGCGTGGGTTGAAATAGGAGTGCGTCTGAGCTGAGCAAATACATGGGGGCAGTCGCACCCCGCAAGGGGTGCGTGGGTTGAAATTCGGTCATGTGTCTACCTTCCTTTCCAGGTCGTCGTCGCACCCCGCAAGGGGTGCGTGGGTTGAAATTACCACATATGGCGAAAGGAGGCAAGGGTAGAACAGTCGCACCCCGCAAGGGGTGCGTGGGTTGAAATTTATTTCCTCGGGCGGCACCCCGTCCGACACTAGTCGCACCCCGCAAGGGGTGCGTGGGTTGAAATCCGTCTCCCCGGCATCGGCTTCTCCGCTCGGCCTGTCGCACCCCGCAAGGGGTGCGTGGGTTGAAATCGGTAATGTTCCCGCTCCCGGAATCTGAGCCGAAGGTCGCACCCCGCAAGGGGTGCGTGGGTTGAAATCAGGAGGCCCTGGACGGGGTTTGCGCCTGGAGGCGTCGCACCCCGCAAGGGGTGCGTGGGTTGAAATCACTCGTTTGCCAGGAGATCCCCGGGGCGGTGGGGTCGCACCCCGCAAGGGGTGCGTGGGTTGAAATACGACCCGCGGGCTGGGTTTGTCGCTTTGCATGTCGTCGCACCCCGCAAGGGGTGCGTGGGTTGAAATGATACCCCGTATTACTATACGGGGTATCTAAATTTACGTCGCACCCCGCAAGGGGTGCGTGGGTTGAAATCCCAAGTAAGGTCCCCGCTCTCCGCGTCATAGCGTCGCACCCCGCAAGGGGTGCGTGGGTTGAAATCACGAATTCCCCGAAATATCCGTGTTCTCCACCGTCGCACCCCGCAAGGGGTGCGTGGGTTGAAATACCGTCGTGGTGGTCTTCGCAACGCCCCCCTTGAGTCGCACCCCGCAAGGGGTGCGTGGGTTGAAATTTCGCGTCCTCGCTTTTCCCGCTCCCCACCATGTTGTCGCACCCCGCAAGGGGTGCGTGGGTTGAAATAAACGGGTTCCCGCGGTGCGTCTTGATCCCCTGGGTCGCACCCCGCAAGGGGTGCGTGGGTTGAAATCAAAATACCGCAAGTATTTTAAGAGCTTTGCTCCGTCGCACCCCGCAAGGGGTGCGTGGGTTGAAATATTAAGACGAAAAGAACGAAGCTCAAGCTCAACACGTCGCACCCCGCAAGGGGTGCGTGGGTTGAAATATACACAGGACGAAGTGCAATCCATTAGTCATCACGTCGCACCCCGCAAGGGGTGCGTGGGTTGAAATTAAAACTCCTGCCACGCGAGGACTGGACTACAAAGTCGCACCCCGCAAGGGGTGCGTGGGTTGAAATAAACGGGTTCCCTCGGTGCGTCTTGATCCCCTGGGTCGCACCCCGCAAGGGGTGCGTGGGTTGAAATTCCGGTCACTGGATCCAGGAGCCTCCCCTCCGGGTCGCACCCCGCAAGGGGTGCGTGGGTTGAAATTACACCGGCCTTATGGAGGCGATGCGCTCCGACGTCGCACCCCGCAAGGGGTGCGTGGGTTGAAATCTTTCCAGGTCGTCAATCCGGTGGTTTGCCACCGTCGCACCCCGCAAGGGGTGCGTGGGTTGAAATTGCTATTTTGTATAGCTTACGTTGTAGGCTAATATGTCGCACCCCGCAAGGGGTGCGTGGGTTGAAATAAGAATCGGTGGAAGAAGGCACGAAGATTACCAGGTCGCACCCCGCAAGGGGTGCGTGGGTTGAAATCTGGCTATGTTTGGGACTCTGATGGTAACGGCTAGTCGCACCCCGCAAGGGGTGCGTGGGTTGAAATCCGACAGACGACCCGCGGCTCATTATCCGCACAGTCGCACCCCGCAAGGGGTGCGTGGGTTGAAATGTTTGACGTGTCTCGTTTAAACTCGCATGCTTTATGTCGCACCCCGCAAGGGGTGCGTGGGTTGAAATAAGTCTTTTGATAAGGGCCTTACTCAATTCTTCGTCGCACCCCGCAAGGGGTGCGTGGGTTGAAATAGTTGCTACGACCGTTACTGAGACTCCTCTGCTGGTCGCACCCCGCAAGGGGTGCGTGGGTTGAAATACTGTTGTCATATATATGACTATGCGTCTTATCAGTCGCACCCCGCAAGGGGTGCGTGGGTTGAAATCCTTTAGTGTCATTGTTTTCCCTTTCTGCCCTCTGTCGCACCCCGCAAGGGGTGCGTGGGTTGAAATGGGTCGGACGTTACGCGGTCAAAGCCCACAAATGGTCGCACCCCGCAAGGGGTGCGTGGGTTGAAATGGGAGAAGTTTCCGGGCATCATGGTGTCCGGCGAGGTCGCACCCCGCAAGGGGTGCGTGGGTTGAAATACATGGGAAACAGGGCGGAAATCGAGTACCTTCACGTCGCACCCCGCAAGGGGTGCGTGGGTTGAAATCCGGGGAGACTTCGGAAAGCCTTGCGGTGACGGAGAGTCGCACCCCGCAAGGGGTGCGTGGATTGAAATCAACGAGTACAGTGACGGCAACGGCGGACGCACTCGTCGCACCCCGCAAGGGGTGCGTGGATTGAAATCGGCGTTGTGTGCGGAGTAGATCCGCACCACGCCGGTCGCACCCCGCAAGGGGTGCGTGGATTGAAATTCAAACCCGGTGACCCTGTTGACGTCGCTTATAAGTCGCACCCCGCAAGGGGTGCGTGGATTGAAATGCGACATTTAATTGTCGCCGCCGATCCGCCGCTGGTCGCACCCCGCAAGGGGTGCGTGGATTGAAATTGCGGCCTCCCGTGGACTGCTCCGGCGGTGTCCAAGTCGCACCCCGCAAGGGGTGCGTGGATTGAAATTTGATACTTGGACGGGGCCGTTATACATGGCCTCGTCGCACCCCGCAAGGGGTGCGTGGATTGAAATCCGCAGACATCCAGACCGTCAACTACATCTTTGGTCGCACCCCGCAAGGGGTGCGTGGATTGAAATAGGGTATACGCCTTTTCCCTCCAGCAAGCCCCGGTCGTCGCACCCCGCAAGGGGTGCGTGGATTGAAATCAGGGTTCGGGGATCCTTGTGCAGGAATTTTGCGTCGCACCCCGCAAGGGGTGCGTGGATTGAAATCACGGTGGGAAAAGGGCCAGGCCCAGCCGGGCGAGGTCGCACCCCGCAAGGGGTGCGTGGATTGAAATATCCTGGCGGACAACGCCCTGGCGGAGCTGTCCGCGTCGCACCCCGCAAGGGGTGCGTGGATTGAAATCACCATTATACATCTCTAAACAGAGAGATTGCAACGTCGCACCCCGCAAGGGATGCGTGGATTGAAATACGAGAGACAGCGTTATCCGGCAAAGAGAACTGGGTCGCACCCCGCAAGGGGTGCGTGGATTGAAATCCTCCGGCGTGTCTCAATGTCAAACGGCTTTTTCTCGTCGCACCCCGCAAGGGGTGCGTGGATTGAAATTGAGCCTTTACCGGCTCCGCCGCGGCCTCCTCGAGTTGCACCCCGCAAGGGGTGCGTGGATTGAAATTCGATATACAGGCTCACGCCGGAGGCCTCACCCCGTCGCACCCCGCAAGGGGTGCGTGGATTGAAATTCGATGATCGCGACATTGGCAAGGGCATTGTCCGTCGCACCCCGCAAGGGGTGCGTGGATTGAAATAAAGCCGAAACGGCCCGCCCTGGGCCGTCCGCCGGGGTCGCACCCCGCAAGGGGTGCGTGGATTGAAATACGACTTCCATAAACGCTTCAATCTTGCAATCGTGTCGCACCCCGCAAGGGGTGCGTGGATTGAAATTGTTTGTGCAGTGTGTAGGTTAAGACTCGCTGTGCGTCGCACCCCGCAAGGGGTGCGTGGATTGAAGTTTTTGTGAGAATGTGATTGAAGCGTTATGAAACGTCGTACCCCATAGTGGGTGCGTGGGTTGAAATTGGGCCGAAGGCATCCAAGTATGATGCCGTCAACATCTCGCCCCGCAAGGGGGGAAAAAATTGTGCAGGGGAGGCGTCTACTGCCTTCCCTGCACAGTTCCTTTTTTACAAGCTGACAAGGCCGTGGGGCTTTCGTCCCACGGATTCAGTTTGTCAAAAAACTCAATTTCGACATTTTTCCGGCGACATGTGCGTCGGAAAAATCCCTCTTGCCGCGCAAGTGTCCAGTCCGCAGACTGGCCGCACAGCGCGGCAGCAGGAACCCCTTCCGCACGTTCCTCTCTGTTGAAAAAGCCCACAGGGCCTTTTCAACAGACTGCCTTGCTTTTGGAAGTATCTTCATTTTATCCCGTGTTCGGCGCACTTGGCCAGGACGATGTCCCGGAGCTTTACGCTCTCAAAGCCGTTTCGCACGTCCGTGGGGTCAAGGTACGCGCCGGCTGTGACGGCCTGGATGGCGGCCTCGGCCACGAAGACCTCGAAAATGTGCCTGTCGGAGAAGGCGTCCCGGATCTCGCTGTTCATGCGGGTGTTGATGCCCTCCACGGCGGCCAGATAGATGGGGTTGTCCCGGCCCATGAGCCGCCCCATGTCGTCCAGACACCGGATGGCCCGCCTGAGATCCTCCACCGTCACCTTTTTTGTGTACGCCACCGTCCGCTGGCCGCCCCGCAGGAGGTTGTCCACCGTGGTTTCCAGCACCTCCGCCAATTCCGGCAAGATGGCCGCGTCCGGCAGTGTCTCCGCCCGTTCCCATTTGCTCACGGCCTGATAGGTGACGCCCAGGCGCTCGCCCAGCTCCGCCTGGGTCAGCCCCTTGGCCCGGCGCAGGTCGTAAATCTGACGCCCCACTGCCTGTGTATCCATGTTATCCCTCCGAAAAAGTTCAGGCGGCCGCCTGTGAGTTTACTATACAGGCATTTTGGGGAGTTTTCAATAACCGGCCCGGTTATTTTTACGCCCCCCTCTCAACCGGCGCTTGAGAGGGGGGCTGTTTCGGCAAGACTGATGCCCCGCTTGCCAGAACGGAAAAACCGATGTTCTCCGTTAACTTTCGTCCCCGACGTGTCCGTTGGGGGGTGGAAGAAGATTTTTCCCCGGCAGGTTATAATTTCATTTATTTCCCCGCCCCGGCAGGGGGTTCGGGGGAAAAATAAATGAAAATCTAAGGAGGACATCATGGAACAAATCATCACCCCGGAGCTTGTGGAGAGCTTC
>CANQSU010000087.1 GCA_947626585.1 uncultured Oscillospiraceae bacterium
TCCGGGCTGTCAATCAACGATGGACGGGTCGCCCGGGAGGGCGACCCCTACGAAATTAATATCCCAACAAATCCTCAGGGCGGGTTTAAAACCCGCCCTGCTTTCATTATACGCTCCCCCCGCTTTTACGTCTCCACGACGACATCCGCCGCGGGGAACACGCCGCACGCCTCAAAATAGCGGTTCTCCAGCGGGATCCAGCGGTTGACATAATCATAAAACCGCTCCGGGTCCCGGGCCTTCAATCGGCCAAGCTGCGTCTTGGCGTCGGTGCGCAGGGCCAGCTTCAGGGTGTAGTGATCCCGCAGCGCCGGGTGAAGGCAGTAGGAACCCTCCACGATGTTGACCCGGCGGGGCTTGTGTTCCACGGGCGGCTCCAGCTCCATTTTCCCGCAGTCGAACCGGCGGGTCACGACTGGGGCTCCGCGCTCCAGGGGAAGCAGGACCTCCGACAAAAGCCGTTCCCGGTGCATGTTCCCGCCCGGCTCCGAAAGCCTCTCGGTTGTGCGAAGCTCCGCCGGCAGGAAGTAGTCGTCGGCGTGAAAGAGATTGCCGTCATAGACCTCCGCCAGCATTTTCCCCAGGGTGGACTTCCCGGCGGCGCACATGCCGTCGATGCCGATAACGACCGGTCCGGCAAAGCGGGAGAGCCGGTCCAGGTTGGAGAACACGTCAAAAAACCGGGCGTACTCAGCGCTTATCACCCGGTAGGCCGGCCGGTTGGCGGCACGGTAGCTCTCCGAGTGGGACAGCATGGGGTAACCCGCGGCGGCGTACTCGGTCAAAAAGGCGTCCACCTCCGCCCGGTCAAAACCCAGATCATAGAGAAGCTTAAGCTTGCCCTTGAAGCTCTCCGGATCCCCGCTTATTTCTTTGGAGGACAGAACGAAGATCCGGCAAAGCGTCTCCGGGGAGATCCTGCCGGCGGCGGGGGAGAGGTTGACGCGGGCGACGCCGTTCCCGAGTTCGGAAATCAGCGGCTCGTCTGTTTTTTCGCACCCGGCCATCTCGCTTTTCAGCCGTTCCAGGGCGGCCTCCGGGTCTGAGATCAGATGTCCCCCGCCGAACTCATTCTGGTAGAGGAGCTTCGCCGCGTCCCGGAGCTGAAAGCCGGGCCGACGGGATTCATGGGAGAGAATGTCATGAAGCTCCATCCTCACCACTCCCGCTTGATGTCGCTCTCCCGGACGCCGTAGGTCTCGCAGAATTCCCGGAGATCCTTGTCGCCGCGGATCAGCATGACCTCGGTGAATTTCCCGCCGGCCGGGTCCTTGAAGCCCGCCACCTGTTCGCCGGTGCAGATGCTGGCCCGGATGGTGGGGATCCGGCCGGCCATATCAAAGCGCGGCTCCGGTTTTTTCCTCTTAAAAAACGGCACGGTGAAAGACCTCCTTATTTTTTTCGCCTTCTCCTCCGGGGCTGGTTCTGATCCCTCGTTTTGCGGAAGCATTCGTCGCAGATGCGGCTTTTCTGGTAAAGGCTCAGGGGCTTGCCGCAGATGGCGCAGAAGCGGATATTGTTTTTAAGGCGGGTGAGAAGGATCTCGTTGATGTCCTCCGCCACGTCCTCCCGGGTCTCATAGAGCTTGTCCTCGTCCACCTGAAGGTCGAATGCCTTGCAGAAGGAGAAGTAGAGGTCAAGCTTTTTATAGTAAAGCTCCAGGTCCAGCAGCGTCGGATCCTCGGCCGCCAGTCCCGGCTGCTCGATCTCCCCGCCCGCGCGGTAGCGGCGCAAAAGCTCAAAGAACAGCTCCCGCAGGGGTTCCGACGTCTCGTCAAAGGGGATATTGGCGGCCCTCAGCTCCTGCTCCTTGGTGAGGTCGAACCCCAGCTCCCGGAGCTTTGAGATGATGGTGATATACCGGGAGATGTCCAGCTTCACGTAGGGCTCCGCGGTGGGGAGCTTGTTCCACTCGGTGAGGACCTCCAAAAGGTCGAAGTCCACCTGCAGTACCAGATCCGAGAAGCCCACCACCGCCTTTTCGATGGGCGGAACGGCGGCCTCGAGCCCCGCTTTGATGAAGGGCAGGTTCTGGGTCGCGCCCACGTAGCCCCGGTTGTACATGCCGAATCTCCCGGCGCGGCCCGCGATCTGGCGGATCTCCTCGGGCAGGAGGTCCCGGCGCTCCACGCCGTCAAATTTCTCCGTCTCCATGAAGATGATCCGGCGGATGGGCAGGTTGAGGCCCATGCCGATGGCGTCGGTGGAGACCACATATTTCATATCTCCCCGAAGAAAGCCCTCCATCTGCCGACGGCGGGTGGAGTAGGGGAGAGCGCCGTAGATGATGGCCGGCTCCTTGCCCAGGGAGCGAAGCTCCTCGGCCACGCTCAGCACGCCCACCTTGGAGAAGGTGATGAGGGCGTCCCCCGGCTGGATCCGCTCGGGGGAGACGGTGGCGCGCATGGTCACGAGCGGCACCTGCCGCTCATGCCGGACGACGGTGTAGGTGTCGCCGCAACTGGCTACGAGCTGTATGAGAATGTTTTCCGCCTCCGGCGCGGCGCACAGGTGGACCTCCGGGGCCAGAACGCCCAGGATCGCCCTGGTCCAGGCGTAGCCGCGCTGGGAGTCCCGGATCATCTGGCACTCGTCGATGACCGCCACGTCAAAATGGCGCTTGATGTCCAGCTTTTCCGCCGTGGCGGCCACGTGGGTGTCGCCGGGGCGGTGGTCCTCCTCCTCGCCGGTGGCCAGGGAGCAGTCCACTCTGGCGTCCAGAAGCGTCTCCTGGGCCTCCAGCGCCAGGAGGCGCAACGGTCCCAGATACACCCCCGTGGGCGCCTCCATCAGCCGCGTGAGCCCCGCGTAGGTCTTGCCGGTGTTGGTCCCGCCGATGTGCAACACAAAGTGCCGGCGCATGGCCCGGGCCTCCGGGTACTCGTCCTTGGGATTCAGCGCCATCAGCAGCGACAGGGAGCTTCGTATGGCCCGGGGCACGTACCACACCGACCAGACCTTGGAAAGCCCGTCCCGGAAGAGGATCCCCAGGGGGAAATCCGGCGAGCGGAGCATGTCATAAAGGCTCTCCTCCGACTCCACCCCGTGAAGCTCGTCAATGACGTGTTCGGCGGCCACCTTCAGGATGTTGGGATACCGCTCGATGAGCCTGTCGCAGGGCCGCTCGAACCAGTGCCGGCAGATGAAGCCGGTGGACTTCACAAGGCCGCTCATGGCCGGGGGGACGCAGGTAGAGGGCCGGCCCTTCTCCAGGGCCAGAAATTCGCCGATCCAGGAGCTGACCTGCCCCCAGGCCGGCTCGCGTCCGTTGAAGGAGCCCAGGCGGGCCAGAATGGCCTTATGATAGTGGCCGGCCAGAAGGGAGGGGGCGGCGCCGTCCCATTCCCCCCTGGCGAAGGACTCCTCAAAAAGCGCTCTGACGCCGGCGACGTCAAGAGCCTCCTTTGCCCCGGGCGCCGCCTCCCGGCCGGCGTCCACGGCGGGCTTCGGCGGCACATACTCCACCCGGCCCTGTTTGAAGGCATCGGTCTGCTCGGCGTCACGCACGTCCCTGAGCTTCCACACCCGCAGATGCCCGTACACGTAATGGGGGCGGGGCAGCAGGCTTTCTATCAGCTCGTTTGTCCAGCCGCGCCGCATGAGCGCGTTTTTCGTCATTGAATTGTTGCCCTTTGACATGCGCGCCCACCCTAAAAAATAATTCGGAAATATTAAAAATGCTTCTTGAAAAACAAAACGCGTTGTGATATGATATAAAGCGAAATAAAGCTTAAGACGGCTTAGCCGATGATCCTCAGGGCCTCCACCGAGAGGCATTTGCCGGTATTGGGGTCGATCTCAAAGATCGCGCCCTCCATTTTGCATGGACCGTCGGCCTGGGTGTAGGGCACACGCTTGGGCTCGCCCAGGAACCGGCCGATGGACTGCTCGGGCCTGACGCCCAGAATGGAGTCCACAGGTCCCGTCATGCCCAGATCCGTGATGAAGCCCGCGCCCTCCGGCAGGACGCGGGCGTCGGAGGTCTGCACATGGGTGTGGGTGCCCCAGAGGGCGGAGATCCGCCCGTCCAGGTGCCACGCGAGAGCCGCCTTTTCACTGGTGGCCTCGGCGTGGAAGTCCACCAGGATGATTTTGGCCGTGAGCTTTTTCAATATGCGCTCCGCCTCGTAGAAGGGGTTGTCCGGCCCGAAGTCCATGCCGCACCGGCCTATGAGGTTGAGGACGGCGACCTTGCCGAAGGGCGTGACGAACTCGCCCCAGCCCGCTCCGGGGGAGAGGGGGGACAGGTTGGCGGGGCGCAGAAGGGCGGGCTTGTCGTCCAGGGCCCGCAATATGGTGTGCTTCTGGAAGGCGTGGTTGCCCAGGGTGACCACGTCCGCCCCGGCGGCGAAAAGCTCGTCCGCCTGCTGGGGGCTGATGCCCACCACGGAGGCGTTTTCGCCGTTGACCACGCAAAAATCGACGGCCTTGAGCCTCCTGTATCCCCAAAGGGTCTTTCGCAGGAACGTGAGGGCATTTTCGCCCACCACGTCGCCTATTGCCAATATGTTCACAGGCTGTTACCCACGTTGATACGGACCGCGCGGTGGTGGTTGATCACCTCCACGCTTCTGTAGATGCCGCCGTCCTCGCCGTCGCGGGTCCACTGGACCTCGCCGTCAAAGGTGAAGCTGATGCGGCTTGTGTGGAGAAGGGTGACCTTGTCGGAGTTGAAGCTGCGCTTCAGAATGTTGCCCAGGGTCACGTTCAGCTCCGCCAGATTTCTGGGCTTGCGGATGAGAAGCACCTCAAAGAGGCCGTCGTCCAGAGCCACGTCGTTCTCGTCGAATTTGACGATGCCGCCGGCAACGGACAGGGAGTTGGTGACAAAGCCGAAAAGGATGTCCCCCTCGATGTAGCCGCCGTCATAGCGGATCCGGGTGTGGTGGGCCGTGATCTCGGTCAGCTGCCCCATGGCCTCCACCAGGTAGGCCAGATATCCCCAGGTGTTCTTCGCCGCCTGGGGGGTGGTGAAGGGGACGTTGGTGAAGGTGCCGAAGGCCGCCACATAGCCGAAGTAATCCCGCCCCAGCTGTCCCACGTCCAGGAGCCGATGCTCGGAGTAGGCGCTCAGGTTTACGATGGCCTCACCGGGCTTTTTTGGGATGGAGAGGGAGGTGGCCATGTCGTTGGTGGTGCCCAGGGGGATGTAGCTGATCTCCGGGCGAAGCTCGGGCTCCAGGCGCATGAGGCCGGAAATGACCTCGTTCAGCGTCCCGTCGCCGCCGGTGCAGACCACGCGGCGGAGTCCCGCGCCGTATTTCTCGGCAAAATCCGAGGCGTCGCCGCGCTTTTCGGTGACGCACACGCGAACGCTCTCCCCGCCCTGACAGAGGGCGGAGAGAATGTCTATCAATATGGTCCGCACCCGGCCCTTGCCGGATACGGGGTTGACGATGAGAAGGGTGCTGTCCATAAAAAACGACCTTTCCGTAAGACGTCCGGCGCGGGCATCGGCCCCCGTAAGTTGGGGGAGCCGTTATTTCGCGTCGATGACCCGGACGCGGACCACGCTGTCGATGGCCCGGACGGCCTCGGTCAGGGCCGCATCGGGCTGGGCGCCCAGCTCCAGCATGGTGTAGCTTATTTTGCCGCCCTTCAGGGAGGCGTTGACCATGTTTTCGATGTTGATGCCGGCGCCGGAGACGGCGGCGGTGATGCGGGCGATCATGTTGGGGATGTTTTTGTGGAACACGCAAAGGCGCGCGAGGCGCGAGGGGGACATGACGGCCCTGCCGAAGTTGACGGAGTTCGTGATATTGCCGTTTTCAATGTAGTCCCGGGCCTCCTGGGCGGCCATGACGGCGCAGTTCTCCTCGCTCTCCCAGGTGGTGCCGCCCAGATGGGGGGTCATGACCACGTTTTTGGTGCCGATGAGGGTGTTGGTGGGGAAGTCGGTGACGAAGCGGGCCACCTTGCCGGTGTTCAGGGCGGCGCGTATGGCCTCCTCGTTGACCACCTGCTGGCGGGCGTAGTTGATGATGCGCACGCCGTCCTTCATTTTGGCGAGGAACTCCGCGTCCACCATGTCCCGCGTCTCGTCGGTGAGGGGGACGTGGAGGGTCAGGAAGTCGCAGTCGCACAGGTCCTCGAGCCTGTCGACCCTGACCACCTTATTGGAGATGGCCCAGGCCGCGTCTACGGAGAGGTACGGGTCATAGCCGTACACGTCCATGCCCAGGTGCTGGCAGATGTTGGACACCCTGCGGCCCACGTTGCCCATGCCAATGACGCCGATCTTCTTGCCCATGTACTCGGGGCCGGAAAACTGCTTCTTGACCTTCTCCATGACAACGCTGACGTCGCGCTCTTTCGTGTCGAAATCCAGGACCCACCGGATGGCGCCCAGAATGTCGCGGCAGGCCATGCCCAGGGCCATGAGGAACAGCTCCTTCACGCCGTTGGCGTTGCCGCCGGGGGTGTTGAAGACCACCACGCCCATCTCCGCCAGCTTCTCCAGGGGAATGGTGTTGACGCCGATGCCCGCCCTGGCCACGCAAAGGAGCCTGTCGCCGAAGGCGTAGTCGAGCAGGGAGGAGGCGCGGACGAAGATCACCTCGGGGTTTTCCAGATCCTCGCCGACGGCGTATTTTTTGGGATCCAGAATGGCCTTGCAGGCGGGGGAGATGTTGTTGATGGTTTTGACGTTGATCATTTTATTCTACCTCTGAAATCAGATTTTATGTTCGGATTCAAATTTTGCCATGAACTCCACAAGCCTCCTGACGCCCTCCACGGGCATGGCGTTGTAGATGGACGCCCTCATGCCGCCCACGATGCGGTGACCGCCGAGGGAGACAAGGCCGCGGGCCGCGGCCTCCTTGACAAAGCTGGCGTCCAGATCGGGATCGGCGGTGCGGAAGGTGACGTTCATTTTCGACCGTGCGCTCCTGTCGGCACAGCCGGAGAACAGCTTCGAGTTGTCCAGAAAATCGTAGAGTATCGAGGAACGAAGCTCCCGAAGCTCCTCCATCCCGCGGACGCCGCCCCGCTCCTTCACCCACTGGAGCGTAAGTCCCAGCAGGTAGATGTTGAAGGTGGGGGGCGTGTTGTACATGGAGTCCTTATCGATCATGGTCTTATAGCTGAGGATGGTGGGGGTACAGGGAAGCTCGTGACCGGCGAGGGACTTGTCGATGATCACCGCCGCCATTCCGGCGGGGGCCATGTTCTTCTGGACGCCGGCGTAGATAAGGCCGTGGCCGGCGATATCCACCGGCTTCGAGAGGATATTGGAACTCATATCCGCCACCACCGGGCAGCCGGCCTTGGGGGTGTAGTCCCACTCGGTGCCGTAGATGGTGTTGTTGGCGCAGTAGTGGAGGTAAGCGGCGTCGGGGCTCAGCTCAAGCTCGTCCTGACGGGGGATGGCCGTGTGCTTCCGCTCCGAGGTGTCGGCCGCCAGGTGGACCTGGCCGTATTTCCGCGCCTCCCTGGCGGCGAGGCCCGAGAAGTTGCCGGTGACGGCGTAATCGGCCTTGCCGGTGGAGCCGATGAGGTTCATGGCTACGGCGGCGAACTGGCCCGTGGCGCCGCCCTGCATGAAGAGGATCTCGTGGGTGTCGGGCACGGACAAAACCTCGCGGAAAAGGGCCTTGGTCCCGTCAAAGACCTCCTGATAGGCACGGGACCGGTGGCTCATCTCCATGACGGACATGCCGGAGCCGTTATAATTCGTGATCTCCGAGGCCGCCTTTTCCAGCACCGGGAGGGGGAGCATGGAGGGACCGGCGGAGAAGTTGTATATACGTTCGTTGAACATGAAAAAGCTCCTTAAATTTCTTTAATCAGATAAATTATACATATTTCCGGTTTATTTTACAAGAGGACATTTCCCCAAAGCGCCCCGCCTGTTGCGCCGGTGATTTGTACATTTACCACAGCGTTGCGCAGGTCCGCGCCCTTTGCCCGCACCTCGGCGTAGTTTCCGGCGTGGCCGGACCAGACGCCGGCCTCCTCCGTCTCAAAGAGGACGGGGAGGGTTTTGCCAATCTGGGCGTTCAGAAAATCCTCCCTCATGCGGCGGGCGATTTGCGCCGCCCGGCGGGCGCGCTCCTCCCTGACCGCCCGGGGAAGCTGCTCCATCCCGGCCGCTACGGTGCCGGGGCGGACGGAATAGGGGAAGATGTGCATGGAGGAGAAGGCGCACTTTTCGATAAAGGCCAGGGTCTCGGAAAAGTCCTCCGAACTCTCGCCGGGAAAGCCGGTGATGAGATCGGCGGTGAGGCCGCAGTTGTCGAAGTATTTCCGCAAAAGGGTCACGGACTCATAAAACCGGGCGGTGCCGTATTTGCGGCGCATGGCCTCCAGCGTCCTGTCACACCCGCTTTGCAGGGACAGGTGGAAGTGGGGGCAAAGGTTGGGAAGAGCGGACAGCTCCCGGCAGAGATCCTCCGTGACCGCCCGAGGCTCCAGGGAGCCCAGACGGATCCGGCATCCGGGGGCGGCGTGGGCGACGGCCTTCACCGCGTCCGAAAGGGTTGGCTTTCCGGGCAGATCCGTACCGTAAGAGGCGATCTCGATGCCGGTGAGGACGATCTCTTTGTAGCCCGCGTCCGAGAGCCCCTGGGCCTCGGCGGCGCATTTGTCGAGCCCCAGGGAGCGCACACGGCCCCGTGTATACGGTATGACGCAGTAGGAGCAGAAGTTGACGCACCCGTCCTCAATCTTCAAAAGAGCCCTTGTCCTGCCCTCCGGGCTCCCGGCGGGGAGGACCTCAAACTCCCGACGGTCAAAGGCGTTGTCCACGCGGACGAACGACCGCCGGTGGGACAGGGCCGTTTCCAGAGCGGTCACAAGGCTTGCCTTGTCGCCGCTGCCGAAGACGATGTCCCCCAGCTCCGAGGCTTTTTTCGCGTCCGACTGGCTCCAACAGCCGCAGACGGCGACGATGGCGCCGGGGTTCAGGTCCCGGTATCTTCGCACGGCCTGGCGGGATTTGCGCCCCGCCTCGGCGGTGACGGCGCAGGTGTTGACGACGACGGCGTCAAGGCCCGTCTCCTCCGCCGTGACCTCGTGCCCCCGCTCCGAGAGCATCGTCTCCAGGGCGGCGGACTCGAACTGGTTGACCTTACAGCCCAGGGTGTGGATGTGTATTCTCATAATGGTCTTGTCCTATATGAAAAAATGGTGTATAATCCGGTATTATAGTATAATTCGGATATAAAATCAAGGTGATTTTCATGACGATCTATTTTGACAACGCCGCCACCACAAGACCCTGTCCCGAGGCGGTGGAGGCCGTCGCGCGGGCCCTTACGGAGGAGTACGGCAACCCCTCCTCCGGCTGCGCGCCGGGGCGTCGGGCCGCCGCCGCTTTGAGGGAGGCCCGGGAGAGCGTGGCCGCGGCGGTGGGATGCGACCCGGGGGAGCTTCTTTTCACCTCCGGCGGCACGGAGGGTGACAACATGGCCATCCGTGGCGCGGCGTTTTTGCAGAGACACAGGTACCGCCACATCATCACAAGCGAGGCCGAACACGACGCGGTGAGAAAGACTTGCCAGCAGCTTCAGGGCCAGGGGTACGAGGTCACGTTTTTGAAGCCGGACAGGTCGGGAGCAGTAAGCGCCGACGAGGTCATGGGGGCCCTCCGGGAGGACACGGGGCTCATTTCGCTGATGCTCGTAAATAACGAGACCGGGGCGGTGACGGACATAGCAGGCATATCCTCGGCGGTGAGGCGGGCAAATCCAAACGTGATTATCCATTCCGACTGCGTCCAGGCCCTTCTGAAAGTGCCCTTCACCCCGAGGAAGCTGGGCGCGGATCTGGTGACCGTCAGCTCTCACAAGATCCACGGTCCCAAGGGGGCCGGCGCGCTCTATGTCCGCAGGGGCCTGCGCCTCCCCGGTATCGTCACCGGAGGGGGTCAGGAGGGGGGCGTCAGGCCCGGCACGGAGCCCATGCCCGCCATTTTGGGCTTCGCCGCCGCCGCCAGGGCGGGGCGGGCGACCTTCGCGGAGGATGTGGGGCGGATGGTTGACATAAAAAAATACCTTATGGACAAACTGGCCGTGGAGATCCCCGGTATCCGGTTTACGGGGGAGAGCCGCGCGCCTCACATTCTCAGCATCTCTCTGCCCGGTCATAAGAGCGAGGTCCTCATGAACCTCTTAGACGCCAGGGGCATCTGCGTCGCCAGGTCCTCCGCCTGCAAAAAGGGGGCGCGCAGCCACGTTCTGGAGGCCATGGGGGAGAGCGCGGAGATAATAGACGGGGCAATAAGGATAAGCCTCTCACGCTACTCAACCGTGGAGGAGGCGGACATATTCATCCGGGAGCTTAAGGCGGCGGCCGGGACATTGAGGGTGAAGCTAAGATGATGGACGAAACGGATGCGTATCTCAAACTGAAAGCGGCGTTCGAGAGGGAGGCCGACCCCGGAAAAGCCCCGGCGATGGCGGCGTATATGAGAAATCGGTTTGTATTTTACGGTATACCCACGCCGGAGCGCAAGGCGGTTTATAAGGTTTTTCTTAAGGACCGGCGAAAAACCGGACGCGTGGACTGGGCGTTTTTGGACAGGTGCTGGGAGGATGAGTATCGGGAATTTCAGTATTTTGTCACGGATTACCTCTACGAGTTGCGAAAAAACCTGAGCTTTGAGGACATGCCGCGCATTGAAAAATACGCGCGGACCAGGCAGTGGTGGGACTCCATCGACCTGTTGAACCGGGTCGTGGGAGCGGTCGCCCTTGCCGACAGGAGAATGGACGGGCTGATGCTGGACTGGTCCACGGACGGGGACTTCTGGATACGCCGGATCGCCATCGACCATCAGCTGGGCCGGAGGGAGCGGACGGACACGCGGCTCCTGGAGGAGATCATACTTAATAACTTGGGAAGCGATGAGTTTTTCATCAACAAATCCATCGGCTGGGCCCTCCGGGACTACGCCAAAACCGACCCGGAGTGGGTGCGGGATTTTCTGACAAGGCACATGGACGAAATGGACAGGCTGAGCGTCCGGGAGGCGGGGAAGCGTCTGTGAGGAGCAGGGATGGAAACGGATCGTCATAGGAGGCTCTGAGACATGGGGATCGGGATCGTTGTATGCGGGCTTAACGGCGTGGGGAAAAGCACGCTGGGAAGGGTGCTGGCGGAGAGGCTGGGGTTTGGTTTATTGATAATGATACATTTAATGATACATTGAGTGGTTGCATTTTTAAACGCGATGGGTTATAATGCGATTTAACCCATTATTTTGGTGGGGAATATGGTGGGCAAGATGATAAAAGCTTTGATTTTCGACCTGGACAACACGCTTTTGCGGTCGGACAAGAGGCTGTCGGACTATTCCCGGGGCGTTTTGGCAAGGTGCCGGGAGCGGGGGATCCGGGTGCTGGCGGCGTCGGCGAGGCCGGAGAGGACGGTCCGGGAGTTTGGGATTTTTGACGAATTCGAGGTCATCGTCACCCTGAACGGCGCGCGGGTGCTGTCCCGGGGCCGGGAGCTGGTGAACGCCATAGCGCGGGAGAGCGGGGAACGGATCGCGGCGGGGCTTCTGCCCATACCGGGAGCCGTGGTGAGCGTGGAGATGAGCGGCGGGATATACGCCTCCGCGCCCATCCCGGAGTGGAACGCCAATGTGTTTGGAGGCTTTCCAAAGCTGCCGGAGGGGACGCTCTACAAGGTGCTGGTCAGCGGGGTCACGGAGAGTGAGGCCAGAGCCGCGCTGACGGAGGATACATATTGCACTGCCATCGAGGGCGGAAAGCTTTACCAGTTCATGAGCCGGGAGGCAACCAAGTGGAACGGCGTCCGGGAGATGCTGGCGGCGTTTGGGATTTCTCCCGAAGAATGCGCCTACTTCGGGGACGATTACGACGACATCCAGTGCGTCAGAAACTGCGGCCTGGGCCTGGCCGTGGCCAACGCCATCCCGGAGGTGAAGGCCGCCGCAGACCTGGTCATTGG
>CANQSU010000088.1 GCA_947626585.1 uncultured Oscillospiraceae bacterium
TCGGCCAGGGCATCGAGTTCGACTACAGCTCCGTCCACTGCGCCGTGACCCTCAAGAAGCTGGGCTACGACGTGGTGATCATCAACAACAACCCGGAGACCGTCTCCACCGACTACGACACGGCGGACAGGCTCTACTTCGAGCCCCTGACCCCCGAGGACGTGATGGGCGTCATTCAGGTGGAAAAGCCCATCGGCGTTGTCGTGGCCTTTGGCGGCCAGACGGCCATCAAGCTCACGGAATATCTCGACAAACGGGGCATCCGCATCCTGGGCACCAGCGCCGAGGGGATCGACCTGGCCGAGGACCGGGAGCGGTTCGACGCGCTTCTGGGATCGCTCAACATCAAGCGCCCGCGCGGCTTCGGCACCCACACCCTGGAGGAGGCCCTCCGGGCCGCCGAGACTCTGGGCTACCCGGTGCTGCTCAGGCCCAGCTACGTTATCGGCGGCCAGAACATGGTCATTGCCCACGACGAAAGCGACGTGCGCAGCTATATGGCGCTCATCGTGGCCAGCACCGAGCGGGAGGACAACTCCGTTTTGGTGGACAAGTACATGCCGGGGACCGAGCTGGAGGTGGACGTGATCTCCGACGGCACGGACGTCCTCATGCCCGGCATCATGGAGCATATCGAGCGGGCCGGCGTCCACTCCGGCGACTCCATCGCCGTCTATCCCCCCTACAACCTGACCGACAAAATGATGGCCCGGGTGGTGGAATGTTCCACACGTCTCGCCCTGGAGCTGGGCACAAGGGGCCTTGTCAACATCCAATATCTCATATATAAGAAGGAGCTTTACGTCATTGAGGTCAACCCCCGGGCCTCCCGCACGGTGCCCTACCTTTCCAAGGTCACCGGCATCCCCATGGTGGACGTGGCAAGCCGTGTCATGATGGGCGCCACCCTGAAGGGCCTGGGCTATGAGCGGGTCCTCTGCGACACGCCCCCCTACTACGCCGTCAAGGTGCCCGTGTTCTCCTTTGAGAAGATCACCGACGCCAACTCCATGCTGGGCCCCGAGATGAAGTCCACCGGCGAGGTCCTGGGGCTTGGCCGCACCTTCTCCGAGGCGCTTTTCAAGGGCCTCCGGGCCGCCGGGTACGACCTGGCGGGCGCCTTCACCCCCGGCAAGAACGGCGTCCTGCTCTCCATCGAGAACCACGACCTGCCCGATGTGGTCAGGCTGGCCAAGAAGGTCAACGACCTGCATATGGCCCTCTACGCCACCCCCGACACCGCCGGCGTCATTCGGAATCTGGGCCTTGAGGTCACCGAGGTCAAGCATGTCCACGACGCCTACACCCTCATGGACAAGGGCGCCATCAGCTTTATCGTCTACACCGGCGCCCTCTACGACGACACCATGGGCGACTTCATCGACCTGCACGCCCGCGCCGTGCGTCTGCGCATCCCCTGCATCACCAGTCTCGACACCGCCGACGCGGTGACGGATACCCTTGCCAGCCGCTTCACCAACGAGAACACCGAGCTTGTGGACCTGAACGGCATGCGCAAGAGCCGCGAGATCATCCATTTCGCGAAAATGCACACCTGCGGCAGCGACTATATCTTCTTTGACAACCGGGACGGGCGCATCACAAGCCCCGAGTCCCTGAGTGTCACCCTATGCGACCGGATCACCGGCATCGGCGGCAGCGCGCTGGTGCTGATCGAGAACTCCGTGGGCGCGGACGCCAAGATGCGCATCTTCAACCGGGACGGCACCGAGGGGCGCATGGCCGCCAACTCCATCCGCTGCGTGGGCAAGTACCTCTTTGACAAGGGCATCGTCCGCGGCGAGCATATGACCATCCAGACCGACACCGGCATCCGCTCCCTGCAGCTTTACACCCGCAACGGGCGGGTCAGCACCGTCAGCGTCCACATGGGCACCGCCTTCCTGGACGCCCGGAGGATGCAGGTGAACCTGATCGGTAAATCCCGCGTCGTTGACGAGCCGGTGACGGTGGACGGGAGGGAATACCGCATCACCCTCTCCACCCTGGGTGTGCCCCACTGCACGGTGTTCACCGAGGATCTGGGCGCCGTGGATGTGGAGGGCGTCGGCGCCGCCCTGACCCGCTCCGGCCTTCTCCCCGAGGGCGCGTTTGTGGAGTTTGTCAAGGTGGTCAACGACGATACCCTGCGCATCCGCGTCTATGCCCCCGACGAGGGCGAGACCCGCGCCAACGGTACCGCCGCCTGCGCCGCCGTCATCGCCGCCACCGAGCGCGGCGACCTCGGGAAGGCCCGCGACATCACCGTCAAGCTCCCCGGCGGCGACGTCACCGTCAACTACTCCGACGAATTCGTCACCCTCACCGGCGACGCGGTCATGGTCTACGAGGGCGATTACGAATATTAAGCGAAAAAAGCTTGCGCCTTTTTCGGCAAGGAAGAACGTGCGAAAGGGCCGGACTGAATCGGAATTCAGTCCGGCCCTTCTGCTGTTTTGCCGCGCCCACGACCCGAAGTGCCTCATACGCGAAAAAATTTTAAAAAAACGTCTTGACCTTACAGGGCACTGTAATGATATAAAGGATACGAAAGGAGGGACGTGATATGACGATCAGGGATTTTTCCCGGCTCTGCGGGTGCAATCCCCAGACGCTGCGCTATTATGACAGCGTGGGGCTCCTGAAGCCGGCTATGGTGGACAGCTGGACAGGCTACCGGTTCTACGACCGGGAGCAGGCGCTCACCTTTGTGAAGATCAAAAACCTGCAAAAGGCCGGCTTCACGATCGCGGAGATCAAAAATCTGCTGGGTCAGGAGGATACCGTGATCTTCACGGCCTTTGAGGCAAAAATCGCCGCGGCGGAAAAGAGGCTTTCGGAGATCAAACAAATTCAAAAGTCATATCAGACCGAAATGACAGACATGCAAAAGAAGCTGAAAGAGGTGCGGGACGCGGTCAGGCAGTCCATGCAGGACTACGATCCGACGGAGGAGTTCGGCATCAGCCGGGAGGCCTATCATCGGATCATCGACATGGTAAACGGCTTTTTTGAAAACCTCGCAAACCGGTACGGCGCGGACGATTTGGAATTTTCTGATTATCCGGAGGGGGACAATCAGAAGGAGGAGCCCGGATTCCCGGATCTCCTGAACGATCCCTCGTTCGAGCTGATCTATGAAAAACACGGATGGGAATTTGTAAAGGATTTTTTCACGGAATTTTCCGATCTCCAGTCCGGGCGGGAGTATGCCCTCCTCTTCAGGCTCAAGCCCGGCAAGGCCGACAATTCAGCCTTTGCCAATACGGTCCTGGGGATGCTGCTCTTTTTCGATCCGGAAAAGGGCATGAAGCTGTGGTGCAATATCACGGACTCAGAGGACGGCCTCAACCATTTCTGGCTCTTGCGGCGCCGGTGAACAGCCTCGCGCCCGGAAGCCGCCCAACCGCCGTTTTTTTCCGCAAAAAAACTCATCTTTGTGCAACTTGCCATATTGTCTTTTGGATAATAAAGTGCTATGATATGTCCAACATAAGCCCGCGAGGTGCGTAATGAAAACCATGTTCCTCCAAGACAGCTTTTTCGGCTATTCTTTCAGCTTTACCTATTTTTTCGGTAAGGCTTAAACGGTTTGGCTGAAAACGGTTGACGGGCAGAAATTTCAACGCCTCAATTCCCACGGCCGGACCGGCTGTGGGAATTTTTTTCGGGCAAAGGTAAGGAGAAAAAGCTATGATCGTCATTCTTAAGGAAAACCCCAATCAGCTCCAGGTCGACTCCCTGATGACCTGGCTCCGCAGCAAGGGCATCGAGATCCACACCTCCATCGGCGAGCATCAGACCGTCTTAGGCCTGGTGGGCGACACCTCCAAGCTGGACATGGACCTCCTGCTGGCCCTTGACATCGTGGAGGACGTAAAACGCATCCAGGAGCCCTACAAGAACGCCAACCGCAAATTCCACCCGGACGACACGGTCATCGAGGTGGGCGGCACGAAGATCGGCGGCGGGAATCTGACCCTGATCGCCGGCCCCTGCTCGGTGGAGAACGAGGAGCAGATCATCGCCGTGGCTCAGGCCGTGAAAGCCTCCGGTGCCACGATCCTGCGCGGCGGTGCCTTCAAGCCCCGCACCTCCCCCTACTCCTTCCAGGGCCTCCACGGCGAGGGCATACGCCTTCTGAAGCTGGCCCGGGAGGTCACCGGCCTTCCCATCGTCACCGAGCTTATGGACGCCGCCCATCTGCCCCTCTTTGAGGACGTGGACATCATCCAGGTGGGCGCGCGGAATATGCAGAACTTTGAGCTTTTGAAGATCCTTGGCACCATCGACAAGCCCATTTTGCTCAAGCGCGGCCTTGCCAACACCTACGAGGAGCTTCTCATGTCCGCCGAGTACATCATGGCCGGCGGCAACCACAAGGTTATCCTCTGCGAGCGCGGCATCCGCACCTTTGAGACCTACACCCGCAACACCCTGGACATCTCCGCCATCCCCGTTTTGAAGAAGCTCTCCCACCTGCCCGTCATCGTCGACCCCAGCCACTCCGCCGGAAAGTGGGAGCTGGTGGATCCCCTGTCCTGCGCCGCCGTGGCGGCGGGCGTCGACGGTCTCATCATCGAGGTCCACAACGACCCCGCCCACGCTTTGTGCGACGGCCCCCAGTCCCTGAAGCCCGAGGTGTTTGACCGCCTGGCAAACAAGCTGCGGGCCATACATGAGGTCGTCTCCGCCCAGAAATAAGATTGAAAGGCCTGATTTTATGTCAACCATCGGTATCGTGGGTCTTGGCCTCATCGGGGGCTCCATGGCCAAGGCCGTCAAATTTCACACGGACAACCGAGTCCTCGGCACGGACCTGGATCCCGACACCATGACCCTGGCCTTCGCCTCCGGGGCTATCGACAACGTGCTGGACGGTCAGAGCATCGGCGAGTGCGACCTCCTGCTGGCCGCCCTGCCCCCCGAGGCGCTGATCCGGTGGGCGGAGGAGAACGCCCCGCGCATCTCCAAAACCGCCGTATTGGTGGATCTGTGCGGCGTCAAGCGCCTCATCGCGGACGCCGTCGGGCCTCTGGCGGACAGGTACGGCTTCGCCTACGTGGGCGGCCACCCCATGGCGGGCAAGGAGCATGGCGGCTTTAAGAATTCCACCGCCTATCTCTTCGCCGGAGCGTCCATGATCCTGACCCCCGACGGAAAGACCGACGCGCCGCTTTTGGAGCGCCTCAAGGCCTTTTTCCTCTCCCTGGGCTTCGGGACCATCACCTACTCCACCCCCGGGGAGCATGACCGCATCATCTCCTACACCTCCCAGCTGTGCCACATCACCTCCTCCGCCTTCGTCAAGTCCCCCACGGCCCAGACCCACATGGGCTTCTCCGCCGGCTCCTTCCGGGACATGACGAGAGTGGCGTACCTGGACGAGAACATGTGGACCCAGCTCTTTATGGCCAACGCGGACTTCCTCACCGGGGAGCTGGACACGCTCATAGGCCATCTTACCGAGTACCGGGATGCCATACGCTCCGGCGACAGGACCAGGCTCCACGACCTTTTGCGTGAGGGCCGGGAGCTTAAAATGACGGCGGGAGGCACCTGATGGACACAAAAACCTTACACGTTGACGCCGGCGCGGGCTACGATATCATCATCGAGCCGGGGATACTCGACCGCGCGGGCCGGCATATCAAAGGGGCCCTTCCCAGGGCGAAGCGCCTTTTCGTGATCACCGATTCCAACGTCTCCCCCCTCTACGGCCCGCGTCTCGTGGCCTCGCTGGAAATCGAGAGCTTTGAGGTCCACACCCACGTGATCCCCGCCGGGGAGGCCTCCAAGAGCGCCGCCCGGCTCGTGGACCTCTGGGAGTGGATGACCGCCCACGGCATCACCCGCACCGACGCGGTAGTGGCCCTCGGCGGCGGTGTGGTGGGCGATCTGGCGGGCTTCGCCGCCTCCACCGTCCTGCGGGGCGTGGATATGGTGCAGATCCCCACGACCCTGCTCAGCCAGGTGGACTCCTCCGTGGGCGGTAAGACGGCCATCGATCTTGACACCGGCAAGAATCTGGCCGGCACCTTCTGCCAGCCCCGGCTCGTCCTCATGGACCCGGAGACCCTGAATTCCCTGCCAGAGGCGGACTTCATGTCCGGCATGGCGGAGGTCATCAAATACGGGTGCATTTGGGACAGGGATTTCTTTGACTTCCTAGCCGTCCGGCCGGATCGTCATGCCCTGATGGCGGATATCACCCACATCCTCTACACCTGCTGCGACATAAAAAGGCGGGTGGTGAACGAGGACGAGCATGACACCGGCCTGCGGATGATCCTGAATTTCGGCCACACCCTGGGCCACGCCTACGAGCTGGCGGGGAACTACACCGCGTGGAGCCACGGTCAGGCCGTGGCCGCCGGCATGGTCACCGCGGCGCGCCTCGGCGTGGAGCTTTCGGTCACCGACGCGGACGTGCCGGAAAAAATCGAAAAGATCCTCACCCCTCTGGGCCTTCCCACCCGGATCGACTGCGGCTTCGAGTATATCGAGAGGGCCGTTGGGATCGACAAAAAGAGCGCCGGGGACACGGTCACGCTGATCCTGCTTGAGAAGCTCGGCGCGGTCCGCCCCCTGAGACTCCCCAAAGAGGACGTACTCGCGCTCCTGGCGAAAATGACCGGGAGGTAACCATGGATATACGCGTCACCCCCCACGCCCTGACCGGTCGGGTCACTCCTCCCCCCTCCAAGTCCCTGTCCCACAGGGCGCTGATCGCGGCGTATCTGTCCCGCTCCGTGGAAGGGCTTTCGAATCTGGCGGACTCCCGGGACATTGCCGCCACAAGGCGGTGCATGGAAGCGCTTTTCAATGTGGGCGACGGCTTCCCCGTCCTCGACTGCGGCGAGTCCGGCTCCACGCTCAGGTTCCTCATCCCCCTGGCGCTGGTCCTGCGGGGCGGGGCCAGATTCGTGGGCCACGGCCGGCTCATGGAGCGGCCCCAGGAGCCCTATTTCAACATCTTCCGGGAAAAGGGCGTCCACTTTGAGCTGACCGGGAGGGAGCTGACCGTCATGGGCCTGCTTTCCCCGGGGACCTATGAGCTTCCCGGCAACGTGTCCAGCCAGTTCGTCACCGGCCTTCTCTACGCCCTGCCCCTGCTGCCGGGGGACTCGGAGATCGTCGTCACCTCTCCCTTAGAGAGCCGGGAATACGTGACCATGACGGTGGACGTGCTGAAAAAATACGGGATCTCCGTGGAAAGCCTCGTCTCCGAGCGTTTTTCCGTCCCCGGAAAGCAGAGATACCTCCCCTGTGATTATACGGTGGAGCCGGACTGGTCCCAGGCGGGCTTCTGGCTGGCGGCAAATTATCTGGGCGGCAGAGTGGAGCTTTCGGGCCTCGATCCCAATTCCCCCCAGGGCGACCGGGTGATCGCCGATCATTTCGCGGACTTTCCCACGGTCATTGACCTCGCCCAGATCCCCGACCTTCTGCCTCCGCTGGCGGCCATGGCGGCGTTGCGCCCCGGCGTCACCCGCTTTGTAAACGCCGCGCGCCTCCGAATGAAGGAATCCGACCGCATCGCCTCCACCGCCGCCATGCTCCGTGCCTTCGGGGTAGCGTGCGAGGAGGGGCCGGACCGGCTGACCGTCTCCGGCACGGACAGGCTCCGCTCCTGCACCGTGGACGGGGCAAACGACCACCGCATCGTCATGGCCGCCGCCATTTTGGCCACACGCGCCGGCGGGCCCGTCACCATTCTGGGGGCCGAGGCCGTGAACAAGTCCTACCCCACGTTTTTCGAGGAATACAGAAGACTTGGAGGGATCGCGGATGTCCTCTGAAATCGGAAAAGCCCTGAAGATCTCGGTTTTCGGCCAGTCCCACGGGAGGGCCATTGGCATCGTCATGGACGGTCTGCCCGCCGGGATCAAAATAGACGAGGAAGAATTATACAAATTCATGTCCCGCCGGAAACCCGGCACCTCGAAGCTCTCCACCCAGCGGAGAGAGGACGACAGGCCGGTGTTTCTCTCCGGTTTAGTCAACGGCGTCACCGCCGGCTCGCCCCTGTGCGCCATCATTGAAAACACCGACACCCGCTCAAACGACTACGCCAATCTCACCGATCTGCCCCGCCCCTCCCACGCGGACTTCACGGCGCGGATGAGGTACGGCGAGGCGGTGGACATGCGCGGCTCCGGCCACTTCTCGGGCCGGCTCACCGCCCCCCTGTGCGTCGCCGGGGGCGTCGCGAAGCAGCTTTTGGCCCGGAAGGGCGTCTACGTGGGCGCCCACCTTCTCAGCATCGAAAACGAATCCGACGAGGCTTTTCCGCTCCACCCGACCCCGGAGCTTTTCGCGGAGATTGCCGCAAAGCCCATACCCGTTATCTCCGACAATGCCGGCACGCGGATGGCGGAGGCCGTGGAAGCGGCCCGTGCGGAGGCGGACAGCGTGGGCGGTGTCGTCGAGTGCGCCGCCGTGGGTCTACCCGCCGGCCTTGGCTCGCCCATGTTCGACGGTCTGGAAAACCGCCTGGCCGCCGCCCTCTTCGGGGTACCGGCGGTGAAGGGCGTGGAGTTCGGCGCGGGCTTTGCCGCCGCGACAACGCGGGGAAGTCGGCACAACGACCCGTTCATTGTGGAAAACGGGCGGGTACAGACCGCGAAAAACGACGCGGGCGGTATCATCGGCGGCATCACCACCGGCATGCCGGTCATCGTGAAATGCGCCATGAAGCCCACCCCGTCCATCGGGAAGTCCCAGAGGACGGTGAGCCTTTCAAAAATGGAGCCGGCAGAGCTGGCGATAAAGGGCCGCCACGACCCGTGCGTAGCCATCCGGGCCGTACCCGTCGTCGAGGCCGTCACGGCCTTCACAATATTGGACCTACTTATGGAGGAAAAAGGATATGGAAATGACCGAAATTCGTGAGAAAATCGATAAGATCGACGATCAATTCCTCAAGCTCTTTTTGGAGCGCATGGAGCTGTCCAGGGAGATCGCCGAGGTCAAGGCACGGGACAACCTGCCCATTCTCAACAAGGAGCGGGAGCGGGAGATCCTCAGGGCCGTGTCGGAAAAGTCCGGCGAATACGACCTCTATTCCCACCGGCTCTTTTCCACCGTCCTTGAGCTGAGCCGCACCTACCAGCGCGGCATTTTAAAGACGGGCTCTGTCGTCCGCGACTTCATCGCCAGGTCCCTCGCGGACGTTCCCGAGCTTTTCCCGGAGGGAGGGCTCGTCGCCTGTCAGGGCGTGGAGGGCGCCTACTCCCAGATGGCCGCCGACCGGATGTTCCCCCGCGGCAGCATCATCTTCGTCAAGACCTTCGAGGCGGTGTTTGACGCGGTACAGAGCGGCCTTTGCCAGTTTGGCATCGTCCCCATCGAAAACAGCTCCAACGGCTCCGTCCGTCAGGTCTACGACCTCCTTCAGGTCAAGGACCTGACCATCGTGCGGTCCGAGCGGCTGTGCATCTCCCACGAGCTTCTTGTAAAGCCCGGCGTGAAGCTTTCGGAGATCCGTAAGATCGTCTCCCATGAGCAGGCCCTGGGCCAGTGCGGTGAATTCCTCAAGTCCCTGGGCGACCGGGTAGAGATCGAGAAGATGGACAACACCGCCGTGGCCGCCAAATACGTGGCGGAGTGCGGCGACCGCTCGGTGGCGGCCCTGTCCAGCTCCAACTGCGCCGAGCTTTACGGCCTGGAGGCCCTCGATTGCGGGCGCGTCCAGAATTCGGATAACAACTACACCCGCTTCATCTGCGTCGCCAAAAAGCCCGTGGTCTACCCCGGCGCCAACCGCATCACCCTGGTCCTCAGCTGTGAGCATCGCCCCGGCGCCCTCTACGACGTCCTGAGCCACATCTCCGCGCTGGAGCTGAATCTCATCAAGCTGGAGTCCTGCCCCATGGTGGGACACGACTTTGAGTTCCTGTTCTTCTTTGAGATCGAAGCCAGCGTCCGGGACCCCAAGGTGGTGGACATGCTGGAGAGCCTTGAACACTCCTGCCGGTCCCTCCGCTACCTGGGCAATTATCAGGAGATCTAAGGTATGCGGCGGGTATTCGGACTGATCGGCGGGAGGCTGGGCCACAGCTACTCGCCCCAGATACACAGGGCCCTCGGCTGCAAGGGCTATAAGCTCTACGAGCTGAAGCCCGAGGAGCTGGAGAGCTTTCTCCGCCGCCCGGACCTGGGGGGCGTGAACGTCACCATCCCCTACAAGCGGGACGTGTTTGCCTATGTGGACTACGTCAACCGCGCGGCGTATGAGATCGGCGCTATCAACACCATCGTCAACCGGAACGGCGAGCTGGAGGGCTGCAACACCGACAAGTACGGCCTTGAATACGCCCTACGGCGCGGCGGGATCGACCCGCGCGGCAAAAAGGTGGCCGTCCTGGGCTCCGGCGGCACCTCCCACACCGCCGTCGCGGCGGCAAAGTCCCTGGGCGCGCGGGAGATCGTTGTAATCTCCCGCTCCGGGGAGAACAACTACGAAAACCTTGAGCGCAACGCCGACACACAGATCCTGATAAACACCACCCCCGTGGGCATGTACCCCAACTGCCCCGCCGCGCCGGTGGACCTGCGGGCCTTCCCACGGCTCGAGGGCGTGATGGACGTGGTCTACAACCCCATCCGCACGGGACTTCTGATGCAGGCCGAGGAGCTGGGCATCCCCCACGCCGGCGGCCTCGCCATGCTGGTGGCTCAGGCAAAGGCGGCGGAGGAGAGGTTCTTCCTCAGGAACATCGACGATTCGAAAATCGAGGAGATAACCGCGTCCCTGGCCCGTGACGCCACCAATATCGTCCTCATCGGCATGCCCGGCTCCGGCAAAACCACCATCGGCAAGTTTATCGCCTCCCTCTCCGGCAGGGAGCTTGTGGACATCGACAAGATCATCACCGCGCGCGAGGGCACACGCCCCGGCGACATCATAACAGCGCGGGGCGAGGCGGAATTTCGAAAAATCGAGACGGAGGTCCTGCGGGAGGTCTGCGCCTCCGGCGGGAGGATCGTCACCACCGGCGGCGGCTGCGTCACCGTCCCGGAAAACTACCCGATCCTGCACCAGTCGGGCCGGATCTACCGGGTCGACCGGGCGCTGGAGGAGCTTTCCACCCGCGGCCGTCCCCTCTCCGCCGGCGGCATCGGGGGACTGCGGGCGCTCCTTGAGAAGCGCGGGCCCCTCTACGACCGCTTTGCCGACGCCACTATCAAAAACGACGGCACCCTGGAAGAGGCCGCTCGGAAGATTTGGAGTGATTTTTATGAAAATACTCGTACTTAACGGGCCCAACCTCAATATGCTGGGCCTGCGTGAGCCGGACATCTACGGCAAAAGCACCTACGCCGATCTGCTTGGCATGATCTCCGCAGAGGCTGATAAGCTCGGCGTAGAGGTGGAGTTTTACCAGTCCAACCACGAGGGCGCCTTAGTGGACGCCATTCAGGGGGCCTACGGACGGTGCGACGGCATCGTCATCAACCCCGGGGCCTACACCCACACCAGCGTGGCCCTCCTGGACGCCGTCAAGGCCGTCTCCATCCCAACCGTGGAGGTCCACATCTCCGACCCCGACGCCCGCGACGAGTTCCGGAGGATAAGCTATATCCGCAAGGCCTGTGTCAAAACCGTCAAGGGCCATGGCTTCGAGGGCTATCTGATTGCCCTGAGATATTTAGTGGATAACGCAAAATAAACGAAAAACCGGGACAAAACTGGACCGCACCCCGGGAAACAGACAGTGAAAAAAGACACCCCCTGTTGTAGAATGAAAAGTACAACAGGGGGTGT
>CANQSU010000089.1 GCA_947626585.1 uncultured Oscillospiraceae bacterium
GTGCATAAGTCCACCAGCTTCCCGACTGGCTTTACCCCGCCTGAGACGCCCTCCTTCACCTTCCAGGTCAAGGTGGAGGGCAAGCCCCTGGCCAACGTGCAGTATCAGCTGTTCAGCGACGGCAGCGGCGGCACCATCCTGGAGGGGGACGCTGCCACGGACGGAGAGGGCCGCTTCACCCTCAAGGGCGGCCAGACCGCCAGCTTCCCGGACATCCCCGTGGGCGTGGACTATGTGGTGGAGGAACTGCTGGACGTAACGGCAGCCGGTGAGGCTGAAAGCCCGGACGCCCAGGGCTGGCGGATGACCGGCGCTGCCGGCGATAAGGGCGCTACCATCGCGCCCCGCACCATCGCCAGCTTCACCAACGACATCGCCTCCTTCGCCGTGTCCAAAAAGCTGGAGGGGGAGGCGCCGGCGGAAACGCCGACGTTCACCTACTTCCTGACGGACCATGCCGGCACGGGCATCGTCGCGGAATATTATCTCTACGACAGCGTGAAGGGCACGATGATCGGTGACGACACGCATACGACGGCCGCGGACGGCAGCTTCACCTTGCAGCCCGATCAGACCGCCGTCTTCGTGGGCGTCGATCCCGGCACACCGTACAGCGTCCGTGAGCAGTCTCAAAAGGGCTTTGTCCAGACCCTGCCCGAGACCCCGGCGGGGTACGCGGGCATGACGGTCCGGGGCGACACCGTGGAGACCTGGCCCTTCGTCAACACCACATCCGAGGCCACCGGCTCGCTGTCCGTCACCAAGACGGTCAAAAGCAGCCACTCGGAGGACATGAACAAAGACTTCAACTTTACCGTCCGGCTGGAGGACACAGAGTTTAACGAAACGCTGGGCGACGTACAGTTTGACAACGGCGTGGCGAAATTCCAGCTGAAGCACGGAGATACGAAGATCATTGAGGGCCTGCCCGCGGGCATGGCCTACCAGGTGACGGAGGATGAGGCCAACCAGAACGGCTATACCACCACCATCACCAACGACGTGGGTACCATCCCGGAGGACAATACCGTCGCGGCCACGTTCGTCAACCAGGTCACGGACTATATCGTGCCCCTCACCGGCGGTCCCGGCGTCCACGCTGCATGGGCCAGCCTTGCGGCCATTGCCGTGGGCTGCGCCGTGCTGCTGGCGGTCCGGGCAAAGACCCGGCGGAAACAGGGCTGAGAGGGGAGGATGAACATGAAAAGAGTTATTATGAACCGGGTCCTGGCGGTGCTGCTCGTTGCGGCGTCGCTGCTGGCCATGCCTTTGACGGGCCTGGCCGCTGTAAGCGGCGCGGATGACAGCGGCGTGTTCGGGTTGAGCGTGAATTTTGCCGACGAGCGCACGGCCCTCCCCGGCGCGCAGTTCCATATCTATTATGTGGCGACAAAGCCGGATGGGGGTTCCGACGAGTTCACCCTGACCGGCGACTTCGTAAGCTGCGGTGCGGTGCTGAAAAACAACATGAACAACAGCGATATGGAGGCCGCAGTCGAGAAGCTGCTTGCTGTGGCGGCGAGCGTCGAGGCGAAAGATACCCAGTCCACGGACGCTTCCGGTTCCGCTCTGTTCCAGAATCTGGCAGAGGGCGTCTGGCTCGTCACCGGGGACGAGTTGTTCACCGAGGACTATCGCTATACGCCCCAGGCGTTCTGCGTGTATGTGCCCAACTATGACGCGGAGCACCATCCCATGGCGGTGACGCCGGCGTCGCCCAAGTTTGTGCGGGTGCCCTTGCAGACCCTTTCCGTCAGCAAGACTGTCACCGGCGGCGCGGGCGATAAAACCGCGCTGTGGAGCTTCGAGATCACCATTTCGGGGGATAACGTGGACGCCAACGGGACCTTCCCCGGCGAGCTGTGGGAAGGCAACGTGCTGGCCGGTACAGTTACCCAGGGCGGCGTGGCTTTCACGGATGGTAAGGCGGATATAAAGTTTACAGAGGGAAAGGCTACCGTGCAGCTCAAACACGGCCAGACCCTGACGCTCCAGCTGCCCGAGGGCACGACCTATACCGTGACGGAGACGGACACCGACAAGGGCGGCTATACCACCACCCCTATGGGTGAACAATCCGGCACCTTGACGGAGGGGGCCGGCGCGACAGTCGCCTTTACCAACCACAAGCCCTCCGCCGCCGGCTTCACCCCCGGCGTGGACAAGACCATTGACGGCCAGGAGCCGCCGACGGAAGGGACATTCACCTTCACCCTGACGAGGCAGGGTAACGCGCCCATGCCAGGGGGCGTCGATGAGGACGTCGTTACGATCACGACCAAAAGAACCGGCCACGCCAACTTCGAGGAGATTACCTATACCAAGGCCGGAACATATACCTATACGATTGTGGAACAAAACGGCAGTGCCGGAGGCTATACCTACGACACGACCAAGTGGACCCTCACTGTCACAGTCACGGACAATGACGGCAAGCTGGTGGCCACCGGTCAATACACAAAGACCGGCGGGACAAATGAGGGCGAGGCCCCCTTCACCAACACGTATGAACCCGCCTCCACCACCTACAAACCCAGCGTGAGCAAAGAAATCACCGGTATGACGCCCCCGACAGAGGGGGAGTTCACCTTCACCCTGACGGGGGAGGGCGATGCCCCCATGCCCGGCGGCAGCAATCCCGCCACGGCCACGATCAAGACCACAAACAACGGGTCTGCCGACTTTGGCGAGATCACCTATACCAAGGCCGGGACATATACCTACACCATAAAAGAGACTACTGGCACCACTGCGGGCTATACCTATGACGGGAGCGAGTGGACCCTCACCGTCACGGTCACGGACGTGGACGGCCAGCTGGTGGCCTCCGCGAATTATAGCAAGGACGGCGTTTCGACCAGCGATACGGCCGCGTTTTCCAACAGCTACAAGGCTTCTCCCGCCACCTTCCAGCCCCAGGTGACCAAGACGGTCTCCGGCAGCCCCAAGGAGAACGAGAGATTCACCTTCACCCTGGCGGGGAAGGATGGCGCCCCCATGCCCACCACCGAGGCCGGCCGCACTGCCACCGTCACGACGAAAGACAGCGGCACGGCCTCCTTCGGCCAGATCACCTATGACACGCCGGGGACCTATGAGTACACCGTAAAAGAGACCGCTGGCACCACTTCGGGCTATACCTACGACGAGACCGAGTGGACCATAAAAGTGGAGGTCAAGGACGAGGGCGGCCATCTGGTGGCCGCGCCCACTTATAGCCATGGCAGCGACACCGCCGGAAGTATCGGCTTCACCAACGTTTATAAGACTGGCGAGCTCACCATTACCAAGAGCGTCACGGGCGGCAACGCATATCACGGCTTTCAGATCCAGGTGGATCTGAAACCGCAAATCAGTGGCACCTTCGAGGCAGTGGACGCCCTGGGAAAATATACGACAGTGGTGTTTGAAAACGGCGAGCTGAAGACGGATATCTTTCTGCAACAAGCGACTGAGACTGTACCAGGCGTGGTGGATACGCTGGAATATCCCCACTCCATCACCATCAAGGGCCTGCCCGCGGGCGTGACCTATACGGTGTCGGAGGTGACGGAGAAGGATTATACCCTTTCCTATGGCTCGGGTGACGGCAAGGGCACCATCAGCGCCAATGGGACCCAGAAGGTCGATATGACCAATACCTATACCGGCGGTGAGCTGAAGATCAAGAAGAATATCGAACCTGGAGGGTGGGAGGACCGCACCCCCTTCAAGGTCACCGTATGGGTCGATGGTGTGACGGGTCCGCGAGGCGGTTATACGTTCGATAGTGACCATAAGATTACCTTTGAAATAGGGGCCGGAGAGGAGGTCACCATTCCGGGCCTGCCCGCCAACGCGCATTACACCGTCGAGGAGGATGTGACCGCCGCTGGCCGGCGGGGCTATCTGGTCAGCTATGACAAATGCGAGGGCACGATAAAGCCTGGCGGCACCGTCACGGCGACCATTACCAATACCCACGAGCCGGGAAAACTGACGATCACCAAGACGGTGGACGGCGGACCGGATGCACTTGATACTAATAAAGAGTATGAATTTACCATCACCCAGGTCAATCATCCGGATTGCAGCCATTGGCACGGCGAGCTGCAGTTTGAAAATGGCTCTGTGACCTTCAAGCTGAAAGCCGGTGAGACGAAGACCCTCCAGGGCTTCCATGGGGATACGCAGTTCACCATCACGGAGAACAACGTACCGGACGGCTATGTTCTGGAGATCGACGGCGCTACACCGAACGGGTCCAACAGCTATACGGTGGACCTGGCCGATAAGGACAACCACTCCGTCACGGTCCAGGCGGTCAACCACTACAAGACCGGCAGCCTGACGGTGTCCAAGACCGTGGAGAACCGTCCGGCAGGCCATCCCAGGACGTTCAACTTCACCGTGACGCTGCATAGTGACTCCGAGTCAGGCCCTGTCCGCACGGACATCACCGGCGAATATGGCAGGATGACGTTCAATCAGGGTGTCGCTGCCTTCACGCTGGAAAATGGCGGTTCCCTGACGGCCAGCGGTCTGCCCGAGGGTATCTTCTATACCGTGGAGGAGAAGGAGGCCAATACCCTGGGCTATACCACCACTGTCACCGATGACGAGGGCGAGATCAAAGACGGCGTTGAGGCGACAGCGGCGTTCACCAACACCTATAAAGGCGGGGAGCTGAGCGTGACCAAACTGGCCGTGGGCGGCGACCCGGCGCAGACGTTCGACATCACCGTGACGCTGACCGACGCCAAGACCGGCGAAGTGCTCACCAGCTTCGGCGGCGACTACGGCGATATGAAGTTCACGGAGGGCAAAGCCACCGTCACGCTCCAGGGCGGCAAGACCGCCACGGCCTCCAATCTCCCCGACGGCGTGAGCTATACCGTGGAGGAGAGGACCTATGACGGCTATGACACGACCTACACCGGGAATACCGGCACGATCGCGCAGGGGACGAGGGCGGAGGCTACCGTCACCAACACATATAAGTACGGCGAGCTGACCCTGGTCAAGCGTGTGGAGGGCGGCGGCGCTGCCGCCGCGGGCAAGGAGTTTACCTTCACTGTCACCGGACCCGCCCCCGGAGGAAGCAGCCAGACCGTCACCCTGCATAATGGCGAGCGGGAAACGCTGACGGGCCTCCTTCCCGGCACATATACCGTCACCGAGACCGACGCCAATATCACCGGTTATGACCTGGTGGTCACCGGTGACGGAGAGGTCACCGTGGAGGCCAACAAGTCGGGCGAGGTCACCGTCACCAATACCTATACACCGAAGAACGGCGCTCTGTCCGTCACGAAGACGGTCACTGGCGACGGCGGCGATACGGACAAAGAGTGGAGCTTCCGGGTGGAGCTGGGCGACAAGACCGTCACCGGCGAGCACGGCGGGATGACGTTCGACAATGGCGTCGCCACCTTCAAGCTGAAGAGCGGTGCCACCGTGACCGCGACCGATCTTCCGGCGGGCGTCACCTATCAGGTGACGGAGCTTGAGGCCGATCAGGACGGCTATACCACCAGCGCGGAGCGTGCGTCCGGGGCCATCCCGTCGGATGGGACCGCTGCGGCAGCGTTTACCAACCATAAGCCTGGCCCTGACACCTTTGTACCCAGCGTGCATAAGACAGTCAGCGGTTCGCCTCCGTCTGACGAGACGTTCACCTTCACCCTGACGGGTCAGACTGGCAGCGAGCCTATGCCCGAGGGGAATACGGTCACCGTCACTGGTGACGGTATGGCATCATTTGGCGCGATCACGTACACCAAGGAGGGGCTATATAGATACACGCTCCAGGAGGTACAGGGCGACGTTCCAGGCTATGCTTACGATGGAAGCGTCTGGACCCTGACCGTGAGGGTCACCGAATCGGCCGGCAAACTCGTTGCGGCGGGTTATTATAGCAAGGATAGCACCGGGAGCACCACCGACGGGGCCAGCTTTACAAACAAGTATGATCCGACTGTCGCCGCGTTCACGCCCCAGGTGACAAAGATCGTCACCGGCGAACCCGAAAGAAGAGAGACCTTCACCTTTACCCTGGAAGCGAAGACGGCGGGTGCGCCGATGCCTGACCCCAACCAGGTGACTGTCACCACCAGGGGCACGGCAATGGGCGCCTTCGGCGCGATCACTTTTAACAAAGCCGGAGTATTTGAGTACACCATAAAAGAAACCGGCGGCAGCACCGGGGGCTATACCTATGACGAGAGCGAGTGGACCCTCACCGTCACGGTCAAGGACGAGGGCGGCCATCTGATAGCCACAGGCAACTATGCCAAGGACGGAGTGGGACGTGAGGAGAGCGCGGTCTTTACCAACCGATACGCTACAAAGCCCACGACCTTTGAACCCCAGGTGACTAAATCTGTCGATGGTACGCCACCTGCAAACGAGACGTTCACCTTCACCATGGCGGCCAACGACGGCGCGCCTATGCCCTCCGGGAGCGGGACTACTGCCTCCGTTACCGTTGAAGGTGCAGGGACCACGAACTTCGGCGCGATCACCTACACCGAGCCGGGGACCTATACGTACACCATTCGGGAGCTTCCGGGTGACACCGAGGGCTATACCTACGACCGGAGCGAATGGATACTGACCGTCACGGTCAGGGATGTGGATGGGGAACTGGTGGCGTCCGGGTCCTATATGCGGGTCGGCGGTGGTTCTGCTGTTTCTACGGGGGCCACCTTCACCAACCGATACAGGACCGGCGAACTGACCATCTCCAAGAGCGTCGCGGGCGGGGATAAAGACAGCGCCTCCCAAATCAAAGACCGCCCCTTCCAGATTGGCGTGCAGCTCACGCCGGCCATCAGCGGTACATTCCAGGTGGAAGATGCCACGAACACTTATGAGACGGTGACGTTTGAAAACGGCGAGCTGCAGGGAGAGGTCTTCCTGCAGGATGCGGAAGCCAGCGGTTCGTACCCCCATTCCATCACCATCAAGGGCCTCCCCGCCGGGGTGAGCTATAAGGTCTATGAGAAGAACGTGGACGCCAACTATGCCCCGTCCTTTGACGGCGGCGGGAACGGCGAGGGCGTCATCACGGCTGGTGCGCCGCAGTCGGTGGGCATCACGAACACCTACGTGGGCGGCTGGCTGAAGCTCACCAAGACCGTGGAGCACAAGGGCTCCCACTCGGAGAGCTACGACGACGGGAAGTTTAAGGTCACCGTGTGGGTGGAGGGCGTCACCGGCACGCACGGCGATTATACGTTCGACACCAACAACAAGGTAGAGATCGAGCTAACGCCCAATGTGCCGGTGGAGATCCCGGACCTCCCCGCCAACGCACGCTATACCGTCACGGAGGAAAGCGTGGATGACAGGGGCTACCACGTCAGCTATCTGAACGGCAGCGGGACCATTCCCTCCGGCGGCACGGCAGACGTGACCGTCAAAAATGTCCATGAGCCCGGCGTCCTGGCCATCACCAAGACCGTGGAAGACGCCCCGGCCGGTACGGACATTTCCACGACCGAGTACCAATTCACGATCAAGCTGGATGGGCACAGCGCTTCAGGCGCTGAGACGTTTGGTGATTTGACATTCACGAACGGTGTTGCAAACTTCTCTCTGCGTGCTGGCGAGACCAAGACGCTCCGTGACCTCGCGAATGGCACCACTTATACGATCCAGGAGACTGTGCCCAGCGGCTATGAGGTTTCGTACAACGGCGAAGTGAACACCGGCGGCAGTTTCACTGACACTTTCAACCCGGCGGATGCTGACAAGACCGTGACGGTCAACGCGGTCAACCGCTATAAGACCGGCGAGCTCACTGTGTCCAAGTCCGTGGTGAACCGACCGGCGGGCCTTCCGGGGACCTTCCACTTCACCGTGACGCTGCATGAAGGCTCCGTGAGCGGCTCTGTCCGCAGCGACATCACTGGCGTCTATGGCGGCATGACGTTCACCAATGGCGTTGCCACCTTCACGCTGGAAGATGGCGGTTCCCTGACGGCGACAGGTCTGCCCGCCGGCGTCTTCTATACCGTGGAAGAGGCCGAGGCGAACACCCTGGGCTACACGACCACCCCCGCGGACGCCAGCGGCCAGATCGAGGACGGTAAAACGGCGACAGCGGCGTTCACCAACACCTATATGAGCGGCTCGTTGAGCGTCACCAAGAATATCGTGGGCGGCGACCCGGAGCAGCGGTTCACCGTCACGGTCACACTGAAGGACGCCACGACGGACAATGTTCTTGAGGACTTCAGCGGCGCCTACGACGGCATGACGTTCACCAGGGGCGTTGCCACGCTCACCCTGAAGGGCGGCGACACCGTGACGGCCACCGGCCTTCCCGCCGGCGTGAAGTACACCGTGGCGGAGGCGCCCTATGACGACTATGAGGCCGTCATCGACGTACCCAACGGCACGATAACGAAGGACGGCACGGTCACTGTCACCGTTACCAATACGTACAAGTACGGCCGCCTGACCGTCACCAAGCAGGTCGAGGGCACTGCTGCCGTGGCCGCCGCGGGTAAGGAGTTCACCTTCACCGTGACTGGCCCGGACGGGTACAACGAGACATTCACCCTGAAAGCCGACGAAAAAAAGACCCTGGATAGGCTGGCTCCCGGTGAATACGCCGTCACGGAGAGTGACGCCGGTGTCCCTGGCCAGAAGCTCACTGTCACCGGCAACGGCAGCGTTGCTGTTGCTGCTGGCAGCGAAGCGCCGGTCACGGTCACCAACAAATATGATGCGGCGCTTGGTGGGCTGACGATCACGAAGACGGTCACCGGCACGGGGGACAGGAACAAACAGTTCCACTTTACTGTGAAGCTCACCCCGCCCATAGGAGGAACAGTTAATAGGACCTATACTTACTCTCTCACAGGCGCAGGAACGGGCACAGGAGCTACCGGCACGATTACATTTAAGGCCAACGGCGACGGAACATATTTGTCCGAGCCTGTCACGTTGAAGGACGGCCAGTACATTACGATCACTGGCTTGCCGGCAGAAGCTGAATATGTGGTCACTGAGGCGGAGGCCAATACCGATGGCTATACGACCACCGCTGTCGGCAATACTGGCAAGATCGTGATGGATACTATCGTCGCGGCCGCGTTCACCAACTATAAGCCCAGCGTGGCGCCGCCCAGGGATGAGGAACCGTCTCCAACGCCGAGTAGTAGCCCGGAGCCTAGTGCCAGCCCAGGACCCAGCAACAGCCCGGAGCCTGGTACCAGCCCAGAACCAAGCGGCAGTCCGGAGCCTAGTGCCAGCCCAGGACCCAGCAACAGTCCGGAGCCTAGTGCCAGCCCAGGACCCAGCAACAGTCCGAAACCCGGTGACACCCCGGAACCTGGCACAACATCTACGCCAGGGCCCTCTTTGCCTCCTGGGACCACTTCTGAGCCGTTCAATACACCGGAGCCTACTGAGCCGTTCAGCACACCTGTGCCCGTGCAGCCTACCCCTGTTCCTGCTGGTCCGGGGTCTCCGCCTACGGGGGATGAAAGTCGTCCCGAGGTCTGGTTTGCCGTTGCGGTCGTTGCCCTCGTCAGTTTGGGCGCTGTCATCTGTGTAAACAGACGGCGCGGCAAGAGCGTTGCGGCCCGAAGCGGCGGCGAGAAACACTGAGACAAAGTAATGCGATGATGGGCGTTTTGCTCTCCTGATCAGGGAGGGCAAAACGCCTGCGAGTGACCTTTTAATTTTGAAATGCTCTGCTACCCCGGCAAGAGTCGGGGGCTTTTTTGCGCAAAAATAGTTACAAAATAGTTTCAAGAATTACAACTACTTACATTCGCTATTGCCAAGTTAAAACTAGGAAAGCACTGCTTGCCATGATGCCTCCCTTTGGGGAGGGGGAGGTATCAGCCTTGTTGTAGTTTCTGTTTTGACGCTTGTGGGATGACTGAAGGCATTTTGGGTCCTTTCCTGGTAGTGATGGAAAGGGGCTATCCATGAGCGTCAATGATAAGGAGATTGGCCAAAGGATGCGGGCACGCCGAATGGAATTAGGGCTCAGTGTGCAAAGCGTCGCGGCGGATATGAATTTTTCTGTGGATCATTACCGTATGCTTGAAACTGGCGTGCGGAAGCAAACTCTGACATCTGTTGTTGCGTTTTCGGAGCTTTATCATGTCAGCACTGATTATCTCATTTACGGGTATTCAAATAGCCCTGAGCTTCAATCTGCGCTTGAAACGGTTATTACCATGCTTTCAGATATAAAAGGCTACGTTTAGTGTGTGTAGTTCGCACATTTCCGTGCGCACAGCGCACGTTCAAAATGTTAATTCGGCAGTATAATAATAGCGAGGTAAGAAAGAGAATCCTTTCTCCCTGACAACTGAATACACGGTGTCACAGGCACAAAAACCGCGTGATAGCGACGCAGGGTGCGACGCCAAGATGAAGCCGTCCTCGCAGGACAAGCCTCGGAGCGACCAACGCATACCCTGGACCCGACCTGGCAGATCGGGCGCAAAGACAGCGCGGTGGATAATGAAACTTGCTCACGCTCTCCCATGGACTAGAGGGGAAGCCCTACGATATGCGCCAGCCCTACAAGCAGCGGTATCGCAGAGTTATGACAGCCTTGCCAGAGGCGGCCCGTGACATCCCCAACGCCGGGGCGCGTGGCAAATACGGCGAGTACGCAAACATATCAGAGGAAACCGGAGTATCATCCCTAGGTCGTCCTACGGTGATACATCCGGCTTTCTTTTGGAAGAAGGCATCCATATGGAAAAGGCGCAAAAGCGGGCCGGGTGCAGCCAGAACACCCCCGCTGATGATTCATTGAGCAGGAAAATCACTTACACGGTGGATGGCAGAAGATTTGTCGTCACCCCCGTCTTTCGCGACGGGGGTGAATCCTTCAGCAGTATTCTCATGCGGATGATGAAAGCTGACGTTACGGACCAGTCTTGACTTTTTCAACGGCATCCGTGACATTGGCAGCCAAACGTGGTATTCTTACATTGTAAATATCGCTGTGTTGACTGCCGGAAAGGAGGATTTTATGAAACAGTCAACCAGCAAGAAGTCCCGCGAGAATACCGCGTTTTTGTACCCACGCCTCTCCCGCGACGACAACCTGGAAGGGGAGAGTTACAGCATCCAGAACCAGAAGAAGCTGCTCACCAAGGCCGCCAAGGATATGGGTTACACCAACCTTGTCACATTCGTTGACGATGGGGTGTCCGGCGTTACCATGAACCGTCCCGGCTTCAACGCTATGATGGCTGAACTGGAAAAAGGCCATGCAGCCGCCGTTTTCGTGAAAGATATGTCCCGCCTGGGCAGAAACTACATTGAGGTCGGCAGACTGATGGAGGAGTTTTTCCCGGAGCATGACATACGGCTTGTGGCAGTATCGGACGGTATCGACACCTTTGAGGGTGATAACGAGCTGGCCCCAATCAAAAACCTGTTCAATGAATGGTATGCCCGCGACATCAGCAAGAAGCGGCGCATCAGCAACAAGATCAAAGGCAACTCAGGCGAGCCGATGGGCCAGCCGGTCTACGGCTATAAGAAGGACCCGGACAATCCAAAGCATTGGATCGTGGATGAAGAAGCTGCCGCCGTTGTGCGTCGCATCTTCGACATGACTATCTCCGGCATGGGGGCGGAGCAGATTGCTACCAAGCTGGAGGCCGACAATGTACTGACCCCTACTGCCTACTGGATCGCAAAGGGCGTCAAACGGCCTGGACGGGGGCAAAAGCAGCCACCAACGCATTGGAG
>CANQSU010000090.1 GCA_947626585.1 uncultured Oscillospiraceae bacterium
CGGAAGATCGACTTCCGGCGCGTCCGGAACCTGGCGGTCTACTTCAAAAATACCGCCCGCGCCCTCACCACGGAGCTTACCGAGATCGGGGAGTGGCAGGGCGGGGACATCGTGATTTTCCGCAACCACATCGGCGTCGTCTCCGACGCGCGGAACAAAAAAGGCGTCCCGTTCCTGATCCACCACGCCGGAAAGTCCCAGCTCCGGTATGAGGAGGACGTTCTGGAGCGGTACAGGGACGAGATCGTGGGCCATTACCGCGTCAGCTGACCCGGCGGGTCGCCGAAATCCCGACGCATTGCGTAAAACGCACCCGTAGGGGCCGATGACCACATCGGCCCACACGCCGCACCGTCGTTCAAAAAGGCTGCGGCGTTGAAGGACGGGCCGATGTGGTCATCGGCCCCTACGGATAGCCTGTCACGGATTACCAACATGTTCCGTACATCGCACCTGTACGGGCCGTCGATCAGCGGGGAACGGGCCGCCCAAAGGGGCGGCCCCTACAACATCATCGGAAGAATTCCCCGGAAACGCTTCCGTACGGCCGGGAATGTATCTACTGTGATAAAAAGTCCCCCCGGAAGGGGGGCTTTTTTCGTGGAGTTTCCGTCTTTCGGTTTTTGAACCTTTAAGGTATAATGTTCCCGGTAATAAAAAACGTATCAGGAGGATCCCCAAATGGATTACGCCAAAGAGTCCCTGCGCCTCCACGGTGAGTGGAAGGGCAAAATCGAGATCAACACCCGCGTCCCCGTGGCCTCCAAGGAGGATCTGAGCCTTGCCTACACCCCCGGCGTGGCCCAGCCGTGCCTGGAGATCCAGAAGGATATCGATAAGAGCTACGACCTGACCCTCCGCCACAACCTGTGCGCCGTTATCACCGACGGCACCGCCGTCTTGGGACTGGGCGACATCGGCCCCGAGGCCGGTATGCCCGTCATGGAGGGCAAGTGCGTGCTGTTCAAGGCCTTCGGCGGTGTGGACGCCTTCCCCCTCTGCGTCAGGACAAAGGACGTGGACGAATTTGTCAACACCGTGGCCCTGATCTCCGGCTCCTTCGGCGGCATCAATCTGGAGGACATCTCCGCCCCCCGGTGCTTTGAGATCGAGCGCAAGCTCAAGGAGCGCTGCGACATCCCCATCTTCCACGACGACCAGCACGGCACCGCCGTCATCACCCTGGCAGGCCTCACCAACGCCCTGAAGGTGGTGGGCAAAAAGAAGGAGGACGTGAGGATCGTCACCTCCGGCGCGGGCGCCGCCGCCGTGGCCATCGTCAAGCTCCTGCTCTCCGCCGGCTTCAAGGATATCATCATGACCGACCGCACCGGCGCCATCTATCAGGGCCGGGAAAATCTGAACTGGATCAAGGCCGAGATGGCGGAGGTCACGAACTTAGAGCGCAAGACCGGAAAGCTGGCCGACGTGATCGCCGGCGCGGACGTGTTCATCGGCGTCTCCGGCCCCGGCACGCTGACATGTGACATGGTGAAGACCATGGCCCGCGACGCCATTATCTTCGCCTGCGCCAACCCCACGCCCGAGATCTTCCCCGAGGACGCCAAGGCCGGCGGCGCCGCCGTCATCGCCACGGGCAGAAGCGATTACCCCAACCAGATCAACAACGTCCTGGCCTTCCCCGGCATCTTCCGGGGCACCTTCGACGTGCGCGCCTCGGATATCAACGAGGAGATGAAAATGGCCGCCGCCCAGGCCCTTGCCGGTCTTATCTCCGACGATGAGCTGAACGCCGATTACATCATCCCGGCCGCCTTCGACAAGCGCGTCGGCCCCGCCGTAGCCGCCGCCGTGTCCGCCGCCGCGAGACGCACCGGCGTCGCCAGGATCTAAGCATTACCCGCCGCCAAGCGTATCGCCGCCCTTTTGACAGGACGGCGATTTTTTGTAAAACGAGTCAAGGGAGATCCCGATTTTCCCCCTTGCCAATCCCCTTTTAAAAACGGCCAGAGGGGAGCTTGCGCAAAAAAGAGGAGCAGGTTTTAAATTTTCCACACGATTATAGACCGGCAGCGCGGCCCGAAAGAGGAACGATTGCTTTGATTATAGAGCGGTGAGTGATTAGCGGGTTAGACGCCGAAACAATTCGACGACGTACCAAGCGGTGATGAGCGGTTCCATTGCTATCGACTATTGCCGCGGCAGCCGTCCCGCCGAAACAAAGCTTGGGCCCGGTTAACTACCAGGCCCAAAACAAAATCTTTTCTCTTTTTGCTAAGCTTTTTCTCCTTTCCGTTTCGGGAAAAGAGAAAAAGCTGATCCCCCGCCCGCCTGTCAGGCGGCTCCTCACTTCTCCCATTCCTCCACGTCCAGCCCCGTAAGAAATCTTCTCACCATATCCAGCGCGTGGTTGGCGGCGCTGACGCGGACCCGGTCCCGGTCATGGCCCAGATGGAGCTTGCGGGTGTAGGTCCTGCGGTGGGTGGCCAGGCTTACGAACACCGTCCCCACGGGCGTCCCGGACTCGTCGGAGGCCGGCCCCGCGACGCCTGTGATGCCGATGCCGAGATCCGATTCAAACCTCGCCCGCACGCCCTGGGCCATGGCCTCGGACACCGAGGAGCTGACCACCCCGTCATGCTCGATGAGATCCACGGGCACGCCCAGAATGGCGGTCTTGGACTCGGGCGCGTAGGTCACCGCGCCGCCCAGATAAACCTCCGACGCGCCGGGCAGGTCGGTCATTCGCTTGGACACCAGCCCGCCGGTACAGCTCTCGGCGGCGGCCAGGGTGACATGCTTTTCCTTCAAAAGCCGCAGTACCGTGTTTTCCAGCGTGTCCGTGTCGATGCCGTAGATGCAGTCGCCGATCTTCTCCCGCACCTCGGCGATGACCGGCGCCATCAGTCTCTCGGCCTCCTCGTCGGTTTTGGCCCTGGCGGTGACCCGCAATCTCACCTCGCCGGACTTGGCGTAGGGGGCCAGGGTGGGGTTTTCGAGCCTTAGCATGGTGTCCCTGAGCTTATCCTCCACAAAGGATTCGCCCAGCCCGAAGATGTGGATGTTGTGGCTCACAAGCTCCAGCTCCGAAAGCTGACGGAGATACGGCATGGCGCAGGAGCGGAACATGGGCACACATTCCCGGGGCGGGCCGGGGAGCATGATCACCCGGACGCCCTCGGCCTCGAAGGCGCATCCCGGCGCGGTGCCGCAGTCGTTGTGGAAGGGCACACACCCCTCCGGCAGATACGCCTGCCGGTAGTTGTTGTCGGTCATCTGATGGCTGTGGAGCCGGGTGGCGAAGTAATCCCGGATCTCCTGGGCCTCCCGCTCGTCGAAGATGAGCTTTTTCCCGAAGGCTTCGGCCAGCGTCTGCTTGGTGAGATCGTCGCAGGTGGGCCCCAGCCCGCCGGTGGTGATGATGATGTCGGCCCTTGTTCTGGCGATGGCCACGGCGGCCTTGAGCCGCTCGGGGTTGTCACCCACGACCGTGTGATAATATACGTTGATCCCAAGCTCCGAGAGCATCTGGGAGATGTCCTGGGCGTCGGTGTTGGCGATGTTGCCAAGAAGAAGCTCCGTACCCACGGAGATGATTTCGGCGGTATGCGTCATATCAAATGCCTCCTTTGAGGGACAGCGTCAAACATTATTATGCCTCTTCCCTGCCGGTTTTTTTGTCTCGCTGGAAATATTTGTCCAGCTGTTCCTTCATGCTGTCCGGCATCCCGGTATTCACGGGCAGGAACCTGGCGTTGGCGACCCTCCCGACCATCCCGGAGGAGAAGGTGAAAATGTCGCCCATGGCCGCCTCGCTCAGGGGGAACAGCAGGTCGTCGTGGGTATGTATGACCGCGGTGCCGGATCTCCTGGTGATGCCCAGGGCCGGGACGCCCCGGTCCGCGAAGGGGGCGGAGTCGGAGGAGTGGACCTTCTGGACAAAGTTGGCCGGCCAGCCCACCTCGCGGGCGTACTGCCGGGCGAAATCGAGAAGGTCGTCCCCGCCGGTGACGTAGATCTCGTTGGGCCCCAGAACGGTGCCGCACATGTCGAAGTTGAAGCAGAACTTCACCTCCGGCATAAGCTCCTCATGCCGAGCGATCCACGCCTTGGAGCCCAGAAGCCCCTGCTCCTCGCTGCCGCACCAGATAAACCGCAGAGTGCGGCGGGCGGGGTGCTTGACAAAGTATCTGTAGAGCGCCGTCAGGTTCGCCGCGCCCGTGGCGTTGTCCCAGGACCCGGTACCCACCGGCACGGAGTCATAATGGGCCGTGAGGACGATGGACTCGCCCGGGATCCCGGTCCCCGGCACCACCGCCGCCACGTCGCGGGAGGTGTGGTCCACGTCGCGCTGGACAAGCGCGAGATGTACGGTCTGCGCCCCGTCCCGCACAAGCTCCGTGGCGTCCCGGCCGGTGATCATAAAGCCCGGGATCCGCCCGATCTCCTGCATCTTGGGCCGGATGGTCCGGGAGTACAGGTCAAGGCCGCTCTCGTCGTCAAACCACTTGCCCTGGAGGACGATAAAGGCGCTGGCCTTCTTCTCGAAGAGAAGCTTGTAGGCGTCAAAGCTCAGGCCGTTGAGCATGACCGCGTACCCCTCCAGGGATCCCATGCCGCCGTAGTCCTCCTCCACGCCCCGGGGCGCGTAGAAGAACTTCAGATCCGCGCCGCCCTCGGGCAGGGACCCGCTGAGCCAGTAAGGCACGCACTCGATCTCACGTTCAAAGGGCGCCGTGACCTTTATGGAGCATTCCTCCACCTCCGAGGCCGGCACGGTGAAGTCCATCAGCTCGCTTTCGCCTCCCGCGTCCCTGATCTCCTCCTGAAGAATGTGCGCGGCGCGCAGCTCGTCCTCCGTCCCGCCGTAGCGCGCGAAGCTGAGCCTTTCAACCAGTCCCAGCTGATATTTACCTGTTTCCATGATAGCTGAACCTCCTGTTATTTAGAAATTGATATTCTTTCAATATTGGTCACGGCCTCCTCCACCAGGGCGTCGATGTCCAGCGGCTTTTCGGCCTCAAGGACATCCTCGAGCCGCGGCCTCGTCCGTGGGTGGCGGGGGGTAAAGACGGTACAGCAGTCCTCGTAGGGGAGGATGCTGGTCTCAAAGGTGTCTATTTTCCGCGCGATCTCAATGATCTCCCGCTTGTCCATGCACACCAGCGGCCTTAGGACCGGCAGCCTCACCGGCTCCTGGGTCACCGCCATGGCCTGCATGGTCTGGCTGGCCACCTGCCCGAGGCTCTCCCCGGTGACGATGGCGCCGCAGCCGTTCATAAGGGCGATCCTCTCCGAGATGCGGGTCATGAAGCGGCGCATAATGACGGTAAAATACTCCTCCGGGCAGTGGTCCCTGATCTCCTCCTGGATGTGGGTGAAGGGCACGATCTGGAGCGTCATTCGCCCGCACCAGGGGGCCAGGATACGCGCAAGGTCGATAACCTTTTGCTTGGCAAGCTCCGAGGTGTAGGGGAAGGAGAAGAAGTGGACAGGGACGATCTGGACGCCCCGCTTGGCCGTCATCCAGGTGCTGACCGGGCTGTCGATGCCTCCGGAGAGCATGCTGACCGCCGACCCGCAGGACCCCACGGGCATCCCGCCGGCGCCCAGAGTGGGCACCGAGTGGACATAGGCCGCGTTTTCCCGGATCTCCACATGGACCGTCAGCTCCGGGTCGTGGACGTCCACCCGGACGTCCGGGAACGCCTCGGCCAGAAGCCCGCCCACGTACTGGCTCACCTGGATGCTGGTCATGGGATAGGCCTTGTCCGAACGCTTGGACTCCACCTTGAAGGACCTGGCCCCGGCGAGATCCTCCGCCAGATACGTCCTGGCCGTCTCAAAGATGGCGTCCGGGTCCTTCGGACACGCCGCGGCGCGGACGATCGCCACGAACCCGAAGATCTGCTTTGCCGCCTCAAAGGCCGCGTCCATGTCGGCCCCGTCGTCCAGCGGCTCCACATAGACGGTGGACTGGGCGGCGTATATCCGGAAATTCCCGATATGCGCCATCCTCCGGCGCACATTGGCGACCAGCTTATCCTCGAATATCCGGCGGTTGAGTCCCTTCAGGACGATCTCGCCCTGCTTCAAAAGAATGATATCGTTCATCGGTACCCTCATTTCTCCACCTTGAAATCATACGCCCGATACTGGATGGCCTCGGCCAGGTGCTGGGGCAGGATATTCTCGCTCCCGGCGAGGTCGGCGATGGTACGGGCCACGCGCAGGATGCGGTCGTGGCTGCGGGCGGTGAGCCCCAGGCGCTCGAAGGCCGAGCGCATCAGCTTCTCGCCGGCCCCGTCAAGCTCACACCAGGCCCTTATCTCGTCGGGGCCCATCTGGGCGTTGCAGGCGGCGCGCCCCTTGGAGCAGCGCTCCCGTTGGATCCTCCGGGCGGCGTTGACCCGCTCCCGGATGGCGGCGCTGGACTCGGCCGGAGAGCGGTCCCGCAGCTCGTCAAACTCCACGGCCGGGACCTCGATGTGCATGTCGACGCGGTCGAGAAGGGGCCCGGAGACCTTGGACCTATATGCCTCCACGCTCTGCTGGGAGCAGGTACACCGGCCCGAGGGGTGCCCGAACCAGCCGCATTTGCAGGGGTTCATGGCGCACACCAGCATGAAGCGGGCGGGATAAGTCGCGGTGCCCGCGGCGCGGGAGATGGTCACCTGGCCGTCCTCGATGGGCTGGCGGAGCGCCTCGATCACGTCCCGGTGGAACTCGGGAAGCTCATCCAGAAACAATATGCCGTTGTGGGCCAGGGAGATCTCCCCCGGCTGCAGCTGCGCCCCGCCGGCCATGGCCGCGTGGGACATGGTGTGGTGAGGGGAGCGGAAGGGACGCTCGGCCATGATATGCTCCTTGCCCACGGTCTTCCCCGCCACGGAGTAGATGGCGGTGGTCTCCAGCTGTTCCTGACGGGACATGTCCGGCAGAATGGTGGGAAGGCGCTTTGCCAGCATGGATTTTCCGGCCCCTGGGGGCCCGATGAGCAGGATGTTGTGCCCGCCCGCGGCGGCCACCTCAAGGGCCCGCTTGACGTTCTCCTGGCCCTTGACCTCGGAGAAGTCCACGTCGTAGGAGGGGCGCGGCATCACTGTGGGCCGGGGCGCGGGAGCCAAGGGCCCGCGTCCCTCCAGATGGTCGATAAGCTCCAGCGCGTGGCGCACGCCGTAGACGGTGACGCCGCCGGCAAAGCAGGCCTCCTCGGCGTTTTCCGCCGGCACATACAGCTCCTTGACGCCGCACCGGGCCGCCCGCATGGCCATGGAAAGCACGCCCGAGACGGGGCGTACCTCCCCGCTGAGGGCAAGCTCCCCCACAAAGGCCATGGTCGGCGGCGTGGGGTTGATGGCGCCGGAGGATATGAGGACGCTGAGCATAATGGGAAGGTCGTACATGGACCCGGATTTTTTGATGTGCGCCGGGGCCAGATTGACGTTGACGTGGGCGTTGGGGAACTTGAACCCGCAGCTTTTCACCGCCGAGGGCACCCGTTCCCGGGATTCCTTGACCGCCGTGTCGGGCAGTCCGCCGATCTCAAACCTGCCGATACCCCTGGATATGTCGCACTCCACGGACACGTCCACCCCGTCGATGCCGGAGATGCCGAAGGAGCGTACCTGATGTACCATCTGTATTCACCCTTTCACACGTGAATGGCGCCCTTCTCTGAGAGGAGCCGCCGGCCGCGAGGCCGTCCGAGGGGAGCTTGCGACGCTATTTCCTCCCGCACAGCCAATAGGGGAACGCCACAAACAGCGCCCCGCCAAAGATGTTGCCGAGAGTCACGACGCCCACGTTCAGGACATAGGACCAGAAGCTCCCGCTGCCGGTGAGCAGAGCGAGAGCGAGGCTGGACATGTTGGCCACCGAGTGTTCAAAGCCGCAGGCCATGAATACGAGGATGCACCAGAAGATCATGATAAGTCTGGCCGTCTCGCTTTTCAGCTTGAAACCGCACCAAACGGCCAGACATACCAGCATGTTGCACAGAAGTCCCCGGATGAACATCTGGGGTACGGTAAGGGACAGCTTCGTCTGCGCCAGGGAGGCGATATAAGCCTCGGTGGAGCCGGCAGCCAGGCCGGAGGCGAAGTAAAGCCCCGCGGCCAGCCACGCGCCGGCATAGTTTGCCAGCCAGCAGAAGAGCCACAGCTTCATGGCGTCCACCGCCTTGACCCTCCGCGCCAGCACCCCGGCGGCCATGACCATGTTGTTGCCGGTGAAAAGCTCGCTGCCCGCCATGATCACAAGGCTCAGGGCCGAGGCAAAGACGCAGGCCGTCACGAGCTTTGTCCAGGGGCTGCCCGCCGCCTGCAGTACGCCGCCTATGGCGGCGGATACAAAGCCGCCGAAGGCCACGAACATACCCGCCAGCACTCCGGCGGCGAAATAGCCCAGCGGCGACCTTCTCATAAAGGCGAGCTTGTTTTCCGAAGCGGAAACCACCGAGTCAAAAGCGTCCCTGAACACGTGAAAGCCCCCTCGCGATATATTTCCGGAAACATGTTACATATTATACACCACGATCCGCCAATTGTCATTCTTTTTTCGCCGAAAAACTTGCCTTTGCGATTTTTATCTGGTATACTTTCGTTGTGCTATGCGATAAATCCACCCGAGAGGTGATAGAACGTTGAATTTTCTCAGATTTCTTCTGGCGCTCCTGATGTTTTTGCGCACACTCCCGGCGCCCATCCTGTCGGTCCCGGAGAAAAGGTCCGTGACCCTGACCTTTGTGGGCGATTGCACCATATCGACCGCGGAGGGCTCCTTCAAAAAGAACAGCCTCAACTGGTACACTACGAACCACGAGTATTCCTACTTCCTTGAGAAGGTGGAGCCCATCTTCTCCCAGGACGACATCACCGTGGTCAACTGCGAGACGGTCCTGTCCGACCGCGAGCTGGCCCCGGCGTCAAAGACCACGGCAAAAGCCTTCTGGTTCAGGGGCCCCGCCGCCAACGCGAAGATCTTCTCCTCCTCCTCGGTGGAGGTCGCCTGCTTCGCCAACAACCACATGAACGACTACGGCTCCGAGGGCGTCAAGGACACAATCGCCGCTCTGGAGGCCGAAAACCTGCTGGTGGGGAAGGACAATGTGCCCGTATACGTGGAGAAAAACGGCATCACCGTGGGGATCCTGGCCTGCCAGCTCTGGTACGGCGGGGCGGAGAAAAAGCTCTACCCCATCCTCAAGGAGATGGTGGAAAACTCCGACTATCAGGTGATCTACCCCCACGGCGGCACCGAAAACGTGTTCACCATAGACGAGTGGCGCACCGCCGCCTTCCACAACCTCATCGACCGGGGGGCGGACCTGATCGTGGGCACCCACGCCCACAGGCTCCAGCCCATCGAGCGCTACAAGGACGCCACCATCGTCTACGGTCTGGGCAACTTCTGCTTCGGCGGCAACAACGCCCCTCAGAACCGCACCGCCATTTACCAGTGTACCGTCACCGTGGACGCGGACGGCTTTGCGTTTGAGGAGAAGCTCATCCCCTGCTACGTCTACACCGGTTCCCGAAACAACTGGCAGCCCTGCCCCGTGGCCGAGGACGACCCGGTGTATGAGAAGATATATGACTATATGTACGGCCTCAGGGAGGACCCGCTGTAACGGAGCATTGAGATAATATTAATTATCACGATGCATTATGTCACTTCATAATATGCCTGTTAAGCATTTTTTGAAATATTTTTGATTATTTTTACGCCCGGCCGGAAACGACCGGGCGTTTGTAATATGTCCTAAAAATGCTCTTGAAAAACGGAAATTTCTATTTACATTGGAGACTAAACGTGATAAAATTCACAAAGATGAGCGAGTGTGCTCATCCGCCTTCTTGTTTTTAAAAAATTTTAATATAAGGAGAGAAGAACATGGCGAGAAAATTCAAGTCCATGGACGGCAACAACGCGGCCGCGTGGGTATCCTACGCGTTCACCGAGGTTGCGGGCATCTACCCCATCACGCCGTCCAGCCCCATGGCAGACTACGTGGATCAGTGGGCCGCCGCGGGACAGAAGAACATTTTCGGAACTACCGTAAAGGTAGTGGAGATGCAGTCCGAGGCGGGCGCCTCCGGTACGGTACACGGCTCTCTTGCGGCCGGCGCCCTTACCACTACATACACCGCCTCCCAGGGCCTCCTTCTGATGATCCCCAACATGTACAAGATCGCCGGTGAGCTGCTCCCCTGCGTCTTCCATGTGTCCGCCCGCACCGTGGCCAGCCACGCCCTGAACATCTTTGGCGACCACTCCGACGTGATGGCCTGCCGCCAGACCGGCTTTGCCATGCTGGCCGAGGGCTCCGTCCAGGAGGTCATGGATCTGGCTCCCGTGGCGCACCTTGCCGCCATCAAGGGAAAGGTCCCCTTCATCAATTTCTTTGACGGCTTCCGCACCTCCCACGAGATCCAGAAGATCGCCGTCTGGGATTACGAGGACCTGAAGGAAATGGTCGACATGGACGCCGTCGAGGCCTTCCGCAATCACGCCCTCAACCCCGAGCATCCCAATATGCGCGGCTCCCACGAGAACGGCGATATCTTCTTCCAGCACCGCGAGGCCTGCAACAAGTATTACGAGGCCCTGCCCGCCGTGGTCGAGGAGTACATGGATAAGATCAATGAAAAGCTCGGCACCGACTACAAGCTGTTCAACTACTACGGCGCTCCCGACGCCGACCGCGTCATCGTCGCCATGGGTTCCATCTGCGACGTGACCGACGAGGTCATCGACTACATGAACGCCCACGGCGAAAAGGTCGGCATCATCAAGGTCCGCCTCTACAGGCCCTTCGCCGCCGACAAGTTCGTGGCCGCCATCCCCGCGACCTGCAAGACGCTCGCCGTTCTGGACCGCACCAAGGAGCCCGGCTCCCTGGGCGAGCCTCTCTATCTGGACGTGGTCTCCGCCCTCGCCGCCGAGGGAAGGACCGGCATCAAGGTAGTTGGCGGTCGTTACGGACTGGGCTCCAAGGACACGCCTCCCTCCAGCGTTTTCGCCGTCTACAAGGAGCTGGCCAAGGAAGATCCCAAGCCCCAGTTCACCATCGGTATCGTCGACGACGTCACCAATCTCAGCCTTCCCGAGGAGCCGGCGCCCAACACCGCCGCCCCCGGCACCATCGAGTGCAAGTTCTGGGGTCTCGGCGGCGACGGCACCGTGGGCGCCAACAAGAACTCCACCAAGATCATCGGCGACTACACCGACAAGTACATCCAGGCTTACTTCCAGTATGACTCCAAGAAGACCGGCGGCGTGACCATTTCCCACCTGCGCTTCGGAGATCACCCCATCA
>CANQSU010000091.1 GCA_947626585.1 uncultured Oscillospiraceae bacterium
TCCACACCAAACCAATACCGTAAGGGGGGTCAGCGCTCAATCAAGCGCCGGGGGATTGGATGGTGTGGGGGCTCAGGTACCGGTGAATGCGTTCGCGGTGTAGTCAATGTCCTTCATATAAACCTGGACATAATATTTTCCTTTAACAAACCCAACGGAATCAAGATAGCCCTCTTCTTCAAGCGTTCCAGTAACGCCCTCGGATTTAGACAAATCACTCGGCTCGGCCTTGATGTATGACTGCACATTTGTCACGCCGGAGGCAGCAGCCTCGGTTGTCGGCGCGGCTGCCGCAACATAAATCTTGAGATCGGTGATATCACCGTGTTCGCTCACGGTTGCCGTTGCATACCAGCCGAATTTCGTGCTGTCCCCACCCGTGGAAATCTGCTTGGGTGTACCATGGTCATCACCCTTATTCCAATTCATAAGAATATTGGTGCTGGCGACAGCTTTGACCGCGCGAATGTTGCCCTGGTTCACACGGAGCTGGGCTTCCTTGAGAGCGTTGGAGAAAATTGGGAAGGCAATTGCTACCAGGATTGCGATGATCGCGACAACGATCAGGAGTTCAGCAAGTGTGAACCCCCCCCCCCGTGTCAATTTTTTCCTAAAAAGCTTGTTCATCATTTAGTTGTACTCCTTTTCGTTTTGATTGTGGATTTCCTGAGCCTTTTTATATCGAACCCGGGTGGGTTGCTGCCCGGGAGGGATACCGTGGTGGGTGCGTTCCGTTGAAGGGTGGTGCCGATCTCGACCGACCCTCGACCCCTCCGGCCCTGCGGGGCCACCTCCCCTTACGAAGGGGAGGCTGGGATTGGCTCCCCGACGTCCGGGGAGCTGGGGTCTTTTACATCGCGACGCCCTGGTACATGCTGAACATGGGGACGTAGATGGCGATAACGATGAAGGCGACAAAGACGCCGAGGATAACGGTGATCATGGGCTCGATCATGCGGAGGGCGCGATCGGAGGCGCGCTCGGCCTCCTCGGTGTAGAATTCGCCGATGGTGTGAAGCGTGTCCTCCAGAGAACCGGACTCCTCGCCCACCCGGGCCATCTCCACAAGCATGTCGGGAAGATTCTCCACCTCCGGCAGGACGTCGCCCAACGCCTTACCGGTCTCCAGCTTACCTACACATTTTTCCATCTGGACGCCCACGCTGCGCTGGTCCAGGACGCGGGAGACCACATCGATGACACGCGTGATGGGGAGGCCGGCGCCGAGGAGGGTGGAGATCGTGTTAGCCACCTGGGCCGCGGTGTTCATCTGCGTGATGCGGCCGATGATGGGGATCTTAAAGCGGAGCTTCGAGAGATTGATCTTGCCGCTGTCGGTCTTGCTGTAGGCGAATATGCCGATTGCAATGGCGGCGATGATAACAAGAAGCAGCGCCCAGTACCGGGAAAAGAAGTGGGAGATGGCGATGAGGAGCCGGGTGGCCAGAGGAAGCTCCGAGCCCATATTTTCAAATATCTGAATCATGGTGGGGACCAGGACCACCATGACGATGCCGACAACGACGAAGGCCAGGACAATGACGATGATGGGGTAAGTGAGGGCGGATTTCACCTTCTGACGGACCTTGTGGGCCCGGTCGTAGTAGACCTTGAGGGAGTCGAAGGACTGCTCAAGAGTACCGGACTCCTCGCCGGCGCGGACGGACTCGATAAAGACGGCGGGGATCTTCTTGCCGTTCTTCTCCAGGGACCGGGCCAGGGAGTAACCGGCGGACACGTCGGCGGCGCAGGCGGTGAGGATGCGCCGCATGAGCTTATCCGAGGTCTGGCCCGCGATCAGCTCCACCACACGGGACATGGGCAGGCCGGCCTTGAGCATGATGGAGAACTGGCTGGCCACCAGGGCGAGGGATTTGTCCTCAACCCACAACGGCTCGTTCAGGTCGACGTTGAATTTGCGTCTCTGCTTAACGGGCTGCAGGTCCTCCACGATGGGATAGGACCGGCGAAGCTCATTGACGGCCTCGAACTCGTCATAGGCCTCCAGCACCCCGCTGACGGTCGACCCGTCAGAGGCCTGGGCACGGTATTTAAAGGTTTGCATATATGGGCCTCCTTATGGGGAGAAATCAAAATATCCGGGCTTCGACCCCTCGACCCCTCAGTCAGCTTCGCTGACAGCTCCCCGGACGTCGGGGAGCTTATGGGGTGCGGTGGTATCAAGTAGAAATTCCGTTTATAATCTCCAACAAATAATCACAAACTCCTGTGAAGTTGGTGTTTATCTGGTGATTATCAACTCTAATAACCTTTACGCCAAAGTTGCGTTCGAGATACTCCGTGCGGGTCTTGTCATATTCCAGGGCGGTTTCCTCAAAATGCTGAGATCCGTCGATTTCTATGACGACCTTCAAGTCGGCACTGTAAAAATCCACAATATAGCGGCCCATAATTTTCTGCCTGCGGAAGTGGCCGCTTTGGTCACGGAGAAATTTGTACCAGAGCATGTTTTCCTGTGGTGTGGGATTCTTGCGAAGCTCCCGCGCCCTATCAAGGAGACCCTTGTTGTTCATTGGCATGTCAGGTGTCTCCTTTCATTGGAGCGCGGCGGGTATCGGGGCTTCGACCCCTCAGTCAGCTCCGCTGACAGCTCCCCTTATGAAGGGGAGCTATCCCTAACCTCCCCTTCGTAAGGGGAGGTGGCCCCGCAGGGCCGGTAGGGTCGAGGGTCGGTCGAGATCGGCAGGGCCGTTCAACGGGGTGCGGCGGCTATCGGGGCCTCGACCCCTCAGTCAGCTTCGCTGACAGCTCCCCGGACGTCGGGGAGCTAATCCCCAACCTCCCCTTCGTAAGGGGAGGTGGCCCCGCAGGGCCGGTAGGGTCGAGGGTCGGTCGAGATCTGCAGTGCCGTTCAACGGGGCCCGGCGGGTATCGGGGGCCTCGACCCCTCAGTCAGCTTCGCTGACAGCTCCCCTTATGAAGGGGAGCTATTCCTAACCTCCCCTTCGTAAGGGGAGGTGGCCCCGCAGGGCCGGTAGGGTCGAGGATCGGTCGAGATCGGCAGGGCCGTTCAACGGGGTACGGCGGGTATCGGGGGCTTCGACCCCTCAGTCAGCTTCGCTGACAGCTCCCCTTACGAAGGGGAGCTAATCCATAACTTCCCCTTACGAAGGGGAGCTATTCCTTAACTTCCCCTTACAAAGGGGCGCTTATCCTCAGAACGTATTCTTCTTCACGTACTCCGCGTCTCTCGCGGCTTTGCGGGCGGTTTCGGCGGTGATGACGCGGTCCTTGTAGAGCTTGATGAGGAAGTTATCCATGGTGATGCTGCCCTCCTGGGCGGAGGTGCCGAGGGCGGAGACGATCTGGGGGGTCTTGCCCTCGCGGATCAGGTTGCGGATGGCGGGGGTGACGATCATCAGCTCACAGGCGGCCACGCGGCCTCTCTCCCTGCGGGGGAGGAGCTGCTGGCTCAGGACGGCCATGAGGGTGGTACTGAGCTGCAATCTGATCTGCTTCTGGCGCTCGGCCGGGAACACGTCGACCATGCGGTCGATGGCCTCGGGGGCGGAGTTGGTATGTAAGGTCGCGAAAACCAGGTGGCCGGTCTCGGCGGCGGTCAGGGCGGTCTCGATGGTGTTGAGGTCGCGCATCTCGCCCACCAGAATGACGTCCGGGTCCTCGCGGAGGATGGCGCGCAGACCGTCGGCGTAGCTTTCCGTATCGGTGCCGATCTCACGCTGGTTGATGACGCATTTGTCGGGGGTGTAGACGTACTCGATGGGGTCCTCCAGGGTGATGATATGCTCCGGGGAGGTGTGGTTGATGCGGTCGAGCATGGCGGCCAGGGTGGTGGACTTGCCGGAGCCGGTCTCGCCGGTGACCAGGACGATGCCCCGGTTGAGGGCCGGCAGATTATGGACGGCGGGGGGAAGGCCAAGGTCGTCCAGATTGGGTATCCGGTCAGCCAGGATACGGATGGCGGAGCTGACGGCCTTCTGCTGGTGGAAGATATTGATACGGCAGCGGATATCGCCCGCGAAGGTGAGGGCCAGGTCCAGCTCGCCGATGCGCGTTATGCTCTTATACTCCTCCCCCGCCATCTCGCGGGCGTAGGCCTCGCACTGCTCGGGGGTGAGGGGCAGCTCGCCGGGGAAATCGGTGAGGACGCCGTCGATACGCACCTTGGGCGGAAGGCCGCAGACAAGGTGGATATCCGACGCGCGCATATCGCGGGAGCGGACGATAAGGTCGGTAAGGGGGATGGACATGATGCAGCTCCTTTCGGAAGTTGGTCGCTTTTAAAGGGGGATCGTTTCCGTTTCACGGAAACGAACAACACAGGGGGCCCCCTGTGTTACGGTTTTACCGCGAGGGTCAGTCGACGGTGGAATTGATGACCTTCACGGCCTCCTCGACGGTGGTAACGCCGTCCAGGGCCAGCCTGGCGACAGCCTGCTGGAGGGTGGTATAGTGCTTGGAGTCCATGTTCTCCATCAGCTCGGCGCGGTGGTGGCCCTCGGCGATGGAGCGCTTCATCTTGCGGTCAAGCATGAGGATCTCGAAGGCGCCGATACGGCCCCGGTAGCCGGTGTGGTAGCAGTGGGCGCAGCCGCGGCCGCGGTAGAACTTATGCTTTTCGTGGGGGTCCAGGCCGAGCATCCGAAGCTCCTCTTCGGTGGCGTCATACTCCTCCCGGCACTCCGGGCAGACACGGCGGACCAGGCGCTGGGAGATGATACCGTTCAGCGCCTCGGCGATTATGTAGGGTTCAACGCCGATATCCACCAGTCGGTCCAGGGCGGAGATGGCGTCGTTGGTGTGGATGGTGGAGAGGACCAGATGGCCGGTGATGGCCGAGCGCATGGCGATCTCGGCGGTCTCGCCGTCACGGATCTCGCCGACGGCGATGATATCCGGGTCCTGACGGAGGATGGAACGGAGGCCTCCGGCAAAGGTCAGGCCCTGGCGCTCGTTGATCTGCACCTGGTTGACGCCGTCGATATCGTACTCCACGGGGTCCTCCAGCGTGACCAGATTGACCTCCTCGCTGTTGAGGTTTCGGATCATGGTGTACATGGTGGAGGATTTACCGGAGCCGGTGGGGCCCACCATGAGGATCATGCCGGTGGCGTTCCGGATAAGAGCGTTATATTTTTCCAGATTCTCCCCCTCAAGGCCGATGGCATTGGCGTCCAGCAGCTGGGCGGAGCGGTCCAGCAGACGGATGGCCACCTTCTCGCCGTAAATGGTGGGGAGGGTACTCAGACGAAGGTCGATATCGTGGCCCTTCATGCGCACGTTGGCGCGGCCGTCCTGGGGGACCCTCTTTTCGGAGATGTCCATGCCGCCCATGATCTTCAGACGGCTGATGACGGAGTTTTGAAGCTCCTTGGGGACGGTGAGGATATTGCGGAGAAGGCCGTCGATACGCATACGGACCACCATGCCGTCGGCCCGGGACTCCAGGTGGATATCCGACGCGCGCTCCACGGCGGCGCGCTCTATGATGGAGTTGACCAGCCGGACGGTGGGGGCGGATTGAGTCTCATCGTCGATCTCCTCGCTCCGGGGCGCGACGGCCTCGGACACGGCCTGATTCTCGAAGCGCATCTCCTCAATGGCACGGACGGCGCCCTCGTTGCCGTAGAGAGTGGCGATGGCACGGTCCACGGAGGCGGCGGTGGCGATACGGGGAACGACACGCTTACGGGTGGCCTGCCTGACGTCCTCGATGGCCACAAAGTTCAGCGGATCGGCCATGGCAAGCACAAGCTCATCCTTGTTTAAGCGGACCGGGACCACGCTGTGCTTCTTCGCGATAGCCTTCGGCAGAAGCTGCGCCAGCTCCATGGGAATATGTATGCGACTCAGGTCAATGAAATCAATACCGAGCTGCATTTCCAGCGTCTCAATGAGGTGCTGCTCGCTGATTATACCCTCCTCTATGAGGACGGTGCCGAGTCTTTTGTGACTGGTTTTCTGCGCGTCAAGAGCCGTTTGGAGCTGATCCTCGGTGATAAGGCCCACCGAAGTCAAAAGATCGCCCAGCCGCATATACGCCATCGAAAAGCCCCCCTGAAAAAATATTTACGTTAAAACGCTCCCGCGCGCCGCTCCCCGGCTTTGACCTCCGGCAAGCGGCTGAAACGGCACAAGCGCCGACCGCGTAATAACTTTTATGATATTATATATTATATTGTTCATTGACCGTTTTGTCAACAAATTCCTTCGACCATTTTTTGCATAATTCGAAAAAGAATGTGAGCTTGGTCAAATCGACGCACCTTTCGTGCCGTGGGAAAGAATACAGCGTTATTATAACACTTTCATCATATAAATCAAGTCCTCAAAAATGTTTTTTAAGTGGAAAAAGACGTAAAAAAAGTGCGGAACTTACAAATACTGTAAGCTTTTCAGAAAAATAATGACGAGCGGGCGTGACAGGACCCGCTCGTCATTATTGCCAAATCGTTTGTCACCCAATAACGTCGTAGCCCTGGTCCTCCACGGCCTTTTTGAGGGCCGCGAGGTCTACGTCCTTCTCAAGAGTGACGACGGCGGTGCCGGCCGTGTGGCTGGCGACGGCCTCGGTGACGCCGGGTACGGCCTCCAGGGCCTTCTTGACGCGCATCTCGCAGTGGGGGCACATCATGCCCTCGATCTTCAGGGTCTTTTCCATGGTTTTTTCCTCCTTTTTGGATCTGTGTTTGATTTTTTTGTCGTGACGTGTGTCACGGAGCTTGACAAGGTTGAGCCGCAGGGCGTTGGACACCACGCAGAAGCTGGAAAGGCTCATGGCGGCCGCGCCGAACATGGGGTTCAGGGTCAGCCCAAGGCCCACGAACACGCCGGCGGCGAGGGGGATGCCGACGGTGTTGTAGAAGAAGGCCCAGAACAGGTTTTCGTGGATGTTCCGCAGGGTGGCGCGGCTCAGGCGGATGGCGGCGGGCACGTCCGGAAGGGCGCTCTTCATCAGCACCACATCGGCGGCCTCGATGGCCACGTCCGTGCCGGCGCCGATGGCGATCCCCACGTCGGCGCGGGTCAGGGCCGGCGCGTCGTTGATACCGTCGCCCACCATGGCCGTCTTGCCCCGGCGCTGGAGCTTACGGATCACCGCCTCCTTGCCGTCGGGCAGGACGCCGGCGATGACCTCGTCCACACCTACCTGGGCGCCGATGGCCTTTGCCGTGCGCTCGTTGTCTCCGGTGAGCATCACCACGCGAATACCCATATTTTGGAGCTGCCGGACGGCCTCGGGGCTGTCGGCCTTGACGGTGTCGGCCACGGCGACGAGGCCCAGGAGCTTTCCGTCCCTGGCAAAAATCAGGGGTGTCTTGCCCTCGCCCGAAAGCGCCGCGGCCCGGGCCTCCAGGTCGGGATCAAGGGTCAGAACAGAGCTTGCGTATTTAAGGCTCCCGCCGGAAAGCGCCGCGCCCTCGAAGGAGGCGGTGACACCGTTTCCGGGCAGGGCCCGGAAGTCCGTGACCGGGGGCGGGTCGATGCCCGCTTCCCTGGCCCGCTCCATGACGGCCTTTGCCAGGGGATGCTCGCTCCCCCGCTCCAGCGCGGCGGCGAGGGTGAGAAGCTCCGTCTCGGAGATTCCCGCGGCGGGCAGGATATCGGTCACGCGGGGCTGGCCGGAGGTGATGGTGCCGGTCTTGTCCAGGGCGACGATCTCCACCCGGCCCGTCTCCTCCAGGGAGACGGCCGTCTTGAAGAGAATGCCGTTTTTCGCGCCCACGCCGTTGCCCACCATGATGGCAACGGGTGTGGCCAGTCCCAGGGCGCAGGGGCAGGAGATGACAAGGACGGAGATGCCCCGCGCCAGAGCGTAGCCCACGGGCTTACCCAGAAGGAGCCACACAATGACCGTCGCCACGGCGACGGATATGACCGCCGGGACGAAAACGCCGGATACCTTGTCCGCGATCTTGGCGATGGGGGCCTTGGTGGCCGCGGCGTCGGAGACCATTTTGATGATCTGGGAGAGGGTGGTGTCCTCCCCCACCCGACTGGCGCGGCATTTGAGAAGCCCCGCCTCGTTGACCGTGGCGGCGCTGACTTTGTCGCCGGCCGCCTTGTCCACGGGGATGGATTCGCCGGTGAGGGCGGACTCGTTGACGGCGCTGTGTCCCTCCAGGACCACGCCGTCCACCGGGACAGACTCGCCGGGGCGGACGAGGAAGATGTCGCCGACCCGGACCTCCTCGATGGGGACCGTGACCTCGGCGCCGTCCCGCTCCACGCTGGCGGTCTTGGGGGCAAGGCGCATCAGGGACTTGAGGGCGTCGGTGGTCCGTCCCTTGGATCTGGCCTCCAGCGTCTTGCCCACGGTGATGAGGGCCAGGATCATGGCGGCGGACTCGAACCAGAAGTCCATCATATAGTCCATGACGGCGGTCATGTTCCCGTCCGTCTGGGCGCGGGTCATCATGAACAGCACCCAGGTACTCCAGCCGAAGCTGGCGGCGGAGCCCAGGGCCACCAGGGTGTCCATGTTGGGCGCCCGGTGGATGAGTCCCTTGAAGCCGCTGATAAAGAATTTCTGGTTGATCACCATGACGACGGCGGCCAGGAGCAGCTGGACGAGGCCGAGGCCTACGTGGTTGCCCTCAAAAAATTTCGGCACCGGCCAGCCCCACATCATGTGGCCCATGGAGAAATACATCAAAATCAGGACGAAGCCCACGGACCATATGAGCCGTCGAACGAGTACCGGCGTCTCCCGGTCCCGAAGGGCGTCCTCGCCGGCCGAGGCGGGGCTCTTCGCCGCTCCCCCGTCCTTCCGGCTGGCTCCGTAGCCCGCATCCGTCACGGCTTTGATGATGTCGGCGTCCGACGCCGTGCCCTCCACGCCCATGGAGTTTGTCAGCAGGCTCACCGCGCAGCTCGTGACGCCGGGGACGGCGGAGACAGCCTTCTCGACCCTGGCCTGACAGGCGGCGCAGGACATGCCGGTGACGGTATACTGTACCATATTATCATCGCCTCATTTCATCAGCTTCCGCAGAAGTCCCACAAGCTCGTCGATGGTCCCGTCGTTACCGGCTCTTATGTCGTCGGCCACGCAGGTCTTGATGTGGTTCGCCAGAAGCTCCTTCGTAAATCCGTTGAGGGCGGCGTTGGCCGCCGCCACCTGGGTCAGGATATCCGGGCAGTAGGCGTTGCGCTCCACCATGCCCCGGATCCCCCGGATCTGCCCCTCGATGCGGGAAAGGCGGTTCAGGAGCGAGGTATATTCCTCCGCCGACCGCTCTTTCGTCTTGTGACAGCAGGTGCAGTCCTTGTTACACTCCATATTTATACCCCCTCCGGGTATTTTTATGTATTATATACCCCACGGGGGTATTTGTCAAGGGTTTTTTCCGGGATAAAATGAAAAAAGCTGTAATATCCCCGCTCAAATGTTGGCTTATAAGGTGAGCGCGCTTGAGAAAAGTGAGGTGGCAGGATGGAGGACGGTTCCATAGTGGAGCTTCTCTGGTCCCGGGACCAGCGGGGGCTCTCCGCGGCGGAGGAGAAGTACGGCGGACTGCTCCGGCGGGTCTCGTCGAATATACTGGGCTCCCCGGAGGACGCGGAGGAGTGCGTCAACGACACGCTGATGCGCCTCTGGGAGCGGATCCCTCCGGCAAGGCCGGCGAGGCTCGGGGCATATGCCGTGAAGATCCTCCGGGAGACGGCCTTCAACCGCTTTAAGCGGGACCGGGCGGAGAAGCGCGGCGGGGGCGAGACGGCTCTGGTGCTGGAAGAGCTTTCGGAGCTTGTCTCCGGCGGCGTGGAGCCCGGGGATGAGCTGGACGCGGAGGAGCTGGCGGCGGAGATCGACGCCTTTCTGAGCGTTCTCCCGGCCGAAAAGCGGAAAATGTTCGTCCGGAGATACTTTTACGCCGAAAGCGTGGGGGAGCTGGCAAACTATTTCGGCATCAGCGAAAACCGGGTGTCCGTGACGCTCTCGCGGCTCCGGGACAGGCTCCGGCGTTATCTCAGGGAAAGGGGTTATAACTTATGACCGAGGAAAGAATGTTTGAAATCATGGAAAAAATCAGCGACGAATTTGTAACCGAGGCATCGGAGGTCAAAAGGGGCCGTAAAGCCGGCTGGGTCAAGTGGGGCGCCGCCGCGGCGACCCTGGCGCTTGCCGTGGGCGCGACGGGTCTGGGCGTTTGGCAGCGGTGGGCCGGAACCGGGCCCGATACAGGCGGGAACAATGACAGGGCCGGGGTATCCCTGGAAAACATTGACTCCGGCATAGCGGTTTCCCCGCTTTACAATGAGGGCTTCGACACCGTTGACCAGCTGCTGGAAGGCTCCCCGCTGATCGTGCGGGCCGTACCCGTCTCCGTCGAGTCCGAATCCGATGCCGCCCTGTGTTGGGTCCTGCGCGTCGAGGAGGCAAACCGGGAAACGTCCGAGACCGTCCGTTTGCGCCAGCTCAGGGACGAATACCTTCTGACGGCCGGTCAGGAGGTCGTGCTTGTGCTGCGGGAGGACGAGGGCGAGGGGTATTACAACATCCCCGGCGGCGGGTGCGGGCTGTTCCGGCTTGACGAAAGCACGGGCACCGTGACCGGCGAGCTTCTGGACTCGCTGCTGGAGCAAGCCGTTCCCGCGTATTCCTCCAACTCCGCCGCACAGCTGACACTGGAAGATGTCTTCAATCTGCTGGCTTCCGCGTCGGAAGAAAAAGGCTGAATCGCCTTTTTCCATAAAAATATCCACCGGCGAAGCCGGTGGTTCACAGTTTACAAAAAAGGGGCCGCCCGGGCGGCCCTTCTCGTATGCGTTTACGCTTCCTTGCAGTAGATGTGGTAGGGCTGACCCTCGATGTAGATGGGTGTCAGCTCCGCCTGGATCAGGGGTCTGGCGTAGTTGAGGAACGCCGGGAGCATGTCGGTATAGTTCTCGTTGACCCACTCCAGGGGCACCTTCTTCTCAAGGTTGGCCACCTCGGAAATGGGATGAAGCTCGGTGATGCACTGATAGGGCTTGTTGGAGACGCGCCTGAGGGCGACCATCTCGCCGCTGTGGCCCTGGAAGGCCGCCTGAGCCGCCGCGCCGCCCACCTGATAGGCCTCGGTGATGTCGGTGCGGGAGGTCAGATGCGAGGCGCAGCGCTGAAGGGTGGAAAGCTCGATGGAACGGGTCTTGGTGTCCAGGTTCCGCTCCACCTGGCCGGCCAGATACCGGGCCGTACCGGTCAGGTTCTTGTGGCCGAAGGCGTCCACGCGCCGGGG
>CANQSU010000092.1 GCA_947626585.1 uncultured Oscillospiraceae bacterium
ATGGCAAGAATCAAAGGCGCGATGATGACGCGCAAGAGAAGAAATAAGGTCCTGAAGCTCGCCAAGGGCTACTGGGGCGCCAAGTCCAAGCACTTCAAGATGGCCAATCAGGCCATGATGAAGAGCCTCACCTACGCTTACATTGGCCGTAAGCAGAAAAAGCGCGATTTCCGCAAGCTCTGGATCACCCGCATCTCCGCCGGTTGCAAAGCCAACGGCATGAACTATTCCACCTTTATGCACGGTCTTAAGAAGGCCGGCATCGAGATGAACCGTAAGATGCTCTCCGAGACCGCCATCCACAATCCCGAGGCGTTCTCTCAGCTGGTCAGCACCGCCAAGGCGGCCCTCTAAATCAAATAACCATGGATCCGACTCCTTCTGGGGCCGGATCCTTTTTGCTACTCCGTTTGACGCCGCCGGGAAAATACGGACAGCCGGTTTAATACTAACAATTAATCAAAATCTTTAATACGCGTCGGCCTTTTTCGCGCCGTACATCGTCAGGCGGTTTGGAAATACGAATGGATTTCCTGCGCGCTCTTCCTCGCCTGACGCAAAAAATCCTCGCCGCTCGGTGTCTCCTTTTAAATGGGCATTAGTATGACATGAAAAATTCTCGCCGCTCGGGGACGTGTCGTAGGGAAACATTGTGAACACCCCTATGTTTATTTATATTTTCTCGGTTGGGAGCCTGTGTCGATACACAGGCTCCTTAGTTTGTGTCATGCTATTTCCAGATCCAGCTCCGCGACCTGACGGAGGATATCCTCAAGCTCCTGGGGCATGTCGTCTACTATGTCAATGTCACGGTAGTGGATGACGATGTCCTGTGGCGCGCTGCGGGAATACTTTTTGGCTCTTTCTCCTACTTCAATGCGCTTGATGAAGGTGTGGAGAAGCTCCGGGGTCAGCTCATTTATCTCCGTGTACTTGTGGGCGTTCTGTAGGAAACGGTCGAAGTTGGTGGTGGAGTCTTTCAATTCCTGTAAGCGGTCAGTCAGATCCGGGAGGGCGTTCTTGATGTTTTCCTGCTCCGCAATATACTCGTTGGAGAGTATTCTGTACTGCTCGTCTGGAATCCTGCCAAGGACATTGTCCTCAGATAACATTTGTCAAGGGGGAAATTTCAAAAAACTCAAAAATTGTAGATGGAACAGGGCGGAGCCGCCTGGCTCCGCCCTGCGTAGTTATTCTTCGCCGGTTTCCTCGCCACAATAGCGCGTGAGGATCGCGGCCATCTCGCTGCGTTTGGCAAGTCCCTTGGGGTCAAAGACGCCGTTACCCTTGCCCTTGATGGCGCCTTTCATGTTGCACCAAGCAACCGGCTCAAAGGCCCAATCAGAAATCTGATCCAAGTCAGTGTAGGGCAGACGGTACATCCATTCGCCAGTGAAACCGCCGTCGCCGTACTTCTGCTCGTACCGGTAGATCATGGCGGCCATCTGCTCACGGGTGATGGGGTCATTGGGGCCGAACTTCCCGTTACCGTAACCGCCCACGATACCCTCGCTGGTGGCCCAGCGGATGGCCTCGGAGTACCAAATGCCCTCGGTGACATCGGAATAGGTCATGTAGTAGTTGACCACAGGCTTGTCGCTCATGTTCCACAGTACCATGACCATCTGTGCCCGGGTGACGGTGCCGTTGGGTTCAAAGAGCCTTCCGCCGATACCCTGCATCAAGCCGTGGTCAATGACATAATCGGTGTAGTCGTGATACCACGCCTTGGTGTCCAGGTCTGTGAAATCGAGAGAGCCGCACTTCACAAACTCGGCCTCCACGGTGACTTGACTGTAAGGCATGGTAAAGGTGTAAGTGCCGTCGCCGTTGTCAGTAAGGTCCACGGGCTTTCCGTTCCTGTTGGTGACGGTGAGGGATTTGAGGTGATACCCTTCGTTGGGCGTCACCGTGAGAGTGACACGGCTCCCAGGTCTTGCGGACGTGGGATTTGAAGCAATCGTCCCGGCATCAGTTTCAGATGGGAGATTGACCGGATATCTGCTGCTGCCGCTGCCGCCGGAACTCTGTTCCCAGGTCAGCACATAGGTGGAATAGAACTCGGCGTGGATTTCGATGGCCGTGCCGTCCCGGACGATTTTCAGATACTCGCCGTCGCTGTTGGGCGAGGTGGTGATGGTCTGCATCTCCAGCGTATCATCGCCGCCCTCGTTGCTCATGTCGTGGAAGCGGTAGATAGTGTAACAGCTCTTGCCCTGCAACTCGGCGGGGAGGTGAATGACCGTAGTGACCGGGATTTTGGTGTCGTGAATATCGGTTTCGGTAGAACCGGTGCCGCTTTTCGTGACGGTCTTGGTCAACTCTAAATCCAACACCATACCGATTCGGTCCTCGGGCACGGGGACTTCCTCGGTCTGATCCGGGGTGAGCTTCCCGCCGCTGACGCTCATCTTGAACTCCACTTTACCGCCATTCTCGACGGTTTTTTTATCGTCCTCCGTGTAAACCTCGGAGGTCTCCTGGCTCCCGGTGATCCGGTCCAAATTTACAGCGGCGGTGATACCGGGGGCCACCTCCACCACGGTGTTGAGGGCCTTGTCGGGCATGAGGTACACCTCAGGCATACCGCCGTCGCCGCCCGCCTCCACCAGGAAGGTTTTGACGATCTCCGTGTCGCCGCTGCGATACCGGACCTCCAGATTGTAGATACCGGGCGTGACCAGGCCGAAATCAAACGCCCCATTCTCATCTGTGACGGCCTCAGCCACGTCCTCTGCACCCTGCTTCAAAGTCACCGTGGCGCCGGGGAGGACCGGGGCGTTCTCGTCGTCCCCCCGCTTCACCGTGCCGCCGACCGGGACGGCCTCTATCCACTCGGCCTTGAAGGTCACATCGCCGGCGGGCATATGGAACTCCTCGTTGGGCTTGTAGGTGCGCCCGTTGCAGCTCCAGCCCAGGAAGCTGTACCTCGGCCGGGTCAGATCGTATGTTGATTTGTCCGCATTCTCGCCGGAGACGGGGGGAAGCACCACCGTCTGGTTGGCAAATACGCCCGTCATATCCTTGGGGCCGTCGGGTGCGCCCTCATAACCGGGATCGAATTTGACGGTGTAGGACCTGACGCTGCTCGGGTTGTTGGTGATGACAAGCTCGCCCACGTTGCGCAACGCACCGTCACTTCCGCCGGAGTGGCGGAAATTTGTGTTCCCAATCTCCACCCACACCTCATAGGTGCCCGGCTCGGTGGGGGATTCCACCGTCTCCCCGGTCTTCGGGTCCTGGTACTTGATCGCGGCCTGGAGCTCGTCTGTAATCGCCGACCCGGCCAGGGGGTACTGGTGGTCGGTGGCCTCCGCCTCCGGGTCCGGCGCGACTGTGATCGCGCCCCAAGCGGGACGCAGGGTCACTTGATTACGGCTGAGTGCGCCGTCCTCCCGGACGACCCAGGTGTTGTCCCCCACGGTGAACGTCACCGGCGCGGGCGTGATGGTCACGTTCCCGGTGGGGTCGGTGATCGTGTAGTTCCCGGCGTTTTTGCCGTAGAGCTTTGCTTCTACCGGGTAGACGCCCACATCGGAGCCGCTGGTTTCGGCAAAGGCTACCAGATAGTCCCCTGTGTACTCCTCGGGATGTTCGTGGTCAAAGCCTGTGGGCAGGCCGCTGGCCATCCACACATCATCGGCCTTGAAGGGGGTGAGAACATGGACCTCGGGGTGCATGGTGTGGCCGTGGTAGACGTATTTCAGGTGGGCCCAGGACACATCGGTTGCATAGGGCTTCACGGTGATGGTGCCGATTTTCAGTGCCCGCTCTTCCCCGTGGCCGCTGAAAACGTAGTTGTAGATGCTGTCCTCCGTGGGGTTGATGCTCACCCAAATCTCATAGGTTCCAGCGTCTCGAACGCTGTCCTTGGCGTCCTCCGTCACGGAACCTCCGGCGGAATCCTTGACCCGCTTGTAGGTGACGGAGAAGCCGTTGACTGTCCCAGCCTCGATTTTGACCGTTTCGCCCTCCGTCTGGGCCACGCTGGCGGTGTGGGTATAGCTGTCGTAGGTCATGGACAGCGCGTAGTCCGTCCCGCTGCCCTCCTGAGCGTAACCGTCCGGGTTGGGGTCGGCGTTGGTCTCGTCTGTGGGCCAGATAGCCTTGTCCTCCGGGTCAATGGCAAAGCTCACTGCGACGGGGGAGATGATGTACTCCTGGGTCACGTTGCTGGGGAGCTTGTAGTTGTCAGCTTCACCCCCCGCGCCGTCGGTGAGTCCGGTAGCCTCTGCCTCATAAGTTCCAGCATTAGTTTGTGTGCCGTTCCCAACCGTCACGTTAACATTCTCGCCGGATATGCCGGTGTCAGCCGTGGCGGTGACATTTACCGGATTGCCGGAGTAGGTGAGGCCATTATAACCAGCCCACGTCAGTGCGACCTCTTTCTGCCCGATTTTGGCTTCGCCGATTTTCGTTGGCTCGATATTCTCGTAGTTCGTGCCGCCTGCTACCTTATACCACACGGTATATGTCCCGGCGTCCTTGGCCTTGATGTTCTCCATCGTGCCCCAGCTGTCCTCGCTACCGGTCGGCTCGGCGCTGCTATCCTTTGCTCCCACAAAATATGTGATTGTCGCGCCGTCAGGCACGCCGGAGGCTTCGTCAGTAAGAAACGCCTGTTCCTCGCCGTTGTATGCGGGGTTCTCTACCGTTGGAGCGGTCACAGAGCCGATTTTCGCCTTGCTGATGTTCACAGTCCCGCCAGTGGCCGTGCCGGGTGTGTAGTACCCTGCCTCCGCACCCTTCAGCCCGGTGACTGTCACCGTGACGGGTTTGTCCACCCCGGTGTTCTCATCTGCGGTAGTGGCGGTGAAGGTTTCGATCTCCACATCGTCGCCGGACACAAGCTGATCTGTCAGGATGTCAAATATACCTTCAATGGTATTGTTCCCATCGTAGGTCTTATCTTGCGCGTGGAAATTGAACGTCAGCGTTTTCTGCCCCACCATCACCTCCATCGTCACGGAATCCTCCGGATTCAAATTCACGCTCCCGCCGTAACTGACGGTGACCTCATTCTTACCGGGCTTAAGATAATTCTTGACCTCGTCCGCCGCTATCGTGACCTCTGCTGTCCCGCTATCCTTGCGGCTGTTATCCTTGTATGTGACGTCCGCCTCAAGGCTCCCCCCCTTGGAGAAGGAGAACCGCACCTTGTTCTCCGCTGGTACGCTCATCAGCGCGATTCCGTTGACACCGACGCCGTTCACTGTGGCAGTGAGCTTGATGTCCTCACCATACGTGGCCGTCACGTCGTTTGCCTTAATCTCGCTCTTTGTCTTGCTGATGGTGACTTCAACACTCCCGCTCGTATTACCGCTATAGGTAAAATTAGTTTCGTCTTTCGTCACCTGCCAGTAGACGGTATACGTATCGGCATCTTTGCCCGTGGGGATCGTTGTATGAAAACCGCTCCCCTCAGTAAGGCTGTACTGCATTTCTCCGCAGCCCTCGATGCCGCTTACACTGCCTGCGGTGACAAGCTTCTGATCTGTGCCGTTGTAAGTAAGGTTCTCTATCGCCTCAGGCGCTTTCACGGTGGCGGACGCCTTGCTGACAGTAAGCGCCACTTCCGCCGTGGTTGTTGCGTAGGGACCGCCGCTGCCGCCATATGTAACGGTAATAGTCGTGGTGTGTTTACCGGCAGACAAAGCCTTGCTGGGCTGTATCTTCCATGACGTGTCAGTCGCATCTTTTTTAATGCTTGTATTACCGTTGACGATCTTAAATTCGTCTCCGCTGACGGACACACTCTGTATGGTTGCGTCTGTAGCGCCTGTGTTTTTGATCGTGATAATCTGCGCCGTCATGTCGCCGTAGGACGCTTGATATGTGATTCCCGTAGCTTCCATCTTGTAAGGAAAATTTTCCACAGATTTCCCGTTTATCTGATTTCCTGTGATATTCCCGTTAGGTTCTTTATATATGTGTCCGCTGTTTTGTATGGTGCCACCGTTATTCAGTGTCACTCCATCGGCCACCGTCAGCGTTTTCCCTTCCGGGACCGTCAGGGTCTCACCGGATTTGACTTCAAAGTTCTCCGTGGGAATGGGGTTTCCGTACACCTGGCCATTTCCCTCATTACCCTCAAAAATGACGCCGCTCCAGTTGTCCTGCTGGTCCTTACTGCCAATGCTGTCAGCACGGATCACTGCATGACCATTTGTCCCGGTAGAAAAACTGCACCCGTCGCCGCCGATACCGTCTATGTAAGCACCGTCATGTTTGGCGGTGACCGTTCCGCCGTTGATGACGATTGTTCCCCCAGAGCCAGAAGCTGCGGGACCGATACCAGCACCACGAAAGCCGCCGGTGGCATTGACCGTTCCTCCGTTGATGGTGATCGTACCGGAACCGCAACCCGAATTGCCGCCGATACCCGCCCCATAGGCTCCGCCGTATGCATTTATTATTCCACCATTGATGGTGATAATACCATTTCCGTAGCCGCCGATACCGGAATAGTTATTCCAGGACCCGTTAGCGGTTAATGTTCCAGTTCCACCTTTTTGTCCATAGATGGTTAAGCTGTTGCCATCGGATACATTGATGCCCCAATTCGCTGTCCATGTACAACCGTCCGCCAAAATCAGGTGGACATTACCGCTTACTTGGATTCGATGCTGGTTGTCGATGGTGAAGCTTCCATTCACGTAGTACCAACCATCGCTTAAAGAAGTCTGACCATTGTAATATGTGTAAATTTTGCAGGTCTTTTCCGTACCGTCTTCGTCCAAATACGTGACCGGCGGGTTCAAAACAGTAAATGACGCTGTAGTCGTTGCTTTCTTTTCGCCGCTGTAGGTAACAGTGACGGTGGCACTGTGCTGCCCTACGGCAAGACCAGTTTTAGGCTGTATGGTCCAGGTCGTACTGTTGGACTGCCCCGGTTGCAGGGTTATATTGCCAGTGCCCGTAATATCGAATTCGGTGGTTTTGTCGATCTCTACCTTGGTGATTTCGGCCTGACGTGTGCCTGAATTCAGAATGGTGATATACTGAGCTTGAGGCGGTTGAGCATATCCCACCGCCAAGCTTTCAAATGTTGGCACCGTTATTTGCAGCCCATAATAATCGGCCGTGCCTTTGCTATTGTCAATTTTGCCAGTCCCATTGACAGTACCTTCCCCGACCAAAGCGCCTTCATTTTTAATCGTGCCGTTGTTTGTCAGCGTTGCCCCGGCAGCCACGGTCAACGTCGCCCCCTCCGCTACTGTGAGAGTACGGCCGGAGGGGACTGTCAGTGTCTTGCCGGAGGGGATCGTGAAATCTTCTTTTATCGTGGGATTGCCATAGACCGTAATGTCACCGCTTTTGGGAACGACGAGGCAATTGCTGTAAGAGGGACCCTTTATACCTCGATTTTCGGGGAAAATCACGCCGCCAGTGATGCTGATAGTACCTCCACTCTGCGATCCGCTGTGTGAATATCCAATGTCATAAGCCCTGTCGCCGCCACTCGGTTTGGATGATGCTTTTGCAGCCGTTTTGGCGTGAATAATCCCACCGGAAATAGTAATCGTCCCCAGGGTTTTGCCCCAGCAGCCGTTGCCGATACCGGCACCATTGCTGCCGCTTTCACCTCTCACATAGCCGCCAGAAATAGTGATAGACTGAAAAACACCGTTTTTGCCACTTTGATCGGTGTGCCCACCGCCGATTCCTGCGCCATCGCCGTTGCTTTTGGCTGTGACTGTACCGCTCTCGATGGTGATATGTCCCGCGTTGCTGTTATAGTTCCCGCCGATTCCAGCGCCTTTTGACGAGCTTGTGGCGTTTAGGGTGCCATCTCCCCTGATGGTGAGATACGCATTTTCCGCCACATGGATAGCGGCGTTATTACCGTTGTTGCTGGTAAATGTGTTGGTCGTTCCGCTTTCCAAAATGAGTGTTACATTACCGCTTTGGATGTCAAGAGGAGAATTGCCGCTGCTTGTAACGGACACGTTATTCAACGTAATCGTCACAGTCCCGCCGGTGACAGTTATCGTGTTGGAGCTCGTATTGCCTGTGATGGTGTAATCGCCGCTTTCAGCGATATTCAGGGGACCGTCCGACATAATATTATGACTTGTCGCCGCGATGGGCATTGGCTCGTCCGCCCCGGCCATATCGTCCAGCGCCAGTAGCGCCTCTATCGCCGCCATATAGCGGGTGATGTCCAAGGCGTCCAGCTCGCCGTCGGTCAGGTCTTGCTTCGCCTCGTCGATTGCGATCAGTTGTGCCTCCACGTCGGCCCGGTTGTCGGCGGTGATCGTTTCCGCATCAGGCAGGGCGTCGATAAGTGCCTGTACCTGTTCCAGCGCGGAGGGAGCGTCCAGCGCAAGCAGGGCCGCTACCGCCGCGTCATAGCGGGCGGTGTCCAACGCCGCCGCCTCGTCCACGGACAGCTCCAGCATAGCCGCGTCGATGGCGTCGATCTGCGCCTGCACGTCATCCCGCGTCTCGGCGGTGATTTCCTCCGTTTCGGGCAGTTCGTCGATCAGGGCCTGCACCTGCTCCACAGCGGTCTGCCCCGTCGCTCCGTCGGCTTCCTCTGCCAAGGCCGCTGCGGGCACCAGCGTGAGGAGCAGCACAACGGACAGCAAGCCCGCCAGCCATTGTTTGAAAACACGCTTCATAGAAACATCCCCCTTTATGATTTATTCCGGATTCTGTTTCGGATTCAGAATGATTCTTGTAGTGAACACCCCGTCCCGCCGTTGGAACAAGGCGCTGCCGTTGTATTTCTCCGCGATGGCGCTGACGCTGCTCAGCCCCACGCCCCGGAGGCCATCCCCGCCGCTGTCGGCAAAGGCAGTCCAGTCCGCCGGGTCCCCGGTATCGTCCTGCTCCACGCAGGTGTTGCGGATGCGGATCAGGAACGTGGTGTTGGCCGTCCGCAGCTCCACGGAAAACCTGCGCCGGTCCTCCGGGAGCTTACGCAGAGCCTCCAGAGAATTTTCCAGACAGTTGCCCAAAAGCACCGTCATGTCTGTGGCCTCCACGCCGCTGTCGCTGTCCAGGGCCACATCGTACTCCACCTTGGCGGACAGGTCCTCCGCCTGGGCGAGATAGTAGCCCAGCACACCGTCCACCACGGGATAGCCGCTGAATTTCAGCCGGTCCAACCGTTCCACCACCGCGCCGTATTCCTTCAGGTACGCGGTGACTTCCGCCTGCCTGCCCTGGGCGTTCAGGGCGCCCAGCACATTCATATGGTGGCGCAGGTCGTGGCGCAGACGGCGGGTGTTCTCCATCTCCCGGCTGATTTTATCGTACTGGAGCTTTTGGACCTCCAGGGCGCGCTGCTTCTCGCTGTCCCGCTTGCGCCTGAGAGATTCCTGGAACAGGAACCAGTAGAGCAGGAGCTGTTCCAACAGCAGCAGAAGCTCCAAAAGCACGGTGACATGGTAGAATTGGCGGTTATAGCCGTAGTTGTAAACGTACATCATGGCCACAACAAAGGCCGTGGTGGAGAGGATGGCAGCCGCAAATTCCCGGCGCATTTCTCCCGGCTCCATTTCCCGGAGGAAGTTCCCCAAGGGCCGGATCACACACCGCAGTACCACCGGCAACGTCACCGCCGCGCAGACGGCGTACAGCACCGTGGTCATGGGCGGGTAGGGGCCATAGACGGCCCGATCCATGAACAACCGCTCCGGCAGGAACAGCCAAACCGTGTTGACCATCCAAAATTGGGTCACTGCATGGAACAGCACCACGAAAAACACCAACAGCTTTTTCAAGGGCGGTTCCTCCACCAGCCAGACGGCGGCGGCCAGCGTGAGAACGGCGGCCAGGAGCATGAGAAGGTCCCCCAGCATCTCCAGCCCCGCCGTTCTGAGTACCAGCGGGAACAGAGCCGCCAGAACGCCCGCCACCAGAACGGTCCCGGTCAGGACGCGCTTTTTCGGGACCCGGATGGTTTCCTCCGGGAAGGGCAGGAAAATCAGGACCGCGCAGGGCATGAGCTGAATGAAAAAGCCCAAGGCGTTGCTCAGGTAAAAGCTCACTCACCCGCCTCCTTCTCGCGGGCCATCTGGTCCATCAGATAGTCCTGATAGGCCGCGCAGATGGCTCCGCGTTCCCGTATTGCCAGTGAAAACTCCATGCCGTTTTTGAGGGCACAGAGATTTGTACGCATCTCCGCGATAAAGTCCATATTGACGATGACGCCCCGGTTGACTTTGAGAAATTTCCGGCCCAGCTTCTGCTCCAACTCGCCCAGCGTCATCCAGGCCCTGATCCGCTGCCCGTTGGCCAGCGCGATCTCCACGGCGTGGTTGTCGCTGGAGACGGCGCATATCTCATCCAGATAGATTTTCTGCGGGATGCGTCCCACGGTGAACGTGATGGACTCCCGCAGCTCCGGGCGCAGCGCCCGCAGCCGCTGGAACGCCTCGGCCATTCCCTCCGCTGTCACGGGCTTCACCAGGTAATGCAGGGCATAGACGGAAAAGGCGGCCAGGGCGTGGTCTTCGCTGCTGGTCACAAACACAAGGCCCGTCCGTGGGGAAATCCCCCGTATGGTTTTGGCTATCTCAATGCCACTCTCGCCGGGCATATAGATGTCTAAAAATATGATGTCAAAAGGGGGTGCCTGTTTCGCCGCCTCCAAAAGAGAAGCGCCGCTGAAAAAGCACTCCGCCTTCGCGTCCGGGTCCACGTTCCGCAGGACTTGAAGGACCTGCTCCTGATCGTGCCGGTCGTCGTCACAAACAGCGATCCGCACTAAACGTACCTCCGAAAAGTTTTACAAAAGGGATTATGCGCGTATATACGCGCATAGCCGTAATATTACGGCTATGATTCGTCTTTGGCTATACATAGTTATTATATCACACTTTTCGGCAAGTGGTATTGATTTTCACGAAAGGATAGTGACTTTTACGAAATGTCGGGCTGCAAAATCCGCTGGTTGATCCCGCTGGAAGAGGGTGCGAAAGAGTTTGCAAGCAATGCATTTGTGCTACAAATGCGAAAAACGGGAGATTTCCGGCTGACCGGAAACCTCCCGTTTTGCTTGTTGGTGGCTCTCGCCCCCAAGCCCCTTTGAACGCGGATTACATCCGCGGCTGCGCGCCTGCCGGCGCTATCTGTCCTCGCGCTCCCGCGCTCGGACTTTCTCTTTGTCCTGTTCGTCCAGGCCCAGGATACGCTCCACATTGGCCTTGTGGATGAGCAGCTCC
>CANQSU010000093.1 GCA_947626585.1 uncultured Oscillospiraceae bacterium
TCCATCATCCACCAGCTGACCCGCGACATGACCCCGGAGGAGATCAAAAAGGCCGGCTTCGACACCTACTTTGTGGACCACACCGCCGGCGTCTATCCCCAGTTCGCCTCCGGTACCCCCTGGACAGCCGCCACCATCGGCGTCAAGGGCGACACCATCACCGATCTCACCGAGGACATGGGCGCGGAGCAGAAGGCCCGCACCACCTATGACAACATCCTCAGACTCAGCGACGACCCGGATGTGAACAACGTGATGAAGTTCCTCCGCCAGCGCGAGGTGGTCCACTTCCAGCGCTTCGGCGAGGCCCTTGGCAACACCCTGGAAAAGCTGGACCAGAAGAATGTCTACTATATGAACCCGTCCTTCGACAAGTAATACGCCAATTTAATGGTATAAATGAAAATGCCCCGAAGCTTTTGCTTCGGGGCAGCACTGTATGGCAGGTTCACTCCTCCGCGCGGTTGACCACGGGGATGTTGTCAGGCTCCTTCTCAACACGGTTCCGGCGCCGCTCGGTGAGGTAGCGGTCCATCTCGTCGGCCACGATCTTGGCGCTTCTGGCAGCCTCGACCACCGTTTTAGCGCCCAGGGACACGTCGCCGGCGGCAAAGATGCCCTCGCGGGTGGTGCGGCCATGCTCATCGGTGGCCAAAAGGCCGCGTTCATTCATGTTGAGGCCCTTGGTGGTGTTGACGATGCGGCTCTGGGCGCCCTGGGATATGGCGACGATCACGTTGTCGCAGGGGAACAGCATGGGGTCGGAGACGGCGGTGACATTGCCCTCCTCGTCAAAGGAGCGCTGTTTAAAGACGACGCCCTCGTCGCGGATCTCCACGGTCTCGATGCCGTACATCATGTCCACGCCGTCGGCGATGGCGTAGTCAAGCTCCCGCTGGCTTGCCGCGGCTCCGGGCTCGCGGCAGAATACGTGGACATGCCGTGCGCCCTTCCGGAGGGCCGTGCGCGCCACGTCCATGGCGGAGTTTCCGGCTCCGATGACCACAAGCGTCTCGCCCACGATGAACACATCCGGGTCCACCAGGTAGTCGATGGCGTAGTAGACGTGTCCCAGACTCTCGCCGGGGACGTTGAGCTTGTTGGCCTTCCACACGCCAGTGCCGATGAAGATGGCCTCGTAGCCGTCCCGCTGAAGGTCGTCGACGGTCAGCGCCAGGCCGATGGCGGTGTTGGGCCGGATCTTGATGCCCAGGCGCAGAAGCTGCTTCTTATACCGATCGATCACCGTCTTGGGCAGGCGGAAATCGGGGATACCGTAGCGGAGTACGCCGCCGATCTTGTATTTGCTCTCGAAAATGGTGATATCATAGCCCTTCTGGGCCAGCTTGACCGCGATGGTCAGGCCCGCGGGGCCAGAGCCGATGATGGCCACCCTTTGCCCCACGCGCGGCTCCCGCTTGAGTTCCGGGTCGTCAAGGTAGGCGTCGGATATGTAGTTCTCGATACTGGAGATCTGGACCGGCGCGCCCTTGCGTCCCAGGACGCAGTGGCCCTCGCACTGGTTTTCATGGTTGCACACCAGTGAGCAGAAAACGGAGAGCGGGTTGTTCTCAAAGAGCATATCCCCGGCCTCTTTCTTGCGGCCGTTCTTGAAAAGCGCGATCATCTCCGGTATGTTGGTGTTTATGGGGCACCCCGTGCGGCACATGGGATTCTTGCAGTGCAGGCATCTGCGGGCCTCGTTGACTACGTGTACAGCCATATTTGCTCCTCCTTATGTGTATGTGTTAAATAAATACTGTTTTTGAACAGAGGTTTTGTCTCAATAAAACGTCCTCACAAGGAGAGCCGCCATCTGAGCCCTTGTCATAATATCCCCCGGCATGAGCATTCCGTTGGTCCCTTGGATAAGCCCGTAAGCCGAGAGGCTCCGCACCGCGTCAAGAGCAAAATCCGACACCTTCGAGGCGTCGTGGAAGTCCTTCAGGGCGGAGGCGTCCGGCGCGGGAAGCTCCCGGCGAAGAAGGTCATGCAGGAGACGGTACAGAATGGTGAACCCCTGCTCCCGGGTGAGCTTGCCGTTGGGATCAAATGTTTTGTCCCCGGTGCCGTTTGTCAGCCCGATCGCCTGGGACCAGGCCACCTGCGGATAAAACCAGGCGTTTTGCGGGACGTCCTCATAGGTGCAGGGAATGTCCGTCCCGGGCTTGTCCATGAGATTCCAAAGCATGGTGACAAACGCGGCCCTCGTCATCAGCTCCTCGGGTTCAAACCGGTCGTCACCCACCCCGTCAACGACGCCGTTCTCATGAAGAATGGCGATGCTTTTCTCCGCCCAGTGGCCGTTCGTGTCGGAAAAGCCTTTGGGGATGTCGAAGCTTATCGGCAGGGTCGTTGACCGTCCCCCGATGCTGACGGTGAGCGTCCCCTCATATTTGCCTGCCCTTATCAGCGTCAAAACGCCGTCTGTGACCTCTCCCATCCCCTCGGTGAGTTCGTACTCAGCCAGAGTGGGATCCACCGTGACGGGCCTTAAATGGCGCGTGGCGGCCAGATCAAGACCGATCACGGCTCCGTCCCCAAGCCCTGTGAGAACGGGAGCGCGCCCGGTGGCCGAATCGGTCACGGTGAACGTGTCCACTTTGTCCGTGACATGTATGGTCCCCTGTCCCGAAGCGCCGGTGGAGGGCGAGTAGATCGTAACCGTGTCAACTCCCGCCTCAGCGGCGGTGTAGATCCCGTCCTCAAAGGTCCCGTTGGCGCAGGTGATCTGCGCGTCTCCGGGAAGCTCCGCCGGGCACCCGGCGGCATCGGTGGCGGCGAGTGTCAGCGGCATGGACGCGCCCTCAAGGATATAGGCCCCGTCCTCCCTGATATGGAGATTTTCGGGACGGCCGTCGGGCTTGGCGTCGGAGACGAACAGTATGTAGGTGGAGCATCTTCGCGGATTCCCCGATGAGGGGCGGTTCACGACGGTTGGGGCCTCCTGTCCCGGGAGTCTCACGCTCATAACGGAGGAGCCTCCGCCATCAAGATTGACCACCAAATCGCAGCCACGGGCCAGAAGATCGGAGGCGATGTTCTCCAAAAGCGCGCCGTTGGAGTAGGAGCTTTGCCGGCCGTCCACCACGTAAGCGATGACGGAGCCGTCGGGCTTGATCCCCAACGCCGTTCTGGGGTGGACGGCGGTCAGCGCCTGATCCCAGCCGTCCTTGTCTGTGAGCTTCCCGTCCACGGCCAGCAGGTCGCCGCACCCGGTGGCCCACTTGGCGCCCACAAGGCGCTGGTCGGAGCAGACCGTCCTGAGCGTCACCCGGTCCCCGACGCTGAAGCTCTCATACGCCGTGGGAAAAGCGCTGTTGGCCTGTGCTGTCAGGACCATGTGGTCCTCGTCCAGGGTGAAGTTCCTTCCGGAGGGGATCACCTCCTCGACCACGAGATCCATCTGGCAGGATACTGTCAGCTCGCCATCAAGTATTCTGAATACGACGCCCCAGCCGTCCAGATTCGTACCGGTGGAGCCGCCGTTATAGTTGATGTCGTACAGAAATATGCCGCTGTCGGCCATACGGACCCGGTTGAGCTGGTCCACCGTCACCGACTTCCCGGCGTTGGCGTTTTCCCCGCCGCCCTGGTTTTCGAGGGTCATGGTCACCGCCGGGTGAGGCGAGAAAAAGGCGCCGTCGCCGTCAAAGGCCAGCAGGTTCTCCTCCCCGACGTTGGTGAGATAGCGTCCCTCCCCGATGACGCCCCCCAACGGAAGGCTTCTGGAGCTGTAGAAGAAGTCGGCGTTGATCCCGCCAAGGACGTTGAGCCCCTGTTCCCGGGCGCTCTCGATGGCCTCGCTTATGGTCAGATAGGAGTCGATCACGTCGCCCACAAAGACGATGGGATAGACCGGCCCGCCCGCCGTGGTCTCCAGGGAGAAGGTCTCCGCCCGTTTTCCGTTTGATTTGGTGAGGATGGTATTGTCGTAATATAAGCCCTCGGTGATCTCCGACCTGTTCTCATAGACCGGCGTCCCCGTGGGCGTCGGCTCCGCGTCGGCGGCCGAAGCGGGAGCCGTCACGGTGAAAGCGACCGCGAGGGAAAGCAGAAGGGAAAGAAATGTTTTTTTGTTCATAGGTATACCTCAAAAAATAACGCGAAATGGCCTGTACCGCTGTCCGTTTATTTGATCATCTCCTCAAACTCGTCCTCGGAAATGACCGTAATGCCCAGGCTCTGGGCCTTTGTCAGCTTGCTTCCGGCGTTCTCGCCCGCAAGGACACAGCTTGTTTTCTTTGAGACCGAGGAGGACGTCTTGCCGCCCAATCTCTCAATGATCCCGCTTGCCTCGTCTCTGGTGTATTTTGAGAGGGTCCCGGTGAGGACAAAAACCTTTCCGGCAAACCGCCGGTCGCCCGCCTCGTCGGTGAAGGTCATGTCCACCCCGGCCTTTTTGAGAAGCCCCAAAAGGTGCAGGGCCTGGCCGGAGTCCAGCCAGGAGCGGATATTCCGGGCCGTGACGGGTCCCACGTCCTCCGTCTCCGTAAGCTCCTCCACCGTGGCGTTCTCCAGCGCCTCCATGGTGCCGAAACGCCTGGCCAGCACCTTGGCGGCGGCCTGTCCCACCTGGGGGATGCCCAGAGCCCCGAGGAGCTTCGCCAGCCCCCCCGATTTGGACGCCTCAATGGCGGCGATGAGATTATCCGCGGATTTGCGCCCCATGCCGGGGAGCGCCGCGATATTCCCAGCCGACAGGAAGTAAATATCCCCGGCCGACTTGATCAGCCCGTTGTCGATGAGCAGCTGCGCCACGGCGGTCCCAAGCCCCTCGATGTCCATCCCGGCCCGGGAGGCGAAATGGACGATGTGCCGGAGCCTCTGGGCCGGGCACTCGGCGCCCTGGCACCGGATCGCCGCGCCGCCCTCGTCCCGGACTACGGGCGCGCCGCACTCGGGACAGACCTTCGGGAACTCATAGGGCGCCGAACCGGCGGGACGCTTCGCAAGGTTTACGCTCAGCACCTCGGGAATGATCTCCCCCGCCTTCTGGACCAGCACCGTGTCCCCCACGCGGATATCCCGCTCGGCGATGAAGTCCTGGTTGTGGAGCGTGGCGTTGGTCACCGTGGTCCCGGCAAGCCTCACCGGCTCCAGGATCGCCTTGGGCGTCAGAACGCCCGTGCGGCCCACCTGAATGACGATATCGGTGACCCGGGTCTCCTTCTTTTCCGGCGGATATTTGAAGGCCACGGCCCACCGGGGGGCCTTGGCGGTGCTGCCCAGCTGTGCGCGCCGCGCAAGGCTGTTCACCTTGATGACGGCCCCGTCGATGTCAAAATCGAACTGGTCCCGGTCATTCCCGATCTCCCGGATCCTTTCCCAGCACTCCCTTACGGACCCGAATTCCCTGTGCGGCACCGTGGGAAAGCGCAGGGATCTCAAATATTCCAGTGTCTCGGAGTGCTTGTCAAAGCTCCTCCCCGTCACCGCCTGGATGTTGAAGCAGATGATATCCAGCCGGCGCTCGGCGGCAATTTTCGGGTCCAGCTGCCTTAGGGATCCCGCCGCCGCGTTCCTGGGATTGGCGAACAGCGGCTTCTCGTCCCTCTCTCGCTCGGCGTTCAGGGCCCGAAAGACCTTCTTGGACATGTACACCTCGCCCCTGACCACCAGATGCTCGGGCGCGCCCTCCAGCCGCAGCGGCAGGGAGCGCACGGTGCGGAGATTTTCGGTCACGTCCTCCCCCACCGTCCCGTTGCCCCGGGTCGCCCCCTGGACAAAGACGCCGTTTTCATATCTCAGCGCCACGGAAAGGCCGTCTATCTTGGGCTCCACGTCAAACTCCGTCTTCCCAACGGCCTCCGTAACTCTCTGTTCAAAGGCCTCCAGCTCGTCAAAGGAGAAAACGTCCTGCAGGCTCTCCAGCGGAGCCTCGTGGACCACCTCGGCAAAGGCCTCCACCGCCCTGCCGCCTACCCGCTGGGTGGGAGACTCGGGCGTCACAAGTTCGGGGTGCCGCGCCTCCAGCGTCTCAAGCTCCCGGAGCATCATGTCATAGTCGTGATCCGAGATATCCGGCGCGTCCAGCACGTAATATTTGTAGCCGGCCTCGTCAAGAAGCCGTCTAAGTTCCTCTATCCTGTCCTTCGCTTCCATGCATATCCTCCTGTTGAAGCGTCGCGTAGGTATCCGGCACCGAGCCCACGATCACGGTCTCCGCCACGATGACCTCGGTCAGCACCGAGTCCGTGCCGCTGTCCGGCCCCAGAAGCACCTCCAGGGAGACCTCTACGTCCATGATGATCCTGTGCCGTGTCTGGTTGATCCCGGCGGAGGTGAACTCGTTGCGAAAGCTTGTCACCACATTGGTCACCGAGAGAATGTCCAGCTTTATCCTGGGTCCCTTGCCGGAAAGGAGCGTACCGCCGATGAGATTGCCCAGTGGAACGGAGACGCGCGTAAGGTCGGAATCCGCGAAGCGCTCCACCACGGCGTTGGTGACCCTGGATCTCAGCGCGTTTATGTTGGCGGAGTTGGCGATCAGCGTCGTGACGGCGCCCTGTTCGTTCCTCTCCAGGGTAACAAGCTTCTCATAGTCCAGCCCGCCGCTGTCGAGGATCTCCGCCACCACGTCGTTTACGATGATGGTGATATCGTCCGTGGCCGTGGCCAGGGCCAGCTCCGTGACCGTGGGCGTCAGCTCCACCGTGGTCAGCAGCCCCGCGATCAGCACCCCCGTGCCGATCAGCACAAGCCCGATGCCGGCACCCCTTCGTTTCAGGCTCCATAGGAGCCTTCTCATCCTCCGCATAGTCCCACCCCCGGTGGAGTATATGCGGAGGAAGGATGGATTTTTACAAATTCCGGCTCACTTCACAAGGCGCTCCAGGGCGCTCAGCACGCCCAGCTTGCCGGCCTCGTAGGTGATCCCGCCCTGCATGTAGGCCGTGTACGGCTCCCGCATGGGCCCGTCGCAGGAAAGCTCGATGGACGCCCCCTGGACGAAGGTCCCGGCGGCCATAATGACCTTGTCCTCGTATCCCGGCATGTCCCAGGGCTCCGGTGTCACATAGGAGTCCACCGGCGAGGCAAATTGGATCCCCTTGCAGAATTTAACAAGAAGCTCCGGCTTTCCAAAATCTATGGACTCGATGATGTCGCTCCTGGGCGCGTCAAAGGCGGGTCGTGACTTATAGCCCATAAGCTCGGTCATCCGCGCGGCGAAAACGGCGGTTTTCAGCGCCTGGGCCGTCACGTGCGGCGCCATGAAAAGGCCCTGATAAAACAGCCTGGACCCGAAGGGCGAGCAGCCGCACTCCCCGCCGATGCCGGGTACGGTCAGGCGCATGGCGGCGGCCTCCACCAGCTCGCGCCGCCCCGCCACATAGCCTCCGGTCGGCGCCAGTCCCCCGCCGGGATTCTTGATCAGCGACCCCGCGCAGAGGTCCGCGCCAACGTCGCAGGGCTCCCTTGTTTCTGTAAACTCCCCGTAGCAATTGTCAACAACGACGGCGGCGTTTGGGTTAACATAATGTACCTCCCGGCAAATCTCTCCTATTATGTCAACCGACAGCGCCGGGCGGGTGGCGTAGCCGGAGGAGCGTTGGACCTCCACCGCCTTGACCGCGGGATCCGCCGCGGCCCTCCTGATGGCCTCCAGATCCGGCGTCCCGTCGGGCAGAAGGTCCACCTGGGCATAACGGATACCGTACTGCCTCATATTCCCCGGATAGTCGCCGGTGATGCCTATGACGCTCTGCAATGTGTCGTAGGGGGCCCCGGTGGCGGCCAGGAGCGTGTCGCCGGGCCGGAGTCCCGCGTACAGCGCCGCCGCGATGGCGTGGGTGCCGTTGACAAAGGTCTGTCGCACCAGCGCGCTCTCCGCCCCGAACACATCCGCCCAGATAAGCTCCAGCGTGTCCCGGCCCATGTCGTCATAGCCGTAGCCCGTCGTCCCGGAGAACATGGGGGCGGAGACCCGGTGCTTCTGAAAGGCGCTCAGCACCTTCTTGGTGTTATCCTCAGCCACGCCGTCTATTCTTTTGAAGACCGGGGCGCAGTCTGCCTCGGCCCTCCTTGAAAGCTCATAAATCGGATCCATCACGCAAGCCCCATCACGATCTCTTTGAAATAATTGCCCCGCTCGGCAAAGTTCCTGAACCGGTCAAAGGAGGTGCAGGCCGGCGAGAGGATCACCACGTCCCCCTCCTCCGCCGCCGCGGCGGCGGCCAGGACGGCGTCCCTGAAGTCGTCCTTCTTGATGATCGGCCCGGTGAAGCCCGCGTCCACCGCCGCTTTCCCTATCTTATCGGCGGTGAGGCCGGTGAGTACCAGCGTCTTCACATGCTCCCGGATATCCTCCCCCAGGGAGTCGAAGGGCACGCCCTTATCCTTGCCTCCGGCGATCAGAATGACCTTTCGGTCGAAGGACCGGAGACCGGCACGGGTCCGGGACGGGCTTGAGGCGATGGAGTCGTTGTAGTATTTGACGCCTCTCAGCTCCCGCACCAGCTCGATCCGATGCTCCACGCCCCGGAAGGTCCTGGCGGTGCTGACCATGGACTCGTTTTTGACCTGGCCGTAGAGGAGGGCGAAAGCACCCAGGTAATTTTCCACGTTGTGCTGGCCGGGGATAAAGATATCTTTGGCGTCCATGATCTTCTCGGCCTTGCCGCTGAGGCTTGCGTATATCGCGCCGTCGTCGCAGAAAGCGCCGTTCTCCACCACATCGCGCCGGGAGAAAAACCGCGTGCCCTCCCCCGCCGAGGCGGCGAAAGAGCGGGTAATGTCGTTGTCGGCGTTGAGGACCACGACCTTGGGATGGGGCGGGTTCTGGAAGATGTTCTTCTTCGCGTTTACGTATTCGTCCATATCCCTGTGCTTGTCGAGGTGATTGGGCGCAACGTTGGTCACCAGCGCCATGTCCGGCGACTTTTTCATGGTCATCAGCTGGAAGGACGAAAGCTCAAGCACCGCCACGTCCTCCGGCCCCATGGTGTCCGCCCTGTCAAGGAGGGGCGTCCCGATGTTGCCGCCCACGTGGACCGTTCTGCCGTCGGCCTTCAGCATCTCGGAGATCACCGTTGTGGTGGTGGTTTTTCCGTCCGACCCCGTCACGGCGATGATCCCGCAGGGGCATACCTCAAAAAACGCCTCCATCTCGCTGGTGAGGACGGCGCCATTTTTGACGGCCTCCAGGATCCCCGGCTCGTGGGGCATGACTCCGGGCGAGCGGAAGATCACGTCGGCGTCGATGTCCTTGAGGTAATCCTCCCCGGTGATGACACGGCACCCATGCTCCAGAAGCTCCGTGGCGATGTCGCCCAGCTTGTCGGGGCTTGCCGCGTCACGGACCGTCAGGTCGACGCCGGCGCCCATCAGCAGCCTCACCAGCGGCCTGTTGCTGACGCCAAGGCCGAGGACGGTCACGCGTTTGCCCCGGAGAGAATCGGTATATTGAGAAAGTGTCATAATAAACCTCACTGAAGAAATGGATATTCCCATTATACTACAGTCCGCGCAAATTTGCAATTGTGTTTGACAAACGGAGCGGAATGATTTAAAATATTCCCCGGTGACCGGGCCGGACAGCCGCGGGCATGGCAACATGCGTGAGGAAAGTCCGGGCTCCACAGGGCAAGGATAACGGGTAACACCCGCCAGGGGCGACCCTCGGACAAGTGCAACAGAAATATACCGCCTCCCCCAAATTCGGGGTCCCAACGAAATCTGTGATTTCGTTGGGAGAGGAGGAGCGAAGCCCGCGCCTGAGGACGACCATAAGGGAGTCCGAGGTAAAGCGGCTTCAGCGACGGCGAGGTAAGGATGGAAAGGCGAGGTAAGGGCTCACCCGGCGCGTGGAGACACGCTGCCGCTGTAAACTCTATCCGGAGCAACTACGGGGACATAAGGGCGGCCCGTCCGTCCCCCAAACGGCTTGAGCCGGCGGGCAACCGCCGGATTAGATTAATGGCTGTCCACGACAGAACCCGGCTTACAGGTCCGGTCACCCACAAAAAGAGGCCCCGAGGGCCTCTTTTTCATTATGATAATGATACTAATCACCATGCCGGTGTCCCACCGGCATGGTGATTAGGGAACCTCTGAATAAATCGACGTGCCGAGATTATGGTGCCATTCGGTCTCAGTCCTCGTCCCAGTTGTGCCAGACGTTCTGGATGTCGTCGTTGTCGTCCATCAACTCCAGCATCTTTTCAAACTTCCTGATGTTCTCCTCGTCCGTGAGCTTCACGTAGTTCTGGGGCACCATCTCCACCTGGGCGGAGACGAATTCGTATTTTTTTGCCTCTAACGCCTCCAGTACCGCCGGGAAATCGTCGGGGGCGGTGGTGACCTCAAAGGTTTCCCCCTCCGCGCTCATATCCTCGGCGCCGGCCTCCAAAGCGTCCATCATGACGGTGTCCTCGTCATAGTCCTCGTCCTCGTTGTCGATGACAATGACGCCCTTCTTTTCAAAGGACCAGCTGACGCACCCGGCGGCGCCCATGTTTCCGCCGTACTTGTCAAAGAGGTGGCGTACCTCGGAGGCGGTGCGGTTGCGGTTGTCGGTCATGGCGTCCACGATGACGGCCACGCCCTCGGGGCCGTAGCCCTCGTAGGTGACGGACTCGTAGTTGTCGCCGCCGGCGCTGCCCGCGGCCTTCTCAAGAGTCCTCTTTATGTTATCGTTTGGCATGTTGGCGGCCTTGGCCTTGGCGATAACGGTGGCAAGGCGGGAGTTGTTGGCCGGGTCGGCTGAGCCGCCGCCCTCCTTCACCGCCACGATCATCTCGCGGGCGATCTTCGTAAAGGCCTGGGCGCGTTTGGCGTCCGCCGCGCCCTTTGTTTTCTGTATGTTATGCCATTTGGAATGTCCTGACATGTGTTGACCATCCTTCCGTATACACAGTTGATGAAAGTATAACATAACTTTTGACTTTTTGCAACGTATAATCTCTCTTTTTTTGGCCATAATAAAACTAACCTCAGGAGGTGAAAAAAATGAACAACAACCAGAACAGGAATAACCAGCAGAACAACAATAACCGCAACAACCAGCAGCAGAATAACAACCAGCAGAACAATCAGCAGCAGAACAACAACCAGCAGAATCACCAGAACTGACAGTATAAAAGGCCGGGGGACCATGGACCGCACCCCGGGAAACAGACAGTGAAAAAAGACACCCCCTGTTGTAGAATGAAAAGTACAACAGGGGGTGTA
>CANQSU010000094.1 GCA_947626585.1 uncultured Oscillospiraceae bacterium
CGATCTTGTCCGACCCTCGACCCCTCCGGCCCTGCGGGGCCACCTCCCCTTACGAAGGGGAGGCTGGGGATTGGCCTCCTCGTAAGGGGAGGCTGGGGGGCGGCTTTACTCGTTATCCGTTCCGGCGGGTCTGTACTCGATCAGGTCGCCCACGCCGATATCCAGATAGGAACACAGCTTGCAGACAAGCAGGGCGTCTACACGCTGGAAGTCATTGCGGCAGTATCTATTGAAATTCGCACGCGGAATATCAAGATCCTTGCATATACGGTTTTTGGAAATGCCTCTTTCTTTCAAAATGTCCATTATTTTGAAACGAAGCTCGCCATAATTCATGATATACCCCCCTATCTATTCAATAAGAGGATTATATATCAATATTTGCTAAAACATAATTAACTCTATTGCCAATCATTATAAAATATGTTAGTATATAGTGAGTCATGATATCATGAATGGAGGGAGAAACATGTCCAACGATTATGACGCGTTACGGCGGGAACTGAGAGCGAGCGACCTGGGCATCGTTAATTTCATGTTTCTGGACGCGATCCGCGATATGAACGAGGACAATTGGGACGACGAGCTTATCTCCGTCTTTCTGGAGGTACTGGAGGAGAAGGACCCCCTGTCCTCTCACTTCGATCTGGCCGCGTTCGACGAGCGGGTCCGGAAGGAACTCATAGAGAGATTCGGGCTCGATCTTTTTCCCCCCGATGAAGATAAGTGAAAGGACGAGGGCGGGTCAAAGACCCGCCCTCGTTGAGGATTATTGTGTAGTATGAATCAATAATACTTAATTTTATACTTGATTTTTGCTTAGCTTTATGATATAATACGCTCAACCTGGATATCGGGCATGGGGCGCTGGAGGAATTTTACGGTCCTGACGCCGTACTCCTCCCTGAGGGCCAGGATATTCGCGCGCTTCTGGCCGGCGGCGGCGGAAACTCTGCCGGGTCTTACGGCGAAAAGGACGTTTTTTCCCCGGTCGTCCTCCGACAGGAGCGCGCGTTCGCGCTGGAGGTATCTTCGGGACAGCACCAGCTCCCCCAGGGCCGGGTGATAGGCGCCGGCCGCGGCGCCGCCGCCGGAGAGGTCGTCCGTGGGGTTGAGGCCCAGGCGGACGATGGGGATATTCGCGGCGTCGAACAGCTCCGAAAGCCCGGCACACAGCTCCACCGCGTCCTCCACGGTGTGTTCGGCGTAAGCGCCCGAACTCCACAGGTCGTAGAGGGGCGTGCCCCGGATGACGACGGTGGGATAGATCCGCACGCCGTCGGGGCGGAGCGCCACGAAGCTCCGGGCGGTCTCCAGGCTCTTATCCGGCGTGTCGCCGGGGAGGCCGGTCATCATCTGCAAAATAAGCTCAAAGCCGGCGGCCTTCACCATTTTGGCGGCTTTTTCGGCCTGCTCCGCCGTATGGCCCCGCTCGGAAAGGCGCAGGACCTCCCCGTCCATGGACTGGACGCCAAGCTCCACCGTGCGGACGCCGTATTGGCGGAGCATGGACAGGATGCTTTCATCCACGGCGTCGGGCCGGGTGGACAGGCGGATATCCGCGATCCTTCCCGAATCGAAATAAGGCTTTGCCGCCGAGAGCAAGGCCCGCTGCTCCGCGACCGGTATGGCGGTGAAGCTCCCGCCGTAGAAGGCCAGCGTGGGGGGCGTTTCCGGACTGCCGCGCGAAAGGCCCTCCTCTATGGCTTTGACCACGTCCCCGGGGGCGGCGGGCCGCTGCTCCCCGGATATGCGCCGCTGGTCGCAGAATACGCACCTGTGGGGGCAGCCCAGGTGCGGGACGAATACGGGGATGATGCGTCTCCTGGGGGTCATGACAGGGCATCCAGGGCCTTGAGGGCCGCGTGCTGCTCCGCGTCCTTCTTGCTTCTCCCCTCGCCCGAGGCCACGAGCTTTCCGTTGAGCCAGACCTCCACGGCGAATACCTTCCTGTGGTCGGGGCCGGACTCGCCCACGTGGCGGTACTCGAGGAGCTGTCCGCTCTTGCGCTGGACAAGCTCCTGAAGCTCGCTTTTGGCGTCCCGGTCCGGGTGGGCGTTGCCCGCCTCGAACTCGTCCAGGAGGAATCTGTGGATGAAGCCCGCCGCAGGCGCGAGACCACCGTCCAGATACATGGCGGCGATCACCGCCTCCACCGCGTCGGCGTTGATGGACGGGCGGGTCCTGCCGCCGGTGGACTCCTCCCCCCGGCCCAGGAGCAGATATTCTCCCAGCCCCAGCTTCTCCGCCGCCCGGCTCAGGCTGTGTTCGCAGACAAGCTCCGCCCGCAGGCGGGTCATCCTCCCCTCGGGAAGGTCGGGGAAGCGGTTATAGAGATATTCCGCCGTCACAAAGCCCAGCACCGCGTCGCCCAGGAACTCAAGGCGCTCGTTGCAGGGCCCGGACTTGTTTTCGTTGGACCAGGAGCTGTGGGTCAGGGCGTTGGTGAGGAGCCCCCGGTCTTTAAAGCTATAGCCGATATTTTTTTCAAGCGTCTCCATTTCCGGCTCCTGTCTCCGGTCCTTTGACCTTCATGTACTCGATATTCTCCGCGATCAGCGCGGCCGTGCCGCTTTGGGCGGCCTGGATGGCCTGTCGGATGGCGGAGCGGATGGCGTAGGCGTTGGACGAGCCATGGGCCTTGATGACGGGCCGCTGGATGCCCAAAAGGGCCGTGCCGCCCACCTCCTCGGAGGAGACCAGCTTTTTGAGGCTCTTCAGATCCTTTTTCAGGATCAGGTAGGCCATTTTGGACATGAAATTCTTTGTGAACATTCCCTTGAGGGTTCCCATGAAGAAGATGCCCATGCCCTCGATGGCTTTCAGCAGCACGTTGCCGGTGAAGCCGTCGGCCACCAGCACGTCGCAGACGCCGTTCATGACCTCCCGGGCCTCCACGTTGCCCACGAAGTTGATGCGCCCCTGCTCCCCGGCCTCCTTTAAGAGCCTGTGGGTCTCCCTGTAGAGGGCGCTGCCCTTAGTCTCCTCCGTGCCGATGTTGAGAAGGCCCACCCTGGGGTCCTCCACGCCCTTGCAGGATCGGACGAAAAAGCTGCCCATGAAGGCGAACTGCAGAAGGTACTCGGGCGTACACTCGGCGTTGGCGCCCACGTCCACCATCAGCGTACCGCCGTTGGAGGGTGTGGGGAGCATGGGGGCAAGGCATGCCCGGCGGATGCCGCGCACGCGCTTCACCACCAGCGTGGCACCCGAGAGGAGCGCCCCGGTAGAGCCGGCGGACACCATGGCGTCGGCGGCGCCGTCCCTCAGCGCTCGGAGGCCCACGCTCATGGAGGAGTCGGGCTTGAGCCTGGTGACCGCCGTGGCCGGGTCGTCCTCCATGTCCACCACCTGGGAGGCGTTGGATATCTGGACATTTGAGGGAAGGTCCGTCTCGCCCAGCTCCTCCAGGGCGCGGAGGATGTCCTCCCCCCGGCCCACCAGGATGATCTCGGCATCAAAATCCTTCGCGGCCAGCAGCGCCCCCCTGACGATCTCAAGGGGCGCGTTGTCGCCGCCCATGGCGTCGACTATGATCTTCATATGTGATCCTTCTCTCTTCATAAGATACGCGGGGGGCCGGGGGACGGGCCGGCCGGGCGTCCGGCCGTTACGGGGTGAGGTCCGCGATGATCTCAAGGCTTCTCCGGGAGACGGCGGCATTTTTGTTGCGCTTGCCCTTGACCCGGCAGCCCAAAGGCGCGATGAGGCCGAAGTTTATGTTCATGGGCTGGAAATCGCCCACGGATCCGGAGGAGATGTAGAGCGCCAGCGCGCCGATGGCCGTCTCCCGGGGAAAATCCACGGGGGCCTGTCCCAGAAGCTCCCTGGCCGTCTCGATGCCCACCAGCATACCGGAGGCGGCGGACTCGATGTAGCCCTCCACGCCGGTCATCTGGCCGGCGAAGGAGATACGCGGGTCGGACCGGAGGCGGTAGTACCGGTCCAGGAGCTTTGGGGAGTCAAGGTAGGTGTTGCGGTGCATGACGCCGCAGCGGACAAACTCGGCGTTTTTCAAAGCCGGGATCATGGAGAACACCCGGCGCTGCTCCGGGAACCTGAGATGAGTCTGAAAGCCCACCATATTGTAAAGCGTCCCCTCGGCGTTGTCCATCCGAAGCTGGACAACGGCGTAGGGCTCCCGCCCCGTTTTCGGATCCCTCAGGCCCACGGGCTTCAGGGGGCCGTAGCGGAGAGTGTCGACGCCCCTGCGGGCCATGACCTCCACGGGCATACACCCCTCGAACACGGCCGAGTCCTCAAAGCCGTGCAAGGGAGCCTCCTCGGCCCGCTGAAGCTCGGCAACGAAAGCGGCGTACTCGTCTTTTTCCAGGGGGCAATTTACATAATCCGCCGTGCCCTTGTCGTAGCGGGAGGCGAACCAGGCGGAGTCCATGTCCACGCTCTCCAGGGTGACGATGGGGGCCACGGCGTCAAAGAAGTGGAGGTCCGATCCCGGGCAGAGCTTTTCGATCTCCGCCGCCATGGCGCCCTCGGTGAGGGGGCCGGTGGCAATGACCACGCGGCCCTCCGGGATCGCGGTGACCTCCTCGTTGACGACGGTGATGTTGGGGTGGCTTTTCAACCTCCCGGTGACGGCTTCGGAGAAGCCCTTCCGGTCCACGGCCAGGGCGCCCCCGGCGGGGACCCGGTGGGAATCGGCGCAGTCCATGATGAGGGAGCCCAGCCGGCGCAGCTCCTCCTTCAGAAGGCCCACGGCGTTGGTAAGCTCGTCGGACCTTAAGGAGTTTGAGCAGACAAGCTCGGCAAAGGTGTCGGAGGTGTGGGCGGGCGAGCGCTTTTTGGGCTTCATCTCAAAAAGCGTGACCTCTATCCCCCGCTTCGCCAGCTGCCAGGCACATTCGGAGCCGGCCAGCCCCGCCCCGACGACGGTGACGCGGCTCATTCGGCCTCCTCCGCCGTCTTTTTGGAGGCGGTCTTTTTGGTGGAAGCGGTCTTTTTGGCGGCTCCGGCGGTCTTTTTCGCCGATGCGGACTTTTTGGCGGCGGAGGTCTTTTTGGCGGCGGAGGATCTGGCAGACGCGGTCTTTTTGGCGGCGGGCTTTTTCGCGGAGGTCTTTTCGGGCTCCGTTCCATCTGCCTCCGGGGCGGCCTCGTCGGTCTTGGTCTTGCGCTTGTAGCCGCGCTTGTCCTCGGGGACGAAGCGGGAGCATTTCTCGTTGACGCAGAAGGACTTCTGGAAGCCCCTGCCGCTTTTCTTGAAGAGGGTGTGGCCGCACTCGGGGCAGTTGTCCTTGGTGGGCACGTCCCAGGTCATAAAGCCGCACTCCCGGCGCTCGCAGGCGTAGTAGGTGTAGCCGTTCCTGCTGGTACGCTTCAGGATCCGGGAGCCGCAGTTGGGGCAGCGGCCCGGCATCTCGATGACGATGGGCTTTGTGAAGGAACACTCGGGGTAGCCGGGGCAGGCCAGAAAGCGGCCGTAGCGGCCGTTCTTGACCACCAGCTTTCTGCCGCAGTTGGGGCAGATCTCGTCCGTCTCCTCGTCGGGGATCTTGATCCTCTCCCCCGCGAGGGCTGTTTCGGCCTCGGCAAGGCTCCTGGAGAAGCCGCCGTAGAAGTCGCCCAGCACCTGCTTCCAAGGCTTTTCGCCCTTTTCCACGCTGTCCAGGGTGGCCTCCATGTTGGCGGTGAAGCCGGGGGAGACGATATCCGCGAAACGCTCCTTCATGAGCTTCGTCACCACCTCCCCCAGGGGGGTGGGCTTGAGGCTCTTGCCGTCCTTGACCACGTACTCCCGGTCAAGGATGGTGGAGACGGTGGGGGCGTAGGTGGAGGGGCGGCCGATGCCGGTCTCCTCCATCTCGCGTATGAGGGTGGCCTCGGTGTACCGGGCCGGGGGCTGGGTGAACTTCTGCTCCCGCAGAAGCTCCAGGAGCTTCACTTCGGTCCCCACCTCCAGGGCGGGGAGCGGCACCTCCCGCACATCGGACTCCTCGTCCCGGCCCTCCTCGTAGACGGCGGTGAAGCCGGCGAATTTCAGGGACTGGCAGGAGGAGCGGAAAACGTGCCCCGCGCTCTGAAAGTCCATGGTCACGCTGTCGTAGACGGCGGAGGCCATCTGGCTGGCAATGAAGCGGTTCCAGATGAGCCGGTAGAGCCGGTACTGGTCGGACTGAAGGCTTCCCTTTACCCGCTCGGGGGTCAGCTCGGGGGACGAGGGCCGGATGGCCTCGTGGGCGTCCTGAGCGGAATTTTTGTTCCTGAAGCGCCGGGGGGAGCCGGCGTAATACTGCTCGCCGTAGCGGGACCGGATAAGCCCCGCGGCGGAGCTGAGGGCGTCCTCGGAAAGGCGCAGGGAGTCGGTACGCATGTAGGTGATAAGACCCACCGCGCCCTCGCCCTCCAGCTCCACGCCCTCGTAGAGCTGCTGGGCCACGGACATGGTGCGCCGGGGGGTCATGCCCAGCTTGCGGCTGGCCTCCTGCTGCAGGGTGGAGGTGATGAACGGGGGCGCGGGAGAGCGCTTGGCGTCCTTGCGCTTCACCTCCGAGACCAGGAAGGGGGCGTTCCTCACGTCGCTCTCCACCGCCTCCACGTCCCCGGCGGTGTGAAGCTCGGCCTTTTTGCCGCCGCGGCCGAAGTACCTGGCGTTGAAGGCCGGACCGCCCTGATGGGAGAGGCGGGCGTCCAGGTTCCAATACTCCTGGGGCACGAAGGAGCGTATCTCCTCCTCCCGGTCCACCACGAGCCTCGTGGCCACGGACTGGACGCGGCCGGCGGACAGGCCGTAGCGCAGCTTGGTCCACAGGAGCGGCGAGAGCTTATAGCCCACGATGCGGTCCAGGATCCGGCGCGCCTGCTGGGCGTCCACCAGGTCCTGGTCGATGGGACGGGGGTGACGGATGCCCTCGGAGACCACGCGCTTTGTGATCTCGTTGAAGGTGACACGGTAAACCTCGTCATCCGGGATGCCGAGAAGCTCCTTCAGGTGCCAGGAAATGGCCTCGCCCTCCCGGTCCGGGTCGGTGGCCAGGTACACGCGGCTGGCGGTCCTCGCCTCCTTCTGAAGCTCACGGATGGTGTCCTCCCGGCCCTTGACGGGCTGGTAGTCGGGAATGAAGCCGCCCTCGATATCCACGCCCATGGTGGACTTGGGCAGATCCCGCAGGTGTCCCATGGAGGCCGTGACCCGGTAGTCCGGCCCTAAATATTTCCCGATGGTCTTCGCCTTGGCGGGAGACTCGACGATCACAAGATTTTTCGCGTTTGCCATTTAAGATACCTTGCCTTTATAGAAATTGCGGTCATGTTTTATACGTAAAGTGCGGAACGAAATACTTTCCCGGCTCCCGTGTGACGGCGCCGGCGATCTCAAGCATGGTGAGGGCGGCCATGACCGCCTGGGGCGGGAGCTTTGACGAGACGATGATCTCGTCCAGGTGCGTCCGGCCCTTCATGGAGTCCAGGACCGCGCGCTCGTCCAGCGTCAGGGTCCCGGGATCCACCATTATGTCAATATACCCCGGGTCCGGGGCGTTGTCAATGCCTTTTTTTGTCGACTCCCGGGTCCGGCCGGGCTTTTTCTCCGGTCCCTCCGGTTCCGGGCGCCGGCGGCGGGGGCGGCGGTTTTTACTCTCCGCAAGCTCGCCGGAGACGATCCTTTCGGCCTGCTCGGGGTCCAGCTCCCGGAAGCTGACGCCGGAGGGATCAGTCACCCGGTCGGGGAAGAGGGCGGCGTAGAGGCTCATGATGTCCCAGCCGCTCATGGCGGGGTTGGCCCCCTCCTTCAAAAGGGCGTTGGAGCCCCGGCAGGAGGGCGCGTCGATGTTGCCGGGGACGGCGAACACGTCCCTCCCCTGCTCCAGGGCCAGGGAGGCGGTGATCAGAGCGCCGGAGCGCTCCGGGGCTTCGATGAGGACCACGCCCACGGAGATACCGGAGAGGACCCGGTTGCGGATCGGAAAATTGCGGCTGAGGGGCGGCGTCCCCGGAGGGAACTCGCTGATCAGCGCCCCGGCGGCGGCCACGTCCTCAAAGAGCGTCCCGTTGGACCTGGGATAGACCACGTCCACGCCGCAGCCCAGGACGCCGACGACCCTTCCGCCGGCCCTCAGGGCCCCGCGCGCGGCGGCAGAGTCGATGCCCCGGGCAAGGCCGGTGGCGACGACGCCGCCGCATCTGGCCGTCTCGTAACCAAGCTTCTCAGCCGTCACCACGCCGTAGGGCGTACAGCCCCGGGTGCCCACCATGGCGATGACCGGCTCCTCGTCCAGATTTGGCAGACGGCCCTTCACATAGAGGACGAGGGGCGGGTCGAAGATGTTTTTGAGCCGCTCGGGGTACCGGGAGTCGTGGAGGGTGAGAAGGTCAAAGCCCTCCTCCTCGCATATGCGCAGGATGCGCCGGGGCTCCGCCATGGACTTGTCGGTGAACGGCTCGAAGCCGGACTCCAGGACGCGGCCGTAATCCGCGTCGTTGGCGAAATAGATCTCGTCCGGCGAGCCGAAGTGGTCCAGGAGCGCCAGGGCGTCCCGGCGCTGGGCGCCCCGGGTGGAGAGCCACAGCCAGTATTTCAGCTCGGCCATTATGTCCACCTCCGTTTCTGTCTGCGGGTGAAAAAGGCGGTCCGCCGGGAGAGACGCCCCTACAGGGCGCGCCTGCCCATCTCCCACATGATGATCGACGCCGCCACGGCGGCGTTGAGGGATTCGCATTGGGGCGTCATGGGGATCAGGACGGTGCCGGCGCAGAGGGAAAGGAGCCCGTCCGAAAGGCCGGACCCCTCGTTGCCCACGGCCACGGCGGCGCCGTCAAGCCGGAGCCGGCGGATATCGACGGAGTCCCGGTGCAGGGCCGCGCCGTAGATGGGGGTGTCCACGGAAAGCTCCGAGAGAGCGGAAAGCGGCAGTGACACGGCCCTCTGGCGGAAAACCGCGCCCATGGAGGCCCGGACGGTCTTGGGGTTATAGAGGTCGGCGCAGCCGCCGGTGAGGATCACCGTGGGGACGCCGAAGGCGTTGGCGGCGCGCAGGACCGTCCCCACGTTGCCGGGGTCCTGAAGATTTTCCAGGATGACCGCGCCTTTCATGTCGACCTTCTCCTCCCTCCCGGGCATACCCACGGAGAAGAGGACGGTCTGGGCGGTCCTGAGGGGCGAGGCGTATGAGATCAGCTCCCGGTCGGCCCGGAGGAGCCTTGCCGAGGGCGGCAGGACAAAGGGCAGAGGCTCACAGGTGAGGACCTCATGAATGTCAGCGCCCCACCTGACGGCCTCCTCCAAAAGCTTCATCCCGTCGCACAGGTATTCCCTCCGCTCCCTCCGGTAGTCGGAGGACGCGCCCAGCTCCCTCAGGTGGCGCAGGCGCCCGTTCCCACGGCTGGTGATGACCGTCTCATCCATCGACCCGCACCCCCAGCCTCGCAAGCTCCGCCCTGGCGGCCCCGGCGTCGCGATACCGTATGCCCCGGAGGCCCACGGCCTCCGCGCCCCGTATGTTGCGCTCCATGTCGTCCAGAAAGACGCTTTCGGCCGGGTCGATGCCCGTCCGGGCAAAGAGCGTCTCATAGACGCGCCGGTCGGGCTTCGTCATGTGGATCTCAAAGGAGGCCACGCCGCCCAGAAACAGGTCGCGAAGTCCCCGGCCCACGAACTCCGGCCAGAGGTCCTTTGGCATGTTGGTGAGATAATAGACGTTGAAGCCCCCGTTTCTCAGCTCCTTTACAAGCTCCACGGTGTCGTCCTTCGTCCACATATGCTCCGTCCATCGGGCCTGCACCAACTCCATCTGGGGGCCGAAGCCGTCCTCCCGGGCCTTTTTCAGAATGACGGCGTTGCACGCGGCCCTGTCGGCCCTGTCCTGGTCGAAGAGCCGCCAGTATTCGCTTTCAAAAAGATGCTCCATGATATATTCGACGGTTCCCGCGTCGGGGAACAGGCTCTCAAGATACCCGCGCGGGTCATAGTTTACCACCACGCCGCCAAAGTCGAATATGATGTTTTTGATCGGTTGGGCCGCCATAATGTCCCCCATTCAAAAGCGCCGGATCGTTCATGTCATAGAATTGCAAAAGAGAAATTCATCCAGTTTTATTATACATTAAATTAACAGCGTTTACAAGTGGTTTTGCGATTTTCATACTGATCACTCTTGAAAAGCTTTGACCGAGGGGCGAGGATTTATCGTGTCAGGCGCGGGAGCGGAGAGGGGGTGACAGCGGGCAGTTGATGTCAGCAGCCCTCGTCCACCCCCCTGTGGGGGCCGAGACACGCTCGACCGAACGTTGGATGATATGGCGCTGAAAATCGACGCGCCACCTCCGAAAAAGGCTTTCGCCGTACAAGTGTACGGCGAAGACGCGGACCGTTTTGGCGGGGCGGGTGTGGGAATTTGGGAGGCGGGCCGGCCGGGTGTCCGGCCTGTACGGGCATGATCGGAGCTGTGACAGCTCCTCACTCACCCCAGCCGCAGCGGCGGCGGGTCTCGGTGGGGGCGTAGAGGCTTTGCGCATCCGAACCCAGACCGTCAAGGGCGGCTTTGCCGCGCCGCGCGTCGCCGGAGAGGGAATGGGCGTAGGCCGTACAGCAGACAAGGCGGAGCTTTTCGAGGGGTTGATCCTCCTCGTTTTCGCTTTCGCGCAGGAGCCGCAGGGCCTCCTCCCCCCTGCCCTCATGCATCGCGCGGGCGGCGGTGGCGCGGAGGGTGAGGGTGTTGAGCAGCTTGCGGAGTCTCACGGCGTCCTTTTCCGTGAGGCCGTCGCGGAGCTTTTGCAGCTCCTGAACGCATCTGTCCGCGTCCTCGGGGCGGTCCAGGCCGTATAGGAGACGGGTCATGTGGAGGAGGGCTCTGGCGTAGGCGTAGAGCCGAAGGCCGCGCCGGGTTTGGAGCGCCGGGTCGTAGAGGACGGGCTTCAGGACCTCGGCGGCCCCGCTCAGGTCGCCCGCCTCGGCCAGGGCGCAGGCTTCGTTCATCCGTGCCGCCGTGCCCAGGGTCGTGTGGCTCAGCTCCGGGTGGGACTTGAGGCGCGCGAGGACCGGAGCGTTGGCCGTTCGAAAGCCCTCCGTGTCCAGGTCACGGC
>CANQSU010000095.1 GCA_947626585.1 uncultured Oscillospiraceae bacterium
TCGCAGGAAGCAGTATGAGTATTGCAGGGACTTGTTGTTAAATTTTGACGCGAAAAAGGGGGCGGCGTGAATATGTGTGACATGAAGCAGGTGTTGTCTACGCCGGACTGGACGACAGTCGTCAAAGAATATACGCTTGAGAAAGGATCTGTTGGGTTTCAGACTGAAGCAGACCTGGAACAGGCGTTTATCAATAAGCTGGTCCGTGAGCACGGCTATGAATATCTGGACGTACATGATGAGCCCGGCCTGCTGCAGAACCTGAGAAAGCAGATCCAGGAGCTGAACGCTGTCATGTTTTCTGATTCGGAGTGGGACAGGTTTTTCAACGCCAGATTCATGAATAAGACCAAGATTCAGAAGGCACATGTGATCCAGGATGGCACGACCAAGGAGAATTTTATTTTTGACGACGGTCATGAGGAGAATCTGTTGCTCATTGATAAGCAGGATTTGCTTCACAATAAGCTGCAGGTCTTGAACCAGTATGCCGTTGCCGGCAAGAGATCCAACCGGTACGACGTGACGGTGTTGGTTAATGGCATCCCGATCCTGCACTGCGAATTGAAGCGGCGTGGCCGGGATTTGGAAGAGGCCTACCGGCAGATCTCCCGTTATGAGGAACAGAGCTTCTGGTCCGGGTGCGGGCTGTATGAGTTCGTCCAGATCTTTGTGATATCCAATGGTACGCTTACCCGATATTACGGCAATTCTGTCCGCAGGGCGCTGGTGAATCAGCAGAGGGATTCCGGTTTTGAGCTGACCAATCGCTGGGCGGACGGCAAAAACAGGGCTATTGAGGATCTGATGGACTTTACCAGGACGTTCATGTCCCGGAGGACGCTGCTCTCAATCCTGACAAGATATTGTGTCCTGGATACGGATGATAATCTGCGTATCCTGCGGCCTTATCAGATCATGGCATGCGAGGCTATTATCAACAAGGTCAAAAACGAGTTGGGGATGGGCCACTATGGTGCAAAGTGCGGCGGATATATTTGGCATACGACTGGGTCTGGGAAGACCCTGACCAGTTTCAAAGCTGCACAGCTTGTCACCCAGCTGCCGGAGATTGACAAGGTCTTGTTTATCGTCGATCGGAATGACCTGGACAGCCAGACCGTCCAGGAGTATAAGCGTTTTTCCGGTGCTGGAGCTGATGAGGATTTTGTTTCTGAAACGACGAAGACGACGGCCTTGGATCAGTCGCTCAAAAACGACGCTTCGAAAATTGTCATCACGACGATTCAGAAGCTGGACAATTTTGTGAAGAAATATAAGAACCATCCGGCATATTCCAAAAAAGTGGTTATGATTTTTGATGAATGCCACCGGACTCAATTTGGTGACATGCACCGGCGCATCACAACGGCTTTTAAGAAATATTTTGCATTTGGGTTTACCGGCACTCCTATTTTTGAGGAAAATGCCGTTTCCGTCACTGCTACCATGTTGGCTAGAAAGACGACCGGGATCACTGGTGGGACGATCCAGACGACTACCGGGATGCTGTTTGGGGCGTGCCTTCACAAGTATTTGATCACGAACGCCATTGATGATGGCACGGTTTTGAAGTTCAAACTGAGCTATACGAACACCGCTGCGCGGGAGGCAGAGATCCATGACAGGTATGCCGGCGGGGCGGATTTCGAGAGGACAGCCATGCGCTGGGAGCGGATCGAGCAGAACTGTCGGTACATCATGAAGAATTTCTGCGTAAAAACGCACCATTTTCAGGGTGTCAAGTTTAATTCGCTTTTGGCGACGGAGAGCGTTGATGCGGCATGTCGGTATTATGCAATGCTGAAGCGTATGAACGCTGATTCCGGTCTGGATCTGAAAATCGGCATTATTTATCATTATGGCGCCAACGACAACGAGCTGTACGCTGATAATTGGCAGCCGGGATATGAGTCTGAGCTTCAGATGTCCAAAGAGGATTTTCTTGAGAGCGCGATGCGTGATTACAACGCGATATTCGGGACGAGTTTCGACCTGACTTGCACAAAGTTGTATAAGGACGATGTTTCTCGTCGCATGAAGAATATGCGTGATCAGGATGAGATGCTTGACATGCTCATTGTCGTTGACATGTTCCTTACCGGGTTTGATTCGCCTCGGATCAATACGCTTTGGGTCGATAAGAAACTCCAGGATCATTCTTTGCTCCAGGCGTTTTCCAGGACCAATCGCCGGTGCGGTAAGACGAAGGATTGCGGTCAAATCGTCTGTTTCCGGAATTTGCGGGACGAGGTCAACCATACGCTGTCGCTGTTCACTGACGAAGAGGGCGGCCGGGTGCTTTTTATCAGGCCGTACGATTCGTATTATAACGGCTACACAGAAGACAACGGCACGTACCATCATGGATATAAAGAGCTCACGGAGCGTGTTTTGAACGACTTTTCGATTCAGCATTTGACGCAGGATACGCTTGGCGAAAAAGAGAAGGCTGAATTTGTCACTGTTTTCGGACAGTTGCTGTTACTCCGGAATTTGTTGGCAACGTTCGACGAATTTGCTGGGAATGAGATCATGGATCCTGGTAAATTTGATGACTATAAAGGCTGGTACCTTCGGATCCATGACGATTTTAACCGGGGCAGAAATGTCAACGGTAAGGATGTTCTGGATGGCCTGGTGTTCCATGTCGATTTGATCGAAGAGTCCGTAATGAACATCGACGAGATCCTGATGCGGATCCAGAATCGTGTTGAGGATGAAAAAGAGCCGTTGGACTTTGATTTTATGCAGAAAGTTCAGCGTCAAGTTGATGCGAGCCCGATGCTGCGGACCAAACTGGATTTAATCAAGCAGTTCATGAATCAGGTCAATAACGGGAGCAGCTCTTCGACGGAAGAGTTTAATCGTATGGTCCAAGCAAACTTTGAGCAGAGGACTGCCGATCTGATCGGCAAATACAATCTCAAGGATGGCGCTGCCGAGTTCATCACAGATTGCGTGTTCGATCGCGATGTCAAAGATATCGGTGATGACCTGGATCGGATTTTGCCACCAATGAGCCGTTTCGGTGGCCAGCGTGCCAAAGTCCGTGATGAGATTTTCCGGCAGATCACTGACATGGTCAGCATGTTCGGCGGCCTGCTTCATGAGACGGCTTGATGTTACGTGGCCCCGTCCCAATTTTCGGGGCGGGGCTGTTGTTATTCTATGAAAGTGAGGTATGAAAATTATGATCTTAATTGATATCGAACTCCGCGGCAACGTTGCCCGGTTATATTACGGCCCGAACTCGGTCAAATCAAGCTACCACGGCGACGACTGGGACGACCGGCCGCTGAACAACTGCGGCATGGTCTATGACGAATACGTGTCCGGTGTTATCGACATTGGTTTCGATATGGATCACCGGATCCTGGACCCGGAACAGGACTGGAGATACAACGGGGACGTGCCGTACTGTAAAAATGACTTCAAGGCCCGGACCGCGCCCTGCGCCGTGCTGCTGCCGCCTGAGATCGCCGAGTCCGACTGGGACGCCTGTTACAGCCGGTACATGGGCACGGAGAAGGGCGTGCGGATCTATTATGGCGAGGACATGGATGTGCTGGTCCAGAACCTGGAGCGGCATGGGGGCGTGGTGTTGAAAAAATCGAGGCGGAAATGATAACAAGCGTTGATTGGCTTGATTCAGATTTTGTGATATATTTGCATAAGTGATAATTTTGATGAAAGGAGCTTTGTTCAAATGTCTGACGATTTGTTTGAGAAACAACTTATGGCGGAACGTGAGCAAGAACTTCGTAAAAAGGGTCTTCTTTGCGATGGAGAGACGATTTTCGATTACGGACGGCGTGTGGAGCAGGAGTCTGAGAAGCGCACTTCCGATATTCATTCTGGACAGGACGGTGTTCTTGTGACGGATGAGGATCTCATTCGTACACATGAGATTATAAAGCAATGGCGTGCAGATCCTACGACAAAGAATGTGAGCGTTGATCCGTATCTGACGCGTCAGATTTTTGAGGCGGAGGCGCGTCGCCGTGGATGATTTTTCGTGGTCTATTTCAGCCGACAAGTTAAAATCTGTTTTGCAGTGTGAATTTGAAGGTAGTTATTTTGGATCTTCGCTTTATTATGATGATACAGTCGTTGTTGGTGCCGCTAAAAATAATGGTCATGATATTTTAGTTGGTTGTCGTGGTCTTGGCGATTCAGATTCTTATTTTAATTTGATTCGATCCGTTTTTCATGAAGTTCGTCATATACAGCATGACATGTCGAATTTTTCATGTTGTGAGAAATATGCAACTGAATGTCGGATTGACGCTGTTGCGTGCTGTGGTAGCAGTGTTTATTACGGAATCAATGGCAACGATGATGAGCCGCCGTATCCGTGGTATTATGAAAATATTCGTGAGGTTGATGCGGAACATCATGGTATTTTTGATGCTTATAAGTTTTTGCTTGGGCATATGACTTTTTATTCTGGCGATGTTCGGTCTGCGTTTCTTGGCTTTATAAATGATAGGTTTTTGCGTAAAGCTGGAGATCCGGTTTCGTATTATATCAGTTTTGATAAACCGATAACGTCGTTATCCGACTTGGATTCTTATTTTAAGAAGCAGCTTGAAGTTTCGTGTGCTTCAAAACATGTTGGCTATGATTATTCTATCGATATGGACTCTTGTGTCGGTGTTTTGATGTCTCGTCCTGAAATCGGTTGGACGAATGCAGCGGCTGATTTCCGGAAAGCAAAAACCGGTTTTGATGAACGTCGTATCATTGCTGGTGTTGTAAGAGCGATCCATCCAGAGTATACAAAAGATTTGACTTTTGATGAGAAGAAATTGATTGGTACATGGAATACTTTTCATACTGCAACAATTCCGCATATTCCGCAAGAAATTAAAGAAGAATTCGGTGCTTTACCCGATGAGAAACGACGGAAATATTATTCTGTGGCTATCGATAAATTATCGGTATTCAATGATGATTGTGTCGATGTGTCTGATGATTTTATGGATGAATTTCAATAGGTTTTGTGAGGTGTTCAGAGGCGTTTTAAGGCCTGTTTCGCGTTGGAGGCTCTGGGATACGAGGATTGGCTCAGAATCGATCCTGGGGCCTCCTGGGGCGGTCTGGCGGTATATTTGATATATGCACTTAAAGGCGCTATAAGGCGTTTTAAGACGCTTTCGGCCGCTGGGGTACCGGATATCGGGTCTGGGCCTGGAACGGCTCCTGCGGCCTCCTGGGGCTGTCTGGCGATGTGATTTTAGATATGATGCTTCAGAAGGTCGTGTTTTCCACAAGGATGGGTGGGAAATTTCGATTTTATTGATTGTCGTTTGGATTTGTGCTATGCTTGTATAAGTAAAGATTTTTATGGGAGGTTTGTTTGCCATGTCGAAAGAGAGAATGGAACGGGTGCGCCGGGAGAAGTATCAGGAGCTGCTGGCCGCCGGGAAATTATTGCCTGGTGAGACGCTGGAAGAGTATTTCGCCAGGGAGCGGGTCGGCAGGGATCAGTCTCACATAGACGCTCTTTTTGAGCGCATGACACATGATACGCGTACACCTGAAGAAAAAAAGCGTGACTATGAGGCACATATACAGGATTTTTTGAAGAAAAATCCGCGTGCACAAGTTTGTGTTTTTGGCATTCCGAATGACACTGTCCATGGATAGGAACGGCAACGTGACATGGCCGTGGAGATGCTGCAGGACCATAGTTACAGCGAGGTCGTCGAGCTGACCGGCATATCGAAGTCCACGCTGACCAGGGCGGCCAGGGCGCGGGGGTTGGCGTAAAAAAAAAAAACCGGCGTTGGCGTCGGTTTTTTTTTTGTTTTTGTAAGTTTAGTATTGCATTGTATTGCATTTTGTGTTACAATATGTGTCAGAAAGGATGGTGCGACATGGCAAGGAAGATTAAAGATTCCGTCCCGATGGCGTTCCGGCTCCGGTCCGATTTGGCGAAGAAAATTGACGATCTCAACGAGAAGACTGGGTTGCCGAAGACGGTGATCGTGGAGAAGGCATTGGAAAAATATTTTGAAATTTTGGAGGGCGCAGACTATGAGCGAGATGAACATTAAAGATTCGGATCTGAGTTTGAAACGGCTGGCGGATATGCTGCCGAAGGTTGATCCGCCTGAGAAGATGTCATTTGAGGAGGTTATAAAAAATGCCCCAAAGGATCCGCCCCCGATCGTTCGGATCCCTGTTGAGAAGCGGTTGAATATTGCTATTTATGAAGGTTTTACGATGTCAAGTCATTCGCCTGAGCTTGGAGATGCGCATTATAAGTGGATCGCACGTGTGAAGAAGCGTGTGCATGAGCTTTTTGATGTGGAAAATGGTTTCGAGGGTGATATTTATAGGCTTGGTTTTGAGTATATTGACAATGTTCTTATCGATGACGCTATTAAGCATAACACTCGTGATTTTTTGCCGGATGAGCTTGTTCCGGAGTATGATAGGCGGGTGGCTGAAAAATGACAGGCACTGACGCATACGCTCTTTTGTACAATGCAAAACAACATGTTGATGAGTGTTATGGCTATGGTCCTATCTATCTTGATGTTGAAAATGAATATGGAGAGCCTATGTCCGTCTATAGTGGTCGTACGGTTCCACCTGAACGAGGTGATGTTCCTAAGTTTCATGTTGGCTGTTGTGATTTTTATGATCATTGGAACGAACCGGTTGATGATGTAACGGTTGCGGCGTCTATTGTGACTTTGTTCCATGAGGCAGTTGGGCACGGTTTTCAACTTAGGCTGGCATATATGCAGATGGATGATCCTTTGTGTTCTGTTTTGGCGATGAATTTTTGTGCGTGTCAGGCATCAAGCCGTTACTATGGTGACTATGGGTTCGTTACAGACGGCAAGCTGCCGTATTTTCATCATTGCCATGAAATGGCCGCTCAATATCTTGGTTTGAAGTTTGCACGAGATTATATGTGTTCATCTGGTTCGTTTCCGTTTGATGTGGAGCGTATTTTGTGTGGTTATGAGGATGTGCGTTTACCGAATTTTGATTTCATTGCTATCCCCAATGGTTTTCATTTTGAGAGTACGGATCAGATTTTGGAACAGTTTGAGCTTCAATTTCCTGGCGTTGTGCATTGTCATCATGAATATCAATTTTCCTTGCGTGAGTTGTCCGATAAAAACGCTGTTGTCAAAGGCCCTGTCGATTTGCTTGAGTTGGCGTTTTATCAGGATGGATCAGATTGGCGTGCGAAACGTTTGTCAAACTGTCGTGACGGTATGAAGCAGGACCAGATGGCTGCTTCGGTTTTCGTTGACCGGTACCCGCAGAACAGGTTCCCGGCTTTGTCGAATGTTGAATTGAGGCCGGATAAGGCTTTTGGATATTTTTCGGATCCCATGAAGCCGGTGCCGCCTGATTCCGTCTTGAAACTGTCACATTTGGTTGAGCTGATGGACGATGATTATAATGATGCCGGGCTGCGCCTGGACGGTCCTTGATAAGGATTTAATTTGATGGAATAAAGAATCTGGATAAAAATAAAAAAAATCCCCGTCCCGAGGTTGATAAAAATCAACTTCAGTGCGGGGATATTTTTAATCTTCCGTTATTCGTATTGACTTTTCCTTGCTTGCGCTATATGATTATCTTGTAATTTTGGAAGCGCCTTATGTGAGGCGCATGGGTTGAAATTTAATCTTCCACGACGCCGGACAGGCAGCCGTCTTCTTCTGTCATCACGGGCAGGTCCCCGTGGGCGGCATAGTAGCGGCAAATGCCATAGTGGTTGAACGCGCAGGCGCCGGTGTCGCAGTCAAACTCCTGGTCCGGGCCTTCGGCCATCTGGGAAACGTCGATTCGGGTCTTGCCGGCGGCCTGGGATTCGATTTTTGCGAGATGTTCTCCGGTCATGTCTTTTTTTTTCCTCCCGTTCAGATGTTCTTCCCGAACCAGAAGTCGACACGGGTGATGCCGTCTCCCAGGGTGAATTTATAGTCTCGGTCCGGGTTCCGCCGGTTCACGTTGTCCATGATCTCCTGGACTGCATATTGGAACGGTTCCAGGTCCCAGCCCAGGGCCGCGCACAGGCTTTTGTTGATGAACCCGACGGCCTTGGTCCCGGTGGCCGTGTTCGGAATTGTGATAAAGAGCAGGTCGTTGCCCGTGGAGATTGTTTTATCCGCCAGCTTGGCGATCTCGCGGCGGGACAGGCCGCTCTGCAGGTCCGTTTCGACCAGCGATGCGAAAAATCCGTTCATGTCTGCTCCTTTCTCTGTTCCACGTCAGGCGTGTCGTCCAGCTTTACATACGGGAATATGGACAGGACCTCGCACACGGCGTTCAGGCATTTCCGGAACGTGGCGAAGTCGACGCCTTCCGGGCAGTCCGTGTTGCAGACGACGTGCGTGAGGGTCTGTTTGTCGATGACCTCGCGGCACCGGAGCCGGTCGAACGCGTGCGGGTCCCGCTCCAGCTCAAGCTCGATGAATTTCTGTTTTGCCATGGTACGTCCTTTCTTAGATATTGTCCCGCTCTTTTATCCGGACCGCCGTCCCGGTACGGGTCACGATGCGCTCGATACCGCTGTTCAGGATCATGCGCCGGCAGATGGGGCAGGGCTCGGTGTTGTCCAGGATGTCGCCGCTGTCAGCGCTGATGCCCACGAGGTACAGCGTTGCGCCGATCATGTCCCGGCGGGGTGCCGAGATGATCGCGTTCTGTTCGGCGTGGACGGCGGGACAGTCGGAATAGTCCCCGGAGTTGTGCGCCATGTGGGCGCGGGGGCATGTTTGGTGTATGTCGCAGCAGTTCGCTTCGCCGCGGGCGGAGCCGTTATATCCGGTTGCGATGATCTCGTCGTTCTTGACGATGACGGCGCCGTAGTTCCGGCGCAGGCAGGTGCTGCGGGCGGCGACCTCCTTAGCGATGTTGAGATAATATTCGTCCTTGGATATGCGCATTTTGTCCTTTCACCCCGTTTATTTGATTTCCGTATGGTGGTATTCGTTCCCGTTGTTGCAGAGCACCGTCACGGTTTTCGGCGTGACGGCCGTTTCGACGACGGAAAGGACCTGTTCGGTCTTTTTCACCCGTACCTGGTCCTCATTGTGCAGTTTTTTGGCGTCCCGGTATTTCATGCCTATACCGCCTTTACGGTCTCGTTCAGGCCGACGATCCGGAACGACGCGATGGCGCGGAGCAGCTCGTCACGGGACGTGTGGTCGTCCTCGAAGTCCAGCTCGTACATTTCGGCTGTTTCTGAGCAGACAATGATATGATAGGTCCCGTCCTGGTCCCTGGTCACGTTGGGGCAGTCCTCCTCCAGGGCCGCGAACGGGTCGTCCTCGATCTCGCTGATGATGTCTTCGACGATGTTGGCGAAGCATACGGAGTAGCTGCCGCCGGTCTTTACGTGCTTCACGTAGGGGAAAAACCAGCCGTCCTCGAAGACGAACAGGACTTCCACGTCGATGTCGGTGTCCACGTTGACGGCGTTGGAGATCGTGGCCATGACCGTGGGTTTGAATATCACGGAGTCCGGGTTCCTGCACATGATGATATGGTCCGTGACATTGACGAACCCGCCGTCCTTCTCCACGCAGCCGTCGTGCCGGCCCAGCTTTACGTTCGGGTCTTCCAGGATGGCGTGGGCCATGGAAAATTCAAAATCCAGGCCCTGGTCCTTGGAAAAGAAGCTCTCGGTGTGGCCGTCGGGCCAGGTACGGGCGAAGACGAACCCGTGGTAGGCGATGTCGGCAGGCTTGTCGGTCTCGGCCCGCAGCGAAACGTGGCAGCCGTGTGTCTCGACCTCGGGTGGCGTCGTGAAGATCGTATCGAATTTCTGTTTCGACATATCTGTTCCCTCCTTTTTATCTGGTTTCGAGCCTGTCAGTCCTCACCGGGTCGAACTCCAGGACGCTGAAGCTGTCCTCGTCCCCGTAGATGGCCGTCGCGCCGGCCCTGTCAACGACTTCGTCGTAGCCGTCGATGGTGAAGGCGTAACGGGAGTAGACGACCGTCGCTTCGGGTTCTTGGCAGGATACGTTGTAGGACAGGTGTTTCCTCAGGGTCCCCGCGGCGACGCGTATCCACCGGACCGGTTTCATGACCCAGAGTTCGCCGGTGAACCATGCGTCCGGGACCTGGTCGGAGCCGGGCTGGAAGACGTCCTCCATGTCTACATATGCCGCGTAGACGTACAGGGCTTCCCCGTCGTCTCCGTCCATGACGGGATCGTCAAAGCAGAACTCCCCGGCGCGGATACACCCGGGTATGGTCAGGCAGGCGCAGACGCGGGGCGTCACGGTGTCCTCGCCGGACCCGGTGTTGGTCGGGACGTCGGGTATGAGGAAGGCCTGCTGGCCGAGGTCCTCCCTGCTGACGTGGTATAACCTGATCTGTCCCATGGTTCACCCTTTCTTTCCGCAGGCCCTTGCGCCGGCCAGTATCTTGTCCGTCTCCGCGATGTCGGCGATCAGGCTGTCGAACAGTCCGTCCAGCCGGCGGGACAGGGGCGCGTAGTCGGCGCCGGCGGACATGACCAGCTCCGGGTTGACGTCGCCCGTGTAGAGCCGGATGGGGATCCCGATGCGGATCGCCGTCTCGATCTCGCTTTTCATGCCTGTCGATATGGTATCCCCGAAAACCCAGAGTTCGCTGCACATGCGCAGCCAGAGCTGTCCTTCTGACAGGCCGAGCGCCCTCTGTTCTTGGTCCGTGTCGTCCATGAAGGACGGGAAATAAACGTGCGGCGCGTAGGGGATGTGCCCTTGTTCCGCCGCGAATTTACAGTATTCCGTGGCCATCATCATGTTGTGTCTGATGTTTCCTGAGAGCGGGCTGCAGATGTAGACTCGCTTTTTGAGGTTTGTCATAGTCGTACTCCTTTTTATTCGCCAGAGTGTAAAGTTACATGCCTGGATGTAATTCAGCCGGGCGGCATGTTGCGCTGCCGGTGGATCGGGGACCTGTAAAACGCCAGG
>CANQSU010000096.1 GCA_947626585.1 uncultured Oscillospiraceae bacterium
GCCGCCGGCGTCCGGGTGGCGGAGGGCGTCAATATTACCAGGGCCACCGCCCACGCGCCCGCGCCCTTTTTGCCCTGTGTGGTGAAGCCCCGCTCCGGCGGCTCCTCCGTGGGCACCTCCATCGCCCACGGTGAACAGGAGTATGCCGACGCCCTGGCGCTGGGCTTTGAATACGCCGACGAGCTGCTGGTGGAGCGGTACATAAAGGGCCGGGAGATCGATGTGGGCGTTCTGGAGGGCGAGGCCCTGCCGCCCATCGAGATCGTGCCCAAGACGGGCTTTTTCGACTATAAAAACAAATATCAGGACGGCATGACCGACGAGATCTGCCCCATCCCCGACCTGCCCGAGGACTGGGACAGGGAGCTGCGGGAGGCGGCGGTGAAGGTCTATGACGCCCTGGGGCTGGAGGTTTACGCCCGCATGGACTTCATCGTGGACGCGGAGGGCGGGATCTGGTGTCTGGAGGCCAACACCCTCCCCGGCATGACCCCGGCGAGCCTTCTGCCCAAGGAGGCCCGCGTGGCCGGCATCGGCTATAACGAGCTTTGCGAACAAATCATCAACGGGTCTATGAAAAGATTTTCCTGACGGCCCGCGGCCAAAGCCGGGAGATGTGACATGAGAAGTGAGCTTGCGGAGCGGGTACTCCGCGCGTTTGGAACAGAGACTATGCCGGAGGACTCCCGGCCCTTCTTCTCCGAGGAGGACGGGGAGCCCTATGACGTGTGGAGGCTTACCTGGCCGGATCGGTCGGCGGTGCTGAAGCGGACCACGCCGGAGGAGCGGGCGGTCTATGAGACTTTTTTCGGCAAGGGCGGCGGCCCCGTGCCGGAGATCTACGGCTTTGCGGAATTCGAGGGACGGCTCTATATACTCATGGAGTACGTGGAGGGGGAGACGCTCTCCCACTGCACCAGAAGGAAGCTGATCCCGGCGCTGGACGCCCTCATCGACATACAGGAGCGGTGGTGGAACGACACGGATCCGGAGCGCGCCCGCGTGGGGTACGGCTTCGACGCCTGCCTTGCCCACCTGGAAAAGCGCCTATCCTATATGGGGGAGCTTGCGGACACCTACCGGGAATATCTGGAGGCGTTTCGCGCGTCACCCAGGACGCTGTGCAACGACGACATGCTCCCCTTTAACGTGGTGGTGAGCGGGGACCGGGCCGTCATCCTCGACTGGGAGTACGGCGGCATCCTGCCCTGGCCCTGCGCTCTGGCGCGGTTTCTGGCCTACGGGGAGGAGCCGGAGGATGGGGAGGAGCCGGGGGACGACCGCCTTTTCGTAATGAGCGATCACGACCGGCGATTCGCCCTGGATTACTATTACGAGCGTCTCATCTCCAAAAAAGGCATCTCCCGGGCGGAATATGACAGGACCATGAGGCTTTTCCTCTTCAAGGAATACTCCGAGTGGATCTACTGCGTCAACTCCGGCGGGGAAAAGCGGGAGGACTACGAGAAATATTATCGGAAGGCCCTGAGCGTCGCAAGACAGCTGGGGGACTGGCGGGGGCTTACGGAATTTGACCTGGACGGCGTTCGGGCCGGGGTGGATCTGGAGGCCACACGGGCGTGGTACGAGACGGCGGAGGGCTGGGACTGTAAGTGCGGCCACTGCCGGAACCTGATGGCGCTGGCCCGGGAGCGGAGACTTCCGAAGTGGGGCCTGGAGCTTCTGGACCGGCTGGGCATCCCGGCGGGGAAGCCCACCTGCGTCTGTATGCTGTGCCCCCGTGACGGCGGGCTTTATTACAGCATCAACTACCGCCTTTGCGGCGTCTTCTCGGACCGGGACGGGCAGGGCTTTCTTGACGGGCGGAGCGGGCACGTCGTGTGCGGCTTTGACCCCGCCCCGGCCGAGGCGGACGGCTTCCCGGAGCCGTACTTTGATCTTATCCTTTTCTGCACCCTCCCGTGGGTACTGGACGAGCCCGTGGATGGGCCGGAGAGCTGAGGATACATGTATTATTCAATATAGGAGGCACACGTCATGAAGATGAGATCCCTTACCGTAGACAAGATCGCGGAGGTGGTGGGCGGAAAGTACATCGGCCCACGGGGCCTGAGGAACGACCGGATCACCTCTGTGTCCATCGACAGCCGGGAGGTGGAGCCGGGGGGCCTCTTTGTGTGCATCAAGGGCGCCAGGGTGGACGGCCACAGCTATGCCCTTCAGGCGGTAGAGGAGCGGGGCGCGCTTGTGTGTCTGGCCGAGGAGGAGCTGACCGCCGTACCCTACATACGGGTGACCAACACCCGCAAGGCCCTCCGGGATCTGGCGGGCTACTACCGGCGGCTCTTCAAGATCCCCATCGTGGGCATTGTGGGAAGTGTGGGCAAGACAACGGCCAAGGAGCTGACGGCCAGGGTGCTGTCCAGGCACTTCCTGACGCTGAAAACGCCGGAGAATTACAATAACGAGCTGGGCGTGCCGCTGACCATCCTGAAGCTCCGGGAGGAGCATGAGGCGGCGGTGGTGGAGATGGGCATCTCAGACTTTGGCGAGATGCGCCGGCTCGCGGCCATCGTGCGGCCCGATATATGCGTGGTCACCTCCATCGGCTACTGCCACCTTGAGAAGCTGGGCGATCTGCAGGGCGTTTTGAAGGCCAAGAGCGAGGTTTTCGAGTTCATGGAGCCAAACTCCGTGGCCGTCCTGAACGGCGACGACGAGATGCTCCGGGACCTGGACACCGGCACCAGAAGGATCCTGTACGGCGCGGGGCCCTGGAACGACGTGCGGGCGGAGAACGTGGAAAATCTGGGGCTTGAGGGTGTCTCCTGCGATATCCGCTTTGCGGACGACCGCATCTTCACCATGATCCCGGCCTTCGGGAGCCACATCGTTTACGGCGCCCTGGCCGCGGCGGCTGTGGGCTACATCCTGGGCGATACCGGCGAGGAGATCCTGCGCGGCATTGCCGACTACCGGCCCGTGGGCGGCAGAGCAAGTGTCACGGACACCGGATATATCACCCTCATTGACGACTGCTACAACGCCAACCCCAACTCCATGGCGGCGGCTATCCGTTCCTTAAGCTCTATCCGTGCCCTCAGCGGCGACCACGGCAAGCGTGTGGCCATTCTGGGCGACATGAAGGAGCTGGGAGCGGACTCGGCGCATCTGCACTATCTCATGGGCAAGCTGGCCGCCGAGTGCGGCATCGACTCCCTGGTTTGCTGTGGTGAGGATGCCAAAAACATCTATGACGCGTATCTGGCAAACAGCGGCAAAAAGGCCCGGTATTACCTGAAGCGGGAGGATTTTGAAGCGGACATCCCCGAGGCTGTGGGCAAGGGCGACGTGGTGCTGGTAAAAGCCAGCCACAGCATGGAGTTTTATGAGATCGTGAAGCTCCTCAAGGCCCTCAAATGAGACTTGAGTATGCCTCCGTGGAGCGGGATGATGGACGGAAGGTTTATCACGTCCTGAAAAATGAGCTGCACCTGTCGGCGGAACAGATCAAGCGCCTCAAGCGGACCGACGCCGTGGCGGTGGACGGGGAACCGGTCCGGATGGACCGGCGGCTGAACCCCGGCGAGACCGTCACCGTGGAGCTGGACGGGATAGAGACACCGCCCGGTTTCCCGCCGGAGCGTGGGACCGTGGACGTGATATTCGAAAATGAAGCCCTGTTGGCGCTGAACAAGCCGGCGGGGCTTTTGACCCATCCCTCCAGAGGCAGATTCACCGGCACCCTGGCCAATTTCGCCGCCGGTTACCTGCTGGACACCGCCGGGAGCGCTGTCTGCCATGCGGTCAACCGGCTGGATCGGGACACCTCCGGCGTGGTGATTTTCGCGAAAAGCGCGCATGTTAAAAATCTCACCGTTCAGGCCCTCAAAGAGCCGGAGGCGGAGAAGGAGTACATCGCTTTCCTGTGCGGCACACTGCCGGAGGAGCGCGGCGTTATCGACCTGCCAATCGCCAGAGAGCGGGAGGGGTACCAGAAGCGGGTGGTGCGCTGTGACGGAAAGCCGGCGGTGACGGAGTATGAGACAGTCGGCGTGACCCAGATCCACGGTGTGACGGTCTCGGCGGTCCGGCTGAAACCGAAAACCGGCAGGACCCATCAGATACGTGTCCATTGTTCCCATTTGGGCGCGCCGGTACTGGGCGACAGGCTCTACGGAGACGCGCGGACGGTCGAGCTTTCGGATTTTCTGGGTATAGAGGCCCATCTTCTCCACGCGGGACGACTCACCTTCCGGGACAGTCTGAGCGGAGAACTGTTAACGCTGAGGGCGGAGATGAAAAGAGAGGATATGCGAAAAATCGGGGAAATTTTTAAAAATTTCTATTGACAAAGGGCATCAAATAGGGTAGAATAATCGAGCGCCGTAAAGGAAGCAGGATACGGCCGAGTAGCTCAGCTGGTTAGAGCGCCGGCCTGTCACGCCGGAGGTCGAGGGTTCGAGCCCCTTCTCGGTCGCCACCCGCTGCTATAGCTCAGTAGGTAGAGCGCATCCTTGGTAAGGATGAGGTCCCCAGTTCGAATCTGGGTAGCAGCTCCAAAAAATCCCCGAAATCGTGAGATTTCGGGGGTTTTTGTTATAAATTTTGGTGAAAAGATGTGGGTCAAAGTGTGGGTCAACCGTCTGACCCACACTTTGACCCACTACGGGACAGGACGCAAAAGCACCGGGCAGGATTCGCCCGGTGCTTTTGGCTTCTTTGCTCACATCACCTGCTCCATGAAATTCCCCATCGTCTCAGCGGCCTTGTCCTGCATCTGGCGGGTTGCATGGGTGTAGGTGCGGAGGGTGAATCCGGCATCGTAGTGGCCGAGCATGGTGGAGACAGTCTTGACATCGACACCGTTTTGGAGGGCTGTGGTGGCAAATGTGTGGCGAAGGTCGTGGAAACGGAGGTGTTCAATTCCTGCGGCTTTGAGGAGCTTTTTGTGGATGTTCACCACCGAATCCGGGTGGTACATCTCCCCGGTCAGAGGGGATGGGAACATGTACTTGTTGTCCGGGTGCTTGGCGTGTTCCTCTTTGAGAAGGTCCACGGCGGTTTGGGGGATGGAGACTTGGCGGATGGAGGTTTCGGTTTTGGGTTCAGTGAGGACACGTGTGCCGTCTGGATTGCGGATGTACTGCTTTGTGACTGAGATGGTGTTGTTCTCTTCATCGAGGTCAGACCAGAGAAGGGCGACGATCTCGCCTTTGCGGAGGCCAGTGGTAAGCTCCAGGTAGAACATTGGGAGGACATCACGGTCGCGGGCTGCATCAAGATAGGCTTTCATCTTTTCGGGCGAGAGTATTTTCATCTCAATTTTCCGGGCTTTTGGCGCGATGCAATCCTCGGTGGGATTGCGGACGATGAGCCGTTCCTTAACTGCGCGTTGGAGGGCATTGTGGAGCATCAGGTGGAGACTTCGGACGGTGGTGCTGCTGAGTCCGGGAGTCCCTTTCTTCCCCCGATGGACACGTCCGTTCTCCTGAAGGTCCTTGTAGAGCTTTTGGAGGTCGCGCCCTGTGAGCTTGCTCAGCTTGATGTTCCCTATGCGGGGGACGGTATAGGTGTTGATCATCAAATCGTAGCGGTTGGCCGTCGACGTTCGGACGTTGGGCTTGGCGTAGAGGCCGTACCACGTTTTCAGCCACGTCGCGACGGTGTACTCGTCGGATTTTCCAACGTCCACCTCTTGGCTCTCCGCAATGGCAAGACGCAGCTTCTGTTTCACCTCAGCTTGCGTCTTGCCGAGGACGTTCTTTGTGATACGCTTACCAGTGACGGGGTCATGGCCTGCGGTATATCTGCCCTCCCATCGTCCGTCAGCGCGCTTGCGGATGTTTCCCTCGCCTTGCGCTCTCCGTTTTGCCATATAGTAGCCTCCTTTTCCTTTTGTTAGCAACAGAACATACCACACTTTCCGGGAAATAGCTACTACTTTTTCTCAGAAACTTTTTGCTTTATCCAGAGGAGGAATTCCTCTTTCGGCACGATGATTCTACTACCGATATTCATTGCCAGAAACCCATCACTCTTGACCAACTCATAGGCTCCGGCACGGGATATTCCAAGTACCGCCGCCACGTCTTGCACCGACAGCATTAGTGGTAAGTCGTCGTAAGTTTTGAATTGTTTTTCCATAGTCTCACCTCTTTCCGAAGGGCTTTATATTTGTTGCTATTCGTATTATTGTATATTTCCCCCGCAGATTTTGAAGGGGGTGGGGGTCAAATGATGTACCCCTGCATCTGCATATTCTCATGGTCGTCCGGCTTATGCCCCAGGGCAATGCGTTTGTCCATGAACTCACGGCGGCGCTTGCGGTCGATGGCGAAGCCTGGGCCTTGCGATGCTTGCTCCGTGTTGTCACGAATGACGCGGCTCAGGTGGTAGAGCAGACGAGTGACGCAGGCGGCTATGGTGGGCGAGGTGCGCTGGTCGAGGGCACGTTGAGCGTAGGGGTTGCCGTAGAAGGCAGAGAAGCGAAGCCAGTGATTCGCACGCTCTGGGTCGCGGTCGTAGAGAAGCTTTGCCAGCATGTACATGGCGTTGGGGTTTTCTCCTTTGGCGGATTGGGTGAAGTATGACTCGGCCTGTTTTTTGTCGCCGGTTTTCAGATATGCCTTTCCCAGCTCGTAGGCCGCGTATGGACTTCCGTTCCTTGCGGCGGATTGGAGCCAGCGGATGCCGGTGTCTCGGTCATGCACCTCCGGGTCATCGGAGAGGAGGAGCTTTCCGAGGGCGTACTGCGCTGGGATGTAACCCTGCTGTGCCGACTGGGTGAACCACTCCTTGGCCTTCGCCGCGTCCGGCATGAGCAAGCCGCCGTCGCGGTAGAGGACGCCCAGCACGTACTGCGATGCCGGTTCTCCACCCTCCGCGTACTTCCGCTCCCGTTCCACCGCCTTGTCCCGCTCGTCGAAGGGTGCAGTCTCATCCAAGAACAACATCTCGATGTAGCTCCGCTCCTGTCGTTCGCACTCGTCCACCGGGCCGGGCGGCACTTCCTCGACGGTCACCTCGCCCATCCGCAGACGCTCTGCCTCCTGGATGACCGCGTTCTTCACGGAGCGGAATTCTTTCTGCTCGGACAGTCGCAGACGCTTTCGCCGTTCATCCTTGTAGTACCTGTCCACCTCTGCCTGTAGGTCGAGCCACTTGTTGTAGCACTCGTGCACCGCAGGGACAGTCTCCAGCTCGTCTACGATCCTGTCCACCTTTTCTTTGACGCGCTTGTTGAGGTAGCCGTAGGACTTCTTGCCCTTGACCGCGCCCAACTCCATGGACAGCTCCATCAGCATCGGCGCTATCTGCGGGCAAGCGCACAGGCCTTCACGGATTTGACCGACCAGCTCTTGCAGCGATCGCCGCGCCTCGTTGACCAGCTCGTCCCGCATACCAGACTTCTGTTCGTATGTGTGAAGCAGCTCCTGCTTGAAGATGTCGTTGACCAGACCGGACTTGATTCTTCGTATCCCATCCTTGCTCAGGTATCCATCACCGCTTGCCGACCACGCCATCATGTGGACGTGCGGATGGTTGCCCTCGTTGTGGAACGCGGCGTACCAGCGGAAGTCGTTTGGCGCGATGCGCATGGTCTCGGCGATGTCGTTGCGGCGGGCGCGGAGGAGGTTTCGCCACGATGAGGCGTTGTCGTAGCCCAACCGCTCCGCATCTTCGCGCTTTAGAGAGATGATGTGCGTCCACACGTTGCCGGTGACGTTATCCATCTCCGCGATTGCCTTGTCGAGATCCACATCGTCCTCGTCACCGAATAGACCATGCGTGCCCAGCTTCTCCACCCTTGGGCGGGTGGCGATGTACTTCATGTAGACGTCGGAGCGTTGGGCCGCGTCCCAGTTAGCTTCGAGTGTAGACGAGATGTACGCGGAGGCTTTTGACCTCGTCGGTGACTTCTTGTACTCGGCGTACTCATCTGACTTTGTTGACGCCGGGAAGTCGCGGGCCAGCTTTTGCACAAGCTCTACCTGTTTCTTCGTGGGAGGCCGACCATCAGGCAGCCTCTCAACATTTTCCCGCGTCGCAATGTACCTCATGTACTTCCCGGCACCGCCAGCTTTGATGTACGGCGACTTGAGAATCAGCCCTGCCATTCAGCCTCGTCACTCTCCTTCACCGCGTTCGCCAGCGGCACGCGGCCACTGGTCTGCTTCACGTTCTTCACGCTGTCCGAGCGGAGCTTGCGGAGAGCGGTGTCGTTAAACTTGTATGCGCGCGCGATGATCTGCACCAGCATGTCCAGCTCCACCGAGTTGTTGAATTGCAGAGCCGACAGTCTGTCCTCCAGCATACCGAGTCGCCCGTCGATGGCGCTGGTCACCGACACCGGCAGCGTGGTCATGCTCCCCGCCAGCAGGTGGTCGATGTAGAACCTGACCGCGTGTTCCAGAAAATCATTTTGCGTCCGGCTGCCGTCACTGTCCATGATGAGGTCGATTTCCCGCTTCATCTGTGGAGTCACCCGAAACGCGATTTGTTCTTTGCCTTTGCCCATAAATCCTCCTTTGATATAGCTTTTTCCCTTGCCTCCGTAAGCCTTTCAGCCTTGAGATGTCACGAGGCTATTTATTCCCTCGAAAAGATGTCACTTCCGTCCCCCCCCGAAACTGCCCGCACTGCGGGCAGATGTAAGATGAACAGCACTGGATTAGATGTCAGGTGTTTATCCTGCTTCTCGTTTTTCCTCCTCTCCGGGGTCGGAAAAACGTCGAAAAACGGCTCGCGTCGGCCTTCGTTTGTCTGACGTGTAAACACCCCATGTTGAGCCCAAGAACCGCACACGCCTCGACACGCGGCCTCACGGCGGAGGTTGTGATGTTGCCGCGTTTTCAACCTGCCTGTACCGCTTTGCTGGCTCAGGCGCAACGACACTTTGCACCGGTGGCAGGTCAAGGATGTAGTAGGTGTTGTTCGTCTGTCGGCTGTGGCCGTCTATCCAATCCTCGTATGTCGACACCTTCCGTATGAACCTCTTCTTGACGAGCGAGACGATTGCTTTCCTCACCGTGTTCTCCGAGCAGTTGCAGTTGACCGCGATCTTGCCTATGCTCGGCCAGCAGACGCCTTTCTGACCGGAACAGCTGACCAGGTAGTTGTAGACCATGAACTCCGCCGGCGTCAGGTCGTAGTGGAAGATGGCGTTGCTCATCTGATAAAATCGTTCCCCCAAAATCATGTGTACCCTCCTCTCCGAATTTTTCCCTCGGCTCAAAAATGTTCTTGACTTTATTCTGATCCGGGTATAGACTGATGCAAACTGATTAGTCTATTGGTCTTTGCGTTGTGAGTATGACACCAGCGTTACATTTCGTCAAGACTTACTGCATTAATTTTTCTCGTTAGTCTATTTTCTTTGGAGGGGTAGTCCATGCTCAACTACGATTTCAGAACTTACATCGCTGAGGGTACTGAGTTCTATGGCATGTCGATAAAAAATGTGGATGCCCTGGAGTACCACGAAAGGAAGGCTCCGTTCCCCAGCAGTCTGCTCAGCTTTCTGGATTTGGATACGGATTCCCTTGCGCCTCTGCTTAAGAAAATCTCCGACGAGCTCTGGTCACTGACCTTGACCCAGGATAAGCGGTTCGCGCAGGAGGCTCTGTCTGAACTGGCGGAGCTGGAGGAGCGCCACATCTATTTTTCACACCTTCGCTTAGACTGGACGTGGCGGATCGGTCAGGCACTGGCGCTGGGGAACTTCAGCGAGAACCTTTTGCAGCGTAGCGCCCTGCTGCGGATGGCGGAGGAGCTGAAGCGGATGCAGGAGCAGATCCGGGAGCTGTTTGCCAACGTCCTCGACATGGACCTGGACCAGAGGCCGGTCACGCGGAAGATGGCGGACTACTATCTGCGTGAAGGAGAGAGGGCGTTTCGGTTCCGGGCATACCCGCTCGCCTTTGAGCTTCTGTCATCCGGGGACTTCGCGGAGGTGCTGGTGCCGGAGACGGTGTACGACATCATCGACTACCACGTCCGGGAGTGTGTCAAGCGTGAAGTCCGGATGCGGGTGTGCAAGAACTGCGGCCGGTATTTCGCGGTGACGGGACACGGTGGCGTGGAGTATTGCGACCGGGTCTGCGACAAGAAGGGCCGGACCTGCCGGGAGGTGGGAGCGATCATGGCGTGGACAAAACGGCGCGGGGAGGATGACATCTTCAAGGCTTACCGCCGGGAGTACAAGAAGCGCTTCGCGTGGATCAAGGCTGGGAGGATCGAGCCGGCGGTGTTTTACGCCTGGGGCGAGGAGGCCCGGAGGAAGAAGGACGCCTGCGAGGCGGGGGATATTTCAGAGGAAGAATTTTTGGAGTGGCTGGGTAAGAGTGCGGAGTGAATCGCGCGGCAGATAGACGATTTATGACTGCAGCGCACAAGCGAGACTGGCGGAGCGGTTTGAATCAGTTCTTTGTCGCGCGTTGTCGGATTCGTTGACGGTCTACTCCAACAAGGAGGTGCGGCTCACCTTCAAGGATCGGGCGAAAACAAGAGCATAAACACATAAAGACGGCTCCCCACCGAGCAATTTCTCGGTGGGGAGCCGTCTTCGCGTTATACAGACGTTTTTTAAAAGCTTCAAATGGATTTTAATTAATTCTTCCAATATTCACAGTTCAATTCTTCCTCATACTGGCGTGTGTAAAGGTTGTAGTAATAGCCGCGCTGCGCGAGTAATTCTTCGTGGGTGCCGCGCTCGATGATGGCGCCGTCCTTTACCACAAGAATCATATCGGCGCGGCGTATCGTGGACAGGCGGTGGGCTATCACAAACGAGGTCCGTCCCGTCATCACCTTTTCTATCGCTTCCTGGATATATTTTTCGGTCATCGTGTCGATTGAGGAGGTCGCCTCGTCCAGCACAAAAATGC
>CANQSU010000097.1 GCA_947626585.1 uncultured Oscillospiraceae bacterium
GACGATGTGGGCAAGAGCTTTGGGGAGAAAAAGCTCTTTTCGGACCTGGAACTGCTCATCCGCCCCGGCGAGCGGGTGGCCGTGATGGGCGACAACGGCAGCGGCAAATCCACCCTGGTGAAGATCATCCTGGGCGAGGTGACGCCCGACGCGGGCTATACCCGTCTGGGTCCCGCCATCCGCACGGCGTACCTGCCCCAGCAGGTCACGTTCTCCCACCCGGAGCGGACGCTTCTGGACACCCTCATCTACGACGACAAGGCCGAGCCGCAGGCGGCCAGGGACCGGCTGGCGGCCTTCAACTTCACCGGCGAGGACGTATTCAAGACCGTGGGCTCCCTCTCCGGCGGGGAGCAGAGCCGGCTGCGGCTGTGCATGCTCATGAAGGACGATATCAACTTCCTCATCCTGGACGAGCCGACCAACCACCTGGACATCGCCAGCCGGGAGTGGATCGAAAACGCTCTGGACGACTACGGCGGCACGCTGCTGTTCGTCAGCCACGACCGCTGGTTCACGGACCGGTTCGCCACACGGATATGGGAGCTGAAGGACGGCGAGCTCACCGACTTTGCCGGCGGCTACACCGAGTTTCAGCAGTATAAGGACCGCCAGCGGTCGCTGGCGCTGGACGTCAGGCACAAGCAGTCCCGCCCCGCCAAAGCCCCCAGGGGGCCCCGGACCACCGACCCGGCGAAGCTGATGGCCCGGCTGGAGAGCCAGATCGAAAAGCTGGAGGCCGCCCTGGCGGACGTGGCCGCCCAAGAGCAGGCACACGCCGCGGACTACCAGAAGCTCATGGAGCTGGAAGAGCAGCGCGCCGCGCTGCAGGCCCAGCTGGACGAATTTTACGAGCAGTGGGAGGCATTGGCGGAGCAATGAAGAAGCTGATGCGGACCCAATGGATCCTGTTCTCTCTGGCGGCGGCGTGCCTCGCGGCCAGCGGTGTATTTGCGTTCTGCATGATCGGGTATCTGATCACGGCTTTGGCGTTTCTCGGTCTGGCCGCCTGTCTGATCTACTTTGGCGTCCTGGCGCCGAAAAAGACCGCCGCGGCCCGGTGGCTGCGCGCCGCCATGGCCGTGGTGCTCGTCATCGGCTGTGTGATGTTTCTGATCGCGGAGATACCGGTGCTGCGCCACGCCCGCTCCGACCCCGACACCTCCGCGCCGTATCTGCTCGTATGCGGCGCCGGCCTGCACGGCAGCGGTCCCTCCCGGTCCATGCTGGACCGGCTGCACGAGGCCGTCCGCTGGCTGGAGGCCGAGCCGGACAGCGTCGCCATCCTCTCCGGCTCTCAGGGCCCGGACGAGGCGATGAGCGAGGCCCAGGCCATGTTCAACTGGCTCACGGACCAGGGCGTGGACCCGGACCGGCTGATCCTGGAGGAACAGGCCGGCAGCAGCTACGAGAACATCAAAAACGCCCTGGACGTCATCGCCGCCAATGGCGGCGATCCCACCGGCCGGGTGGCCATCCTCTCCAGCGACTACCACCTTTACCGCCTGGGCACCATGGCCCGCGCGCTGGGCTGCCAGCCTGTACTGGTGGCCGCCCGCACCTCCATGACGAGCCTGTTCATCAATTACGCCATCCGCGAGGCCCTGGCCATGTGGGACCTGTGGGTATTCGGTCCGTGAGCCGGACCGGACGAAAAGAGCCCTCCGCATCTGAAACGATCGCGGAGGGCTCTTTTTGCCGTCTTGTCACCAGAGCGCGGTCAGCATCTTCTCCCAGGTCTTTTGACCCACCACGCCGTCCCACTGGGCGCTGTCGGACGGAAACAGCTGCTTTTGCAGCTTCACCACCGCCTGCCGGGTGGACGCGCCGAAGCTGCCGTCCACCTTTATCACCTTCCCGGCGTTGTCCCGGACGTTCCGGGCGTACAGCACGCGCTGCACCGTCTTGACCGCCGCGCTGCCCGTCATGCCCTGCTGCAGCACCGGCACCTGCACCGACACCTTGGTCACCGCAGGCGCAGGGGCAGGAGCCGGCGCGGGCGTTACGGCGCTGCTCTGCTCGGTGTACTTGGGGTGGCCGAACCCGGCCACGTAGCCGTTGGACAGGCTGTAGCTGGTCTGCTTGACCATGTTGGAGGCGTTGCCCTCCACGCAGCTGATGGTGCTGCCGCTCACGCCCACCACGATGCCCGTATGCACCAGCTCGCCGCCCTGCTGGAAGAACACCTGGTCCCCCGCCCTGGGCGTCTTGTCATACCGTCCCTGGGCCTTGTAGTAGCTGGCGGAATACGGGCACGCAGCGCCCAGCGTCCCGGTCTGGCACTCCAGCATCTGCCCCTCGGTCTTGCCGAAGGCTTTGTAGAACACCCAGTCCACGAACACGTCGCACCAGGCGTAGCCGTTCTTGTTGCCGTTATAATACCCGGCGTTCCACAGATCCCGGGCGTACTTGGTCCAGTTGGCGGTCCCGGCGTTGGCGGTGGCCAGGTCCAGGCTGGCGTTGGACGCCTTCTCCCTGTACCCCACCTCTGCCAGGGCGATGGATATCACCTGCGAAGCGTTACTCATGGCTGCCGCCATCCTCTCCCTTGCCGGAGAGCACATCCACCGCTCCGGTCACAGCCGCGGGCAGGGGCAGGCCCATGAGCCCGGCGTTCTCCACGATGGACAGCAGCTCGTTGGCGCAGAAGCCCACGATGACGCCGTCCCGGATATAGCCCGTGCCCAGCAGCAAATCCAGCCGGGCGGCGATGAGCACGATGAGCACGATCATCCCCTTGCGGCACAGGCCCTTGAACCCGGCCCGGCTCTCCAGCGCGCCGCCGCCGGACTTGGGCGAGGCGTGGAACACCCCCGCCACCACCAGCCCGGACACATAGTCCGCCGCCATGAAGATGAGCAGCGTGACCGCCGCCGCGTCCCAGCCGCCCAGCAGGGAGCTGACGGCGCCTCCGATAGCGCCCACCGCCGCGCAGAATACTTTTTTCATACCAATATCTCCTTTCCCTCCGCCGGCTCGAACACCCGGCACTGTTCTCCGGGCGGGCAGGGCCGCCGGTGCCCGGTGCGCAGGATATACACACAGGCCCGCAGCAGCTCCTCTCCGTCCCCCATATATACCGGTATAGAGAACCGGCATCCGTCGCATTTTTCGTCCATATCCACACTCCCTCACGCCGTGCGCCGCCAGCAGTAGGCGACGATATACGGCGGCATGGTACTTGCCGTAGCGCTTGTACCTATGATCTCCATGCCCGTACTGCAGCCCTCCGCAGTGGGGCCATTGCTGTTTTGAGGGGTGAAGTAGTTGGCCTGCCATTTCGACGAGCTAATATAGCGATATTTAATGTTGTATGGACTACCCATCTCGAAACAGCCAATGTAACTGCCAACGCCGTGAGAATGCGTCGCTGCGCCGCCGGTAGCGCCGGAATTGTATCCCCCGCCCGCGGCGAGCACGAAACGGCCGGTGATCTGTGTCCACGTGCCGCCGAAGAGCGTCCCCGGATTGGTGCTGCTGCTGGACCAGTAGTAGCTGCCCACCGGGTAGATGAAATCCAGCAGCACTTTCTTGGTCGTCGCGTCCAGGCCGCCGGCCAGGCCCACCGGCACGTTCACCCGGAAGCTGTCCTTCCCCCAGTCAAAGACCGGGATGCCGCGGTTGAGCGTGACGGTTTTCTGCAGACTCACCAGCTTATCCACGGCCTTCACGGTGATAGCGTATGCCTCGGTGTACGGGTACCCGGACAGGGACACGGACGCCGACCAGGTATTGCCGCTTATCTTCGGTTCCAGCGTCACCACGTTGCCGCCGCCTATTTTATACGTGACGGCCAGGGTATTGGCGGCCGCGCCGAAGGAGGCGTTGAAGTAGTTGCCCGACAGGGTGAGCGTGGCGGTATTCGCCGTAGGCGACGTACGGACGCAGGCGCCGTTCAGCGTCAGCGGGATGTACCCCAGCATCGTGGGCCTGACCGTGGTCTGCGCCGAGAATCCCCGGCTGTCCGTGGCGGCGAAGGTGAAGGACGCGGCCGTGACCTTGGCATAGTCGACATAGGTATCGCCGCTCACGCCGGTACCGTTGATGGCCCGGGAGGTGATGGAGGCGCTGTTTCTGGCGCTGGCCGTGACAGCGGCTCTGGCCGTGGAAAAGCCCGTGACCAGCACCTTATTATTGCCCGTGAGCGCGGTAGTGACGCTGTTTACATCCGCCACGCTGCCGCTGACGGACGGGCCCGACAGGGCGGCCGTGGTGGTAACGGTGAGCGACGCCGTTTTCGCGTCGCCCACCTTCGCGCCGCTGCTCTGATAGGTGGTGATCGTCAGCGTACACTTGCCGGAGGACGCTTTGGGTATCTGCCCGTAAAACGCAGTGGGCACCGTCCAGTTGACCGTTGTATTGGTAAACTTCACCTCCGACGTGCTCACGCCGCCCGCGGCGGTGATATATCCGGACAGCGAGCCGAAGGAATAGCGGATGGAGTGGGACGCGCCGGACACCTTCCGATTGACCACGACAGTGGACACGGCGCCGATATTGGCGTCGGTAGCCGTCACGGTCGAGCCTCTGGGGATATTGGTGAGCGCGATACTGACGCTGCCGCTGACCGTCCAGCCGGAGCCGCCGTTGCCGCTGGTCGTATAGCCGCGTACGTTGTCGAACTGAAGGGTGATCGTCCTGCTGCCGTCGTTGTTGTGGGCGATCCCGTTTTTGGAAAAGGATGTCCCGCCGCCGGTAGGCGCCAGCCAGGTGTTTCTGGTATTGACGTACAGGCTGTGATCGCCGCTGGACGAGCTCATCGTCGCCACGGCGGTGCCGTCGACGTTGTAGCTGCCGTTCAGGTAATAGGCGTAGCCGTAATAGCTCACGGCCTTGAACTGGGGATAGATGGTGACGTTGGAGGTATTGGTGCTTATGTCATAGCTCTCCGTCCAGTAGAACCGTCCCCGCATCGCACCGGTGCCGAACTCCTGGGTATACCCGCTCAGGCCCGTCTGCATCGCCATATTTGCTTCCCTCCCCTCAGATATAGAAGCAGCCCGTCCGGTCGGTATCATACCGCTCGAAACGGGCGTGCGCGATAATGAGATAGTTTTCCGCCGTCAGGTCCCGCGCGTGGACGCCGTCGGCATTGGCCGTGAGCATCGTCTCATAGTCGCTCACGCTGCCCGCGTCATACCGGCGCACCTCCATCCCGGTGTTCTGGATGACGGTGGCGATCTGGGAATTGTCCTCCCAGACACGCAGTCCGTCCTTATTGAAGGTAAAGCCGTTGGAGGTGGTGACCTCGTCCACGCTCCGCTCCTGAAAACGCATCTCCAGCTCGGAGGCGCGCTGCTCCATGGAGGACTGCCAGGCGTAGACATTATCGAGGTTGGCAGTGGTCTGGGCCACCTGCTGCGAGATACGGTCCTGGACCAGCTGCAGCTCGGCTGTGTTTTTCACCAGCGTGTCCTGCAGGCCGGATATATCGTGCTCGACCGTCTCCTGCACCAGGCCGGAGACGCAGTACATACCGGCGTAGCCCACCGTTCCGTCGGCGTAGGATATCCTCTGTCTGGTCCACAGGTAGCTGGAATCCGGCACCTGGCCGGGCATCTCCTCCGACCAGGCGGCGTCCACCGGCTGTCCGGTATCTCCGTCCAGGGCGTTGGAGGGCGACAGGGTATACTCAGCCGTCACGGAGCTGACCGCCTGTCCGGACAGGGTCTGCACGCCCTCTACCGCCGCGGTGATCCGCTCCCGGAGCACCTGCAGGTCCGACGCCATCTCCGGCAGCCCGTCCACCCGCGCCTGCTCGAAGGTACCGAAGCGCACCCAGTCCGCGCTCAGCCCCTCCGCGCGGATGATCCCCATGATCATCTCTCCGTTGACGGAGAAGCCGAACGGCCAGGTCTGTCCGCCGTCTGTGGACAGGCCGACGGCGTCGGCGGTGAGCTTCATAACGCTTTTGGACGCGGCCAGGGTGGGCTTGTCGTGCAGATAGCACACCGTGCTCCCGTCGGGCAGCGTCTGAGAGGTGCTGAACATCCCGCCGCTCTCCTCCAGGGTCCTGCGCAGCTGCTCCACCGCCGCCTGCCGGGCGGTCCGCTCCTGCTCCACCAGCTGGCGGACGGCCAGACGCGCCTTCGTCTCGGGGGTGATATACCGGCTGCCGTTGCGCACCGCCGGCTCCGCGCTGTTGGACAGGGAAGTGCATCCGCCGAACGCCAGCTCCGCGTCTGTGATCACCGAGGTGTATGTCCTGCCCTTCCGGTCGGTGATGCGCACCGTGTCCATGAACTCCGCCATGGGGCAGGCGGCGTGTTCTCCCTCGAACTGCCGGAAGGGGAAGCCCACGAGCCCCGCGCCGATGAGCGCCAGAGCCTCCCGCTCTCCGCCGGGGGCGATGAGCGGGTTTTCTATCCGGAGCACATACCCTTCCTCCCCGTACAGCGCCTCCGTCTGCGTCACCCCGCCGTCCTCGTCCGCCGCGGGCACGAGCGCGGAGAGGCCCGTGACGATGATGTCGTCCGTGGCGAGCTTCAGGCTGCTCCAGTCCTCCAGCGCCAGCACCGGCTCCGCCGCCAGTCCATAGGGGATGATGCGCATCCGGCCCGACCGGTCCACCCGGGCGTTGCCGCCCGCCAGCATGGCGATATACCCCAGCACCTGCCGGAAGGTATAGTCCCCGTCCGGGGCGCCGGCGACCAGATACGCCTCATGGGGGAACGCGGCCGTATCGTACGGGATGGCGCACCGCTGGCAGGCGTCCCGAAACACGCTCCCCAGCGTTGCCGGGAACGCCAGATCCGTCACATAGGGCTTGTCCGTCCGGATCATGTCGTCCCAGGCGGTGACAGCCACCGTCTCCCCCCAGCTGGCCGGCTCCGTCACCGTGAACGTGCCCAATTCCACCCGTTCCTCCGTCTCGTCCAGCGCCAGCGTCAGCCACAGGCGGATGCGGGCGCCGAACAGATCATACCCGTCCATGCGCTCGTCGTCGTTGACGATCTCCAGGCGTATCTGCCGGCTGACGGCGGCGCCCAGGGGCAGGCCGGAGACGCCCGCGCCGTCGGTAAGGCTGTTGCCCGCGATGGTAAAGTCTCCTCCGTCCAGCTGCATCTGCGTACCGTCCGCCAGCGTCACCAGGGCAAACAGGCGGAAGTCCCGCCGCTGCCGCATCGTCTGTATGAATTGCTCGCTGACGTTTATCATATCGGGTCCACTCCGATCATATTGAAGCTGAGGCTCTCGAAGCGCTCCTCCGCGGCGTTGAGCCGGCCGACGGCGAGCGAGCCCTTGCCCACATAGAAGCGTCCGTCCCGCCAGGCGCCATAGTAGGGCGAGAAGTAGTGCAGCGTAAAGGGCCTGCCCCGCGCCACGATCTGCAGGATGGTCCGCATATCCTCCACGCTCACCCATGTGGCCTCATAGCTGAAGGACTCCACGGTGAACATGGCCGAGGCGTGGAGCGTACCGCTCTGCACGCGGGTGGTATCCTCGGTATAAGTGGTCTCGAAGTCATAGCCCAGCCCCTCGTCGGGCTGGAGGATGACCGTATCGTTCATTTTGATGTATTCCTGCGCCATAGATCAGTCTCCCAGAGCAAAGGGGTTCTGGCCGTTTCTGCCGCGCTGGAGCTTAGCCTCGTCCAGCACCTGGCGGAACAGCACTTTGCGGTCTATCTGTCCGATAAATACGTACTGCGCGCTCCTGACGCTCTGCTCCCTGCCGCCGGCGGCCGACAGCTGCCGCAGCAGGGACGCCGTGTCCGCCAGGCCCTGTACCGGCCCGTCGGTATACAGCGCCCGCGGGGGGATGACCGTCCCGGCGGCCATCACCGGTTCCGGGGCCCTTCCGATGGTCAGGCCCAGCCGGTCCAGCGCCGCCGGGATGGCCTCCAGGCGGGCGGAGAGCTGCTTCAGCTCCGGCGCCAGGCCGCGCCCATCCAGAAGCGCGGCGATGCGCTCCGCCACGCCGTCCAGCCACTGGGTATGCCGCTCCAGGGGGATGATGGCCTCCTTCCCGGCCTCGCCCGCGCCGATGAGCGTCGCGCCGTCCACGATGCCGCCCTTGGCGTACCAGTTGACGGACACCTTGGGGATGGATGGCGGCCACAGGGAGAAGGAGCCGGTGATGGAGAAGTGCGGCAGCTTGATATGGGGCAGCTTCCACTCGAAGTTGAACAGGCCCTTGATGGCCTCTATCGCCGTCCGCACCGTCTGCCTGGCTCCCTCCATCTTGTCCCGGATGGCCGCCTTGATGCTCTCAAAGACGTTGCAGACCGTCTGCCACGCGCCCAGGATCTTCTCCTCGATCGTGTCGCGGATGCCGCCGAACAGCTGCTTGACCGAGTCCCAGGCCGCGCTCAGCTTTTCCTGGACGCTGAAGCGTATCTGCTCGAAGCGGTCGGCGACGGTCTGTTTGGCCTCCGAGACCGTGGTCCGCACCCAGTCTCTGACCGAGCCGAACACGGACGACACCTTCTGCCACACGGCGCCGGCCTTATCGCTGACCGCGCGTTTTATCTCGTCCCAGCGCGCGGCGATGTTCCCCTTTACGTCCGTCCAGGTACGCACGGTGGCCTGTTTGATCTCGTCCCACCGCGCCGCTATGGCCGCCGCCACGGATGCCGCCGCCGCGATCGCCAGAGGGATCCACGACCCGGTGAGCAGACTCAGGGCCCCGCCCACCAGCAGGATACCGCCCGTCAGCGCGATAAGTCCCTCCCGGCTGAGCTGGCCTGTCCCGATCCACTCCCGCATAGCCAGCACGACCGACCCGACGCCGCCCGCCAGCGCGGCCACAGCCGCCGCGGCGGGTCCCGCGGCCAGTCCCACGCCGGTGATGACCAGCGCCAGGCCGCCGAAGGTCTCCGTCAGGTTGGACATATCGATGCCGTTTTTCCAGGCGTCCAGATACCCGTGCACGGTGAACACCGCGCCGCCCATGGCCATGGCCAGACCCAGCGCGGTCTTGAGGCTCGCGCCGAAGGCGCGGGATATCTTCCACGCCAGCACCGCCGCCCCAATGGCGCCGGCGGCCGTCAGGATGCCGTCCAGATGCTCCCGCAGCCAGTCCATCTTCTCCAGAAACTCCGAGTCGATCGGCGTCTGCTCGAAGGTGAAGCCGCCGTCCGGGAAGCCGATGCCTCCCCCGCCGACGCCGCCCCCGCCTCCTCCTGCGCCACCGCCGCCAGCGCCGGAAGTCTGCTCCTCCACCTTCCAGATGTTCAGCTCGTCCAGCCCGGCCAGATTGCGCTCCGCGTCCCGGACCGCTTTGCTGACGGTGCGCACGCCCTCCGCCGCCGTCGCGGCCGCCGTACTCACCCCGGAGATGGCGGCGGCGGTCCGGTCGCCGAGCGCGTCGGTGCTCACCGCGGCGACCTTCACCGCCCCGCTCAGACCGGTCACGCCCGAGGCGGCATAGTCTGCCGCCTTTCCTACGGTGGAGATGCCCGCCGCGGCGGATGCCGCGCCGCTCACCGCGCGCATATAGGTGCTCCTGCCGCCCAGCACGGCGAAAAACATCGCCACATAATTGGCCGCCGTAGCCAGCATGGAGCACAGCTGGCCCAGATAGGGCGCCACGGCGGTGGCGATGGGTGCGAAGGCCGTCACAAGGCTGCTCCTCACGCTGCCCAGCGCGCTGCGCAGCGTGCTGAGGGAGGCGGCCGCCCGGCCGTCGTATTTTTCCAGGCTCGTCAAGCCGTCCCTGACAGTGCGTCCAAACCCGGCGCACAGGGCGCTCAGCGCCTGCAGTCCCATGCCGTACCGGACCATATCCCCCACGCCGCCGGTCAGGGACAGACCCACCGCGCCCAAGGCCAGCTCCGCCTCGGACAGGCCGTCCGCGGCGAACACGGCGCTGTCGCCGACGGTGGAGAACTGTTTTTCAAACCTCTCCGCGCCGGTATCCTCCGTCTGCCGGGACAGCGTCTGCACCTTGTCGGACAGCGCGTTCACCGCCTGGCCGGCGGTGCGCATCGGCCGGTCCAGGCGCAGCCTGGAGGCGTTCTTTCCCATCCTGGACGCCGCCTGGCCCGCACGGCGGCAGCCGGCCTCGATATCCTCCACGCCACGGTCCACGTCGCCCGTCTCAAAGCTCACTTTTATGATAACGGAGCCGTCCTCCGCCATAGCTCTTCAACTCCTCACACAAAAAGCGCTCTCAGCTCGTCCCGCTGCGCTCTGTCCCGCTCCGTCTGTCTCGGTCTCAGATCCACCAGCGCCCGGTTCTCCCTGAGAAATTCCTGCTCGTACTTTTCCAGCTTTTTCCCCTTTGCGCGCTTTTGCCTGATCCCCAGCACCGTGGAGAACAGGCTCTCGCCGATCTCCATATACGCGCCCAGAAACGTCCACCAATGCAGTCGTTCCGCGTCCCGGATCTCCCGGCCCAGCACCCGATTGACCGCCGGCAGGATGATGGGGCCGTCCTGGCGCAGATCGACCAGTCTGGGCCTCCTGCCGTCTTTCCCGGCGGGCAGGCCCCCGTCGAGGAACTCCACCGCCTTTTCCAGCGCCTCTGCCCGTCGCGGCTCCGGTATATCCTCCCAGCGCTCAAAGAGCACCTGCAGACAAATGGCACCCTTCTCGTCCTGCTCATACGAGGGGTCCGCGAATATATCCAGCAGATACAGCGCCACCCGGAAATCGGTACGGATCGGAAGCGCGGCGTCTCCTACGGTCAGGCAGGCGGGCAGCTCCCACGGATTCATCTGCCGGCCGGCTTCGCGACGGGCGCGCCTGCCACGGCCTTTTTGATCCGGGCCAGCTTCTTATCCAGGCGCTTTTTGGTGACCTTCTCCACCAGCGAGCCGATCCCCTCCAGCACCTGTTCATAATAAAAGCTCCCGTCCTTTGTGACGGTCAGCGG
>CANQSU010000098.1 GCA_947626585.1 uncultured Oscillospiraceae bacterium
TACGGAGTCAGAGTCCGCTGTGCTACCTTTACACAATCCCGCTAAACGCAAGAGCTATTATACCCACGCGGGGCGGGGTTGTCAAGGATTTTTTTAGATTTTTTCAATTTTTTTCAGTTCATCAGCTTATCGTACGCCTTTTTGACGCCGCAGGCGTAGGCGAGGGGGACGGAGATGAAGCCTAAAAGGGCCTGAAGGATCTGGAAGGGCAGCTTGGCCGCGGCGTACGCCGGGGTGGAGTAGAGGTAGGCGCGGCCCAGGCTGTAGCCCGCCACCATGATAACGGCGCCGACGGCCACGGCAATGACGGACGAGATCACCGGCTTTTTGCCGCCAAAAAGCTTGCGGCTGAGGATGGAGATCACCACCGCCTGCAGGCCGTGGGTCACCAGGGAGACGAACATGGGGGTGGGGTAAAAGATCATATCGCCGAGAAAGGCGCCCACGCCGCCCACCACAAAGGCGCAGAAGGGGTCCAGCAAAAGGGCGGCGGTGGCGATAACGATGTCGTTGGCGTACAGATGGCCGCCGGGGACGGGAATGGACAGGATCTCCATGCTCAGCACGATATTCATGGCCATAAGCATCGCGGTCAGGGTGATTTTCTTTATGTCTTTTGATTTCATAGGGGGGTCCTCCTTGACAACTGGAATTGTCCCCATTATAATAGCTCCTGAGCATATTAAAATCACCAAAAAAGGAGAATTTTTTATAATCAGATGTTGACCTATGACTTGAAGGAGGGCACGGGGCCGAAATATCTGCGACTCTATGAGCGCATACGGGAGGATATACGCTCCGGGGCCATCGAGCCGGGGAGCCGGCTGCCAAGCAAGAGGACGCTGGCGGAGCATCTCGACGTGAGCGTTATCACCGTGGACGGGGCGTACAGGTGCCTCATTGACGAGGGGTATGTGACGAGCCGGGAGCGGAGCGGATATTTCGCGGCCAGGCTTGGCAAGGCTTCGGTCCGGGATCCGGGGCCGGCGGCGGAGGAGCTTGCGGAGGAGGCGGCGGTGACCGGGACGGACTACGGGTTCCGGTACTCGGCGCTGTCGAAAATCATGCGGGAGGTCATTTCCGAGCGGGGCGAGAGGCTTTTGGCCAAGCCGCCGGCCTTCGGGTGCGCGGAGCTTCGGCGCGCCATCGCGGCCTTTTTGCGCCGCTACCGGGGGATGCGGGCGGAGCCCGGGCGGATCATCGTGGGTTCCGGCGCGGAGTATCTCTACGGGATGCTTGCGCAGCTTCTGGGGCGGGACCGGCTTTTTGCCATCGAGGAGCCGGGATATGAGAAGATACGGCTTGTGTACGAGTCCATGGGCGTGCGGTGCCGGCGTCTGCCCCTGGATGGGGACGGGGTCAGCTCGTGGGCGTTGGCGGAAACGGACGCGGATATTCTCCATGTGACGCCCTATCACAGCTTTCCCACAGGCATTACGGCCTCCCACGAAAAGCGGCTTGAATATCTGGACTGGGCCGCGAAGGGGGACCGGTATGTGATCGAGGACGACTTTGACTCGGAGTTTTCCCCGGCACGGCGGCCCCAGGAGCCGCTGTTTTCCATGGATCGGGGCGGGAGGGTCATTTATCTCAACACCTTCTCCCACTCGCTGGCGCCGTCCATGCGTATCGGGTACATGGTTCTGCCCGACGGGCTTTATAAGATGTATGAGGAAAAGCTGGGCTTCTACTCCTGCCCGGTGCCGGCGTTCGACCAGTACGTGCTGGCCAGGTTCATCGACCGGGGGCATTTCGAGCGGCACCTCAACCGTGTCAGGCGTCAACTCAGGGCGGAGGGGCGGTGACTGTTGTCGCCGCCCCCCCCTTTTTGAGGTCACATGATGCCGAGACCGTTTTTGCCGAACTCGGCCACAAAGTTTTGCATCTCCTCGTGGGACTTGATGCCGTGAGTTCGGGCAATCAGCTCCTCTCGCTCGCGTTGGGAGAGATTTGAAAACCGGTTCATGGCCACCACGTTGGAGGCAAGCACCATCCCGAAGCCCAGAGGAAGGCCATCGTTGTAAAGCTCGTTGTACAGCATGATCATCACCTCGTCCATAGCTTTCCCGCGGGATACATGACGTATGCGAATGAAACGGATCCGCGGGCAAAAAATACAGATCGGGGCGAGGCGGAAAAATGCGCGCGGCGGGGTTGACTTGCGGAGGCAAATGGTGTAAATTTAAAGATACGGCGAACGCCGAAACCATGTATATGCGAGGTGAGACCATGGACGCGGGCAGTACGGGCACAGTGGGTCGAGAACGTGTAAAGGCCCGCGCGTGGCCTGACGTTTAAGATTTCTGTGCCTTGTATCCTTATTTATCTATCGGGACGAAGAAAGGAGACAAGGTAAAATGGCAGATACAAATACGATGATTTTATCCTCCACCATCGAATCGCTTATTGAGAGCAAGAAATACTCCACGCTCAAGGACATTTTTGTCACCCTGCGGCCCATGGATATCGCCATCGTGCTGGGCGAGCTGGGAGTGAAACGGCTGCCGCTGATGTTCAGGCTCCTGCCGAAGGAGCTGGCGGCGGAGACCTTTATCGAGATGGACCCGGACGAGCAGCAGCTGCTGATCCGGGGCTTCTCCGACGCGGAGCTCAAGGAAGTGGTGGACGAGCTTTACGTGGACGACGCGGTGGACCTCATCGAGGAGATGCCGGCAAACGTGGTCAAGCGTATCCTCAAAACCGCCGACCCGGAGATGCGCCGGACCATCAACGAGCTTCTGAATTACCCGGAGGACTCCGCCGGGTCCATCATGACCACGGAGTATGTGTCCCTGCGGCCGGACATGACGGCGGAGGAGGCCATCAAGCGTGTCCGCCGGGGCGCCGTGGACAAGGAAACCATCTACACCTGCTACGTGACGGACAAAAACAGGAAGCTTGTGGGGTATGTGACCCTGAAGTCCCTGATCCTCGCCGAGGACGACACGGAGATCACGGACATCATGGGCACGGACACCATCTACGTCACCACCACGGACGACCAGGAGGAGGTGGCCAACACCTTCTCCAAGTACGACCTGTCGGCCCTCCCCGTGGTGGACAAGGAGTCCAGACTCGTGGGTATCGTCACCGTTGACGACGCCATCGACGTCATGGAGGAGGAGGCCACAGAGGATATCGAGAAGATGGCCGCCATCACGCCCACGGACAAGCCGTATCTCAAGATGTCGCCCTTCGCGCTCTGGAAAGCGCGCATACCCTGGCTGATGCTGCTGATGGTCTCCGCCACGTTCACCGGGCTTATCATCAGCTCCTTTGAGAGCGCGCTGGCCAAGTGGGTGGCGCTGACGGCGTTTATCCCCATGCTCATGGATACCGGCGGCAACTCCGGCTCCCAGGCCTCTGTCACCGTCATCCGCGCGCTGTCCCTGGGGGACCTTGAGTTTTCGGATTTCTTCCGGGTCGTCTGGAAGGAGCTGCGGGTCGCGGTGCTTTGCGCCATATCCCTGGCCGTTGTGAATTTCGTGAAGATCGGGCTGGTGGATGTACTGCTCATGGGCAATACGTCCATCTCGGTCTCCATCAACCTGGTGGTGTGCATCACCCTGGCGTTCACCATCGTCGTCGCCAAGCTCGTGGGTTGCGCGCTGCCGCTTTTGGCCAAAAAGATCGGTTTCGACCCGGCGGTCATGGCCAGTCCTTTCATCACCACCATTGTGGACGCCCTGAGCCTGCTCATCTATTTCCAGGTCGCAAAGGTCCTCTTAGGACTTTGAGGAAAAAATCGAAAAAACTACTTGACAGAGCGGGAGACCTGTGATATTATACTTGGGCACGCGCGAGTGGTGGAATTGGCAGACTCGCTAGATTCAGGTTCTAGTGTGCATTACGCACGTGCGGGTTCAAGTCCCGCCTCGCGCACCAAAAGAGAACGTCCGGTTTTCCGGGCGTTTTTCTTTTCTTTGGGCGATCCGTATGATATAATGAAGGTCATATTCCATTACTCCGGCGATCAAATAAGCGCGGGAGTAATAGCAGCCGTGTTTTGCTGTTGCCGTATAACGGCGAATAAATCGGCGTTCAATCATATGATTGAATCGGCATGATTTAATGACGATTTAATAAATAAATAAAGACAGAGACGGGGTGGGGTTGTGATCTCAAAAGTTGTTTTCGGCGAGCCGGTCAGGACCGACGCGATCACGGCGGAGGTGGAGACGGCGAAAGAGGCTGCCCGGTTTGAGGTGACCGAAGATGAAAAGAGCGTCACCTTCCGGTATGCGCTCAGGTCTCGGGATGTGGTCTACGGGCTGGGGGAGACCATGGGGAAGGTCAACAAGCGGGGCGGGAGGTATATATCCTTCAACACCGACACCGCCGACCACACGGATGCAAATCCGTCGCTTTACGCGTCCCACAATTTTATCGTGGTGGACGGGGAGGAGACCTTCGGGGCGTTTTTTGACACGCCGGCCAGGGTCGTCTTTGAGATAGACTGGCATGATTCCGGGGAGATCAGGGTTGTCTGCGAGACGAGGGACCTGAGCCTTTATCAGATCGAAGGAGGGTCGGCCTATGAGGTCTGCCGGGAGCTTATCCGGGCCGTAGGCCGGTGCTATCTCCCGCCGCTGTGGGCCTTCGGGTACGGGCAGAGCCGGTTCGGGTATGAGACGGAGAAGGATTTCCGCGCCGTAGCGGACGGATATCAGGAGAACGGGATCCCGCTGGACTACATCTGCATGGACATAGACTACATGGACGGGTACAGGGATTTCTCCTTCAACGAAAAGAGCTTTCCGGACATCGCGGCCTTTGTCTCGGAGATGAAGGGGCGGGGGATCCGCCTCGTGCCCATCGTGGACGCCGGGATCAAGGTGGAGCCGGGGGAGTCGGTCTATGAGGAGGGAGTGCAGAAGGGTACCTTTTGCCGGAACAGGGAGGGCGGATACTTCCAGGCCGGTGTGTGGCCGGGTATGACCCACTTCCCGGACTTTCTCAATTCCAGGGCCAGGGCGTGGTTCGGGGGGCTTTATAAGTTCTACACCGACGCCGGGTTCGAGGGGTTCTGGAACGACATGAATGAGCCGGCCATGTTCTACAACGAGTATTCCAGGGGGTTCAAGAACGTCCTGTTCCGGCTGGCGCTGGACCTTCTTTTCGGCAACAGGCAGAGAGAGAAGAAGGAGCGGGAGCTGTTAAGGGGCTATAAGTCCTTCTACCACGATATGGACGGGCGGAGAGTGAGGCACTACGACGTCCACAATCTGTTCGGCGGGATGATGACGAGGGCCACATCCGAGGGACTGGAGAAGCTTCTGGACCATAGATTCATGCTGTTTTCCAGATCCAGCTATATCGGTGCCAGCCGGTACGGCGGGGTGTGGACCGGGGACAACAGCTCCCGCTGGGAGCATTTGATGCTCAATGTGCGGCACATGCCGTCCCTCAACATGTGCGGGTTTCTTTACTCCGGCGCGGACACCGGCGGCTTCGGGGGAAACTGCGACAGGGAGCTTTTACTGCGGTGGCTGGCTTTTTCCGCGTTCACGCCGTTGATGCGCAACCACACCGGTAAGTTTACCAGGGATCAGGAGGCCTACAGGTTCGGGGACGTGGAGGCGTTCCGGAAGATCATCGGCCTCCGGTACAGGCTCCTGCCCTACATATATTCGGAGTACATGAAGGCGGCGCTGAGGGCCGACATGTACATAAAGCCGGTGGCGTTTGTCTACCCGGAGGCGAGGGGGATCGAGGACCAGCTTTTGGTGGGCGACAGCCTGATGATCGCGCCGGTGGTCACCCAGGGAGCCGGGGGACGGCGGGTATTTGTGCCGGAGGACATGACGCGGGTCCGCTATGACGGAGAATTCCGCTGCGAGCCCGCGCCCAAGGGCTGGCACGATGTGGACGTGGCGCTTGATCAGGTGGTTTTATACATACGGCGCGGGAAGCTCCTTCCTGTAGGGAAGGCCATCACGAACACGGCGGAGTACGACGTGAGCGAGCTTACGCTGCTGGGCGATGGGGAGTCGTATGAGCTTTATACCGACGACGGCCTGACGAGGGATTGCAAGCCGGAGAATATACGGATTTTAACAAAGTGACGGGCCGCCGATTTTGCCCCCGCGGGGGCCGATGCACACATCGGCCCGGTGGGTTGGTTGGAAGAGCGGCGCGTAACGCTTGATGGGCAGGTCTTATCTATTGACATCGGAAAATTAGAGGGGTATTATAGGGAAAATCGATTTTTTGAGTTATTCCTCCGGCGATAAATAATCGCTGGAGGAATATCAGCCATGTTTTGTTCGCCGCCGCGCGGCGAGCGAAACGGCGTAAAATCACATTTAATGCGGAGTTATTTGGTTGCCGCATGAAGTAACTGTTTTTTGGAGCTTCTATGAGGGCGGTCATCTTTGATTTTGATTACACGCTGGGGGACACCACGGAGGGGATCCTGGCGTGCCTGAGCTATGGGCTTGGCAAGCTTGGCTTTCCGTCCGCCGGGCGGGAGGAGATGAGGCGGACCATCGGGCTTTCGCTTCCCGCGTCGCTTCAAAGGCTCACAGGCTGTTCCGACGCGGAAAAGGGCCGGGAGTTTACAAGGCTTTTCATGGAGAAAGCCGACGAGGTGATGGTGGACTCGGCGTCGCTGTATCCCGGGACCGTGCCGCTTCTCGGGGAGCTTAAAGAAAAGGGAGCCGCCACGGCTATTGTGACGACAAAGGCTAAATTCCGTATAGAGGGCATCCTCAATAAATTCGGCGCGTCAGACCTTATTGACGTGACCGTGGGCTCGGACATGGTGAAAAACGAGAAGCCCCACCCCGAGGCCCTTTTGTTGGCGCTCTCCCTGCTGAATATTGAGCCGGAGGACGCCATATACATAGGAGACAGCGCCGTTGACGCGCGCTGCGCCCAAAGCGCCGGGGTGGCCTTTGCCGGCGTGACCACGGGGACCACCGGGGCGGAGGAGCTTGAGAGATTCCCGCATATATTGATAGCGCCGGATCTTTCGGAGATCCGGAGACTGCTGCCTTTATGAGCTGAGGAGGCGCGTTATGGAACGCGGAAGGGCCATTGTGCGCGTAAGCGTCATCGGCGTGATCGTAAATATCGTCCTTGTGGTATTCAAGGCCATGGTGGGCTTTGTGTCGGGCTCGGTGGCGGTCATCATGGACGCCCTCAACAACCTGACCGACGTATTAAGCTCCGTTATCACCATCGTGGGTACCAAGATTGCCGGGAAGGCCCCGGACAAGAAGCACCCCTACGGCCACGGGCAGGTGGAGTATGTCACCAGCATCACCGTGGCGGTGGTGATCCTGGTGGCCGGCGTCACGGCGCTTGTGGAGTCGGGAAAGAAGATCGTCGAGCCGGAGGCGGCCGTATATGACGCCGCGGCGCTGATCATCATCGCCGTGTCCGTGGCGGGGAAGCTGCTGCTGGGAAGATACGTCAAGGCCCAGGGCAGGAAGCTCAACTCCGAGGCCCTGATCGGTTCCGGCACGGACGCCATGCTGGACTCGCTCATCTCCCTGTCCACGTTTGTCGCGGCCGTGGTGTCTATGATCTGGCACGTAAACCCCGAGGGGTGGCTGGGCGCCGTCATCGCCATCGTCATGCTCAGGTCCGGTGTGGAGCTTCTGATGACGAGCCTGGGGGAGATCATCGGCGTGCGCGTGGACAGCGAGCTGTCCGGCCGGCTCAAGGCCTTCATCTGCCGGTATCCCGGTGTCCTGGGGGCCTATGACCTGACCCTCCACCGGTACGGGCCGGAGAAGATCATCGGCTCGGTCCATGTGGAGCTTCCCGACGACATGACGGCGAAGGACATCCACGCGCTCACCAGGCACATCTCCGAGGATGTTTTCGCAAGCTTCGGCATCCTGCTGACCATCGGCATCTACGCCTCCAACACCTCCGACGGGGAATTCGCCACCATGAAGGAGGAGCTGAGGGGGCTGATTGTCAGGTACCCCGAGATCTTACAGATGCACGGGTTTTACGTGGATACGGAGAGAGGGCTCGTGACCTTCGACCTCATCATCGATTTCAAGAGCGACAGAAAAGAGCGGATCCGGGACGAGCTGATCGCCGAGATGGAAAAGCGCCACCCGGAGTACGCCTTTGCCGTGGTGCTGGACAGCGATATAAGCGACTGATCGGGGAGAGACACTATGGCTGTTGTTCACGAGCTGACCATCGGCGGGGAGAACCCGGTGGAGATATACCGCTTTTTGATTCGGACGTGCTGTTGACCCTTGGTGCCATCGGCTGTCCGGCCTGCGGGGGAATTGTAATAAATATACGATATACGAAGGAGAATCGTTATGTACGAATTCGGATTCATCGGCGTGGGCCACATGGGCGCCACGCTGGCCAACGCGGTGATCGGGGCCGTGGGCGCTGAGAAGTGCGCCGCCTGCGATGTGGACGCGGGAAAAGCGAAGCTGTATGCCGCCGGAAAGGGCTGTGTCGCCCTTGGCGCCCGTGAAGTGGCGGAGAAGTGCAGATACATTTTTCTGGGAGTCAAGCCCCAGAACATGGCGGAGCTGCTCGCGGACATCGGGCCGGTGCTGAAGGGCCGCTCCGACTGCGCCCTGGTGACCATGGCGGCGGGCGTCACCGTGGAGAGCCTTTGCGGCATGCTGGGCTTCACCGCGCCGGTCCTGCGCATCATGCCCAACACCCCCGCCGCGGTGGGGGCCGGGTGTATGCTGTACTCGTCAAACTCCGCTCTCGCGGCGGAGGACAGGGACGCCATACTGGCCGCCCTCCGTCCCACCGGCGAGCTGGTGGAGACGCCGGAGAGGCTCATCGACGCCGGGTGCGCCATCTCCGGGTGCGGGCCGGCCTTCGTCTACAAGTTCATCCTGGCCTTCGCCAGGGCGGGGGAGAACGTGGGCCTTGCCCCCGAGACGGCGCTGAAGCTTGCCGAGCAGACGGTGCTGGGCGCGGCGAAGCTGGCCATCGGGTCCGGGGAGGACCCGCGGATCCTGTGCGACCAGGTCTGCTCCCCCGGAGGCTCCACCATCGAGGGCGTCAGAAGCCTGGACGCCGGGGACTTTGCCGGGGAGCTTAATAAGGCGGTGCGGGCATCCTTTGACCGCACCGTGGAGCTGGGAAAGGGTAAATGATGGATACCTTGAGATTTGGCGTCATCGGCTACGGCAGCATCGGCGAAAAACACGCGGCTATCCTTGCCTCCGGACAGGTCCCGGAGGCGGAGCTTACCGCCGTGTGCGCCCGGTCCGAGGCGCGGCGGAACGCTGTCCGGGAGAGGTGTCCCGGCGTGGAGATCTTCGCGGATGAGCGGGAGCTGATGACCTCCGGCGCGGTGGACGCGGTGATCCTGGCCGCGCCCCACGGGAACCATCCGGACGAGGCCGTGTCCGCCTTTGAGCGGGGCCTTCACGTGCTGACGGAGAAGCCGGCGGGGATGCACGTCTCCCAGGTGAAGCCCATGAACGCCGCCGCGGAGGCGTCGGGAAAGGTCTTTGGCATCATGTACAACCAGCGAACGGATCCCCTGTACGCCGCCCTCCGGCGGATGGTACAGAGCGGGGAATTGGGGGCGCTGAAGCGCGTCACCTGGATCGTCACCGACTGGTACCGCTCCCAGGCCTACCACCGCTCCAGCCCCTGGCACTCCACCTGGGCCGGCGAGGGCGGCGGGGTGCTTCTCAACCAGAGCATCCACCAGCTGGACCTGTGGCAGTGGATGTTCGGTATGCCGGATACCGTGGAGGCCCGGGCCGGGTTCGGAAAGTACCACGATATCGAGGTGGAGGACGACGTGACGGCCTTTTTTCAGTACGAAAGCGGACTCACGGGCGAGTACATCACCTCCACCGGCGAGACGCCGGGCACCAACCGGCTGGAGATCGCCTGCGACATGGGCAAGCTGGTGGCCGAGGACGGGGTGCTGACCTTCTGGGAAAACGATGTCTCCGAGCGCGATTTTGAGCGCGCTAACGCGGAGCCTTTCGCAAGGCCCTCTTTTAAAAAGCGCGTGATCCCCACGGAAAAGCCGGCCCTTTCCGGCCACGCGGGCATCATCGCGGACTTCACCTCCGCCGTTCTCCACGGCACGCCGCTCCTGGCACCGGGAGTCGAGGGGATCCGGGCCCTGACCATCGCCAACGCCGCCCTGCTGTCCGCCTGGACGGACCGACGCGTCCCCACGGCTGATTTCCCCGACAAAACATACCTCGAACTGCTGGAGGAAAGGATGGAAAAGCCGAGGGCTTAAACGCGGAGGGATAAGCGTGAGATGAAGCTGCCATGATGCTGATATAGCATATAAATAAGTATATGTCAGCACTAATCTAAGCATTATTAATTCAATTATTACATATATCCGAATCAACGTCCCGCATTTATCCTCTCCGCCAGGGAGGATTTTTTGCGTTCCCGGAGCGTGGGGACCGTGACCGGCCGGCGGGAGCGCAAAGTCGTATTTATTACCGCCTAATATACCCTTGACAGGGAGAGGGGGATATGCTATTATTATGTCATACGATATATCGCCACGCGATATATTTGAAGTCGGTGGCGGCTGGATCGAGGCCCGGGGCGGTATAGAGAATCGATCCGGACAGGCGTGGACGGCGCGGCGACAGGTTCTCATACTAATACCCATGCCGGAGCGGCACCGACATGGGGTATTAGTATCAGGAAAGCGGAGGTGACGGAATGGCGGAAGCGGGGCCCATGACGGAGGCCATGTATTATGTTCTGTTGGCGCTGACGGAGCCGGATCACGGCTACGGCCTGATGCAGAGGATAAAGGAGATCACCTCCGGGCGGGTGAT
>CANQSU010000099.1 GCA_947626585.1 uncultured Oscillospiraceae bacterium
GGGTCGTTCACGGCGGAGCTGACCGTCTGGGTCATGGCCTCGTCGCTGGCACAGTACAGGAAGCACTGGTTCACGAACCCGACGGGTATCACGTCGTCCATCATCATGTAGCATTTCGAGATGTCGTGCCGCATGGCGGAATCCATGTTGTTGGTATAGTCCTCCACGCTGGTCCAGTACCCGGGCGCGGAGATCGCCACCGTATAGAACATCTCGTGGCCGGTCAGATCATAATACAGCATCACGGCAAGCATGCCGTCCAACAGCTGGCTATGGTCGATGCCGTATTTGTCATGCAGGGCCTGGACGCAAGCCTTGTGGTCGGCGTCGCTCATGCCAGACATATCGGCGTGCAGGTAATAGACGCACACGCTGTAATTGTCAAGGTCCGCGCGTTCCGAATACGCCTCGCGCAGGGCCTCGTCGGATTCAAACTCGGTGCCCAGGCACGCCTTCAGCTCACCGGTATCGGGATCGTACTGGTCGACGCCAAAATCAGCGGCCAGCATCTTCAGGACATCAAAACCGTCATAGCGCGTGCGGGCCAGGTCGGAGAGCTTGTACTGGTGCTCGCCCAGCTGTACGTAGTTGATGCGGTCATAGACACGCACCAGGGGCAACCCCTCGCCGGCGTCAGGATCCGTCCCGCAGGAAAGCATGTTCGCCGCGAACATCGTGGCGTAGCCGGACCCATTGTAGAACACGTTCTCGTCCTGCTTGCCGATGACGACCTGCGCTTCTTTGTCCGCATAGACCTTCTGTTCCTCCGGCATGTCTTCCAGTCCGGCCGTATTGTCGACGAAATCCTCCGGCAGCTCGGGCTCGGTGGTCTCACTGTTCACGGGTTCGCCGGGCTCCGTAGAATCCGGGTCGTCCTTGCCGCCGCACGCGGCGAGCATGGACAAGGACAGGAGCCCTACGAGCAGCAGGGCCACGGCACGCTTGAAATGGTTCTTTGTTTTCATTGTTGGAAAATTCTCCTTTCATGTCGTTACATGTTTCTATGTCCGGCGGACGGTTCAGCGTTCACCGCACCGTTCGCAAAGGACCTCGTACTTGTTCGGCCCGCCGGCGACACGCAGGGTCGCGCCCGTCAGTGGGGACCGTCCGCAGCGCTCGCACCGGAAGCCCGCCCGCTCCAGCTCCTTGCGTCGGAACCGGATGTCGGCGTCCGGGCCGGGTGCCATCTCCGGCGTCCTGCCAAGCAGCTTCAGCAGCGCATTGCGCGGCAGCCTCTTGACCTGGCTGAACATGCGTCCGTTCTCACCGGTGTACTTGCACTCGAACGCCGGGTCCGGAGACAGCGACTCATAGACGGCGTCGATCAGTTCGTCACAGACGCGCCGGCACAGAGGGTCGGCCGTGTCATGGGACAGGACGCACATCCAGTCGATCTCGGTTCGGTTTTTCTTCCAGGCCGTGACGCGCTCGTCGGACGCCGCCAGCAGGTCTTCCATCTCGGACCTGTCGGACATGTCACGCAGGTACGACTCCGGGTCAAATTTCGTGACGGCGTCGATCGAATCCAGCTTTACAGGCGTGGAAATGCCGGTCTTCAGCTCGGATTTGATACGGCTGCACACCTCGGACACGGAATCATAGGTCTCGCGGTCCTGGATCCGGTCTTCCCGGCCCTTCCCGGCGTCGTATTGGGACGCCATGTTGGACCACTGGTTCGCCTTGTCCTCAGACACCTCGAAATTGCTACCACCAGTCCCGGACTTGTTGATGGCAACGACCGCAAAGGCGGCCACGGCCAGGAACAGCAAGATGGCGACGGCAAAAATGATAATGACAGCGATCATTCGTTCTTTCCTCCTTTCCGGTCATTTTTCAGATTTCAACCCATGCGCCCCGCGTTGGACGCTTCTCTTTTTTCCTTTCCGATCGTTTTTCAGATTTCAACCCATGCGCCCCGAGTGGGACGCTTCTCCTTTCCGATCGTTCTTCAGAAATACCAGGTATTTCCCGAGAAAATAGTTCAATACGGTCGTGACGGACAACGCGGCCAGCGTGGTCGCATAGACACCAAGGCCCGCCATTCCGAACAGGAACCGCAGCGCCTGGTCCGCAAGCAGCGTTCCGACACGGGACGCGGCGTGCCTCGCAAATTCAGGCCCGGCCGGGCCGTCCGAACGAAACACGAACCTCCGGTTCAAGATGTACGCCGCGGACATGCCGGAAACCCAGTTCACAAGCCCCAGGACGGCATTCGCCGCGGCCCCTGGGTGCGGGTTCATGCCATAAAACGCAAAGTGCGCGGCGGCCATGCAGGCCCAGGACACGGCCATGGAACACAGGCCGCACACGAGATACAGGGCGAGCTCACGCTTCCGTCCCACCACCGGCACCGCCCTTCACGGCCGCGTATCCGGTACCGGAACACAGCTTCCGGACCGTCAACTTGTTCGCCTTCCCGGCTGCCGTCTTCAGGGATTTCCGGGCCGCGTCCATCTCGTCGCGGATCTTGGAAAGCCTGTCGATCACGCGGTCCAGGTCCGAGACGGCGCTCTCCATGTGCCTGTCGGCCATGTCCGCGGACTTGAAGAACCCGTTCTTGAAGTCAAAGATCCGTTCTTCCAGGGTGTCCAGGTCGGACCTGGCGTTTTCCAGTTCACGGATGCGCATCTTGTCTGCCGCCCCAGACAGCGCCATCTGCCATAGGATGCTGATGACCGTCAAAAAGCACTGCGGACGGACGGCGTATGTCTTTGGGTACGCATAGGAAAGGTCGGCGATCCCGGCGTTGTAAAACGCGCTGTCCGGCTCCAGTGTCGTGACGAGCACGGCGTACTCGCAGCCTTTCGCCCTCCGGTCCTTGTCCAGCTTCTCCAGGAAGTCCTCGTTTTTATGGCGCAGCCTCTGGTCCGTGCCCTCGTCCTCATTCTTCATCTCGAACATGATGGACAGGATCTCCGTGCCGCCGTAATATCCACGAAAGATGTAATCCCCCTTGGAACCGCTCCGGGCGTCATTGTCCTTCGCGAAATACGCGCCGGGATAAGCCGTCGTGCGGATCTTGTTGAACTCGCCCTCGCAAAAGCGCTCCAGCGACTCGCCGATCATCTTCGTGGACAGCCTGGAACGCATGTCGCGCAGGTACGCGATCTGATCGTCACGGTCGGCCAGCTTCTCACGCAGGCTGCGGATCTCGGAATCGCAGGCCGCCCGCTGTTCCGCGACGGCGACCGCAACGGATTTCTTGAACTCCTCATCCCGGATCTGCCGGACGGCCGGATGTGACGCGTCCAGCTCAAACTGCTCGCCGCAATTGGGGCATTCGATCAAAATTCCCATACGCATCCTCCTCTCTTATCACCTGGACCTATTATATCACATCCAGAAACAAAAAGCAACACTTTTGTACAAACTTGTACAAAAATATATAGACTTATTCCTAGTTGTCCATGGCAATGATACGCTTGGCTGCGTGGGGGCCGTTCACGCCGACCCACATGCGTCCGTCCGAACAGTGCAGCACGTTGCCGACCAACTGGTAAGACTTCCCGCCGGGGCCCCAGAACGTCCCTCCGATCTCCGTGACCATCCCGCCAGGCGTCCCGCCCAGCATCATTCCCATCCCAGGGCCGTTGTCAAAGGACACGCTGCCATTAGACCCGAAAAAGGCATTCCCGGACTGCACCTGATGCGAGGCGCCTGGCCCGAACAGCGTGCCGCCGGAACCGGTAATGATCCCGTCAGGACCGAACACGGTACCGAAATCTTTTTCCTTGTCCTTGTCATCGTTAAAAAAGCCCATGATAAAAAACCTCCTGTAGTATGATGATCAATCCAAATGTTCGCGCATCAGGCGCCGGAAGATCCATGCGGCCACGCCGCCGCAGAACAGCGCCGCGAGCCACGTCCCACCAAGCAAGAACCCGGACAGGAAGCCGACGTACGGCACACTGAACAGCATTTCCCCGACCACGGCGCCATAATCAACTTCCGGGTCGTTTTCCTGGTTCGCGTCGCCGCGGAACGTCAGTTCACCGTTGGGCACGTCGTTACGCACGACACGGTGGATCACGGTTACCGGCCCGTCATGATCCCATGCCTGGTAGGCCGCGATGTCGCCCTTTTCCAGCGATATGGGCTCCGTCGGGACAACGACGGCGAGGGACCCTGCAGGAATCCCCGGCGCCATACTGCTGGTCCGGATATTATAGGCATGCATACCGGAGATGCGGAACAATATCGTGAATACGACCAGGACACAGAACACGACCCGGAGCTTTTTCCAAACCGGCATGACACCACCTCCCATTCAAAACCGGATCCATCCGGGAAGGATGACCCGCACGACGCCCAGAACTTCGTCCAGGTCGATGCACCCCAAGACCCGGCTGTCCATGGAATGGTCCCTGTTGTCCCCAAGGACGAACACGCACCCATCAGGCACGTTCCCGGACCACGCGTCAGAATAATCGTGGGCGCCGTCCATGATGTACGGCTCGTCCAGCGGATCGCCGTTGATAAGAACGTCCCCGTCACCGTAACCGACAGACTCACCCGCGGTCGCGACGCAGCGCTTGACCAGGATCTGTCCGCCGGTGTCGACCAGGACGATGTCGCCTCGCTTCGGCACGCCGACGCTCGCGATCAGGCACTGCCCGTCCTCAAGCGTCGGCATCATGGACTCCCCGTCAACCCTTGCGGGGATGATGAAATGAAAGAGCATGGCCGCCACGATCAGGAATTCAACGATCAAGACGGTCTTTAAGAACACACCGCCCCTTTTCTTTTCCTCTTCCATGCGGCAGCCTCCTTTCCCCAGGACCTCTCCAAATAGAATACCACACCCGCCCCGCAAATGCAAGCATTTATATATAATTTTGTTGGGTTTTATATAAAAGAAAACCCTCCCGTCTATAAGAGGGAGGGTTTATGCACGGCAGAATTCAAGCCAACTGGTCGTCCGGCCCGTCCTGCTGCCGCTCGTCCATGTCGGACGCGATCCGCTTCACGGTGTTGATCGCCGCACCGGACGACGCCGCCGGCTCCTGGACGGCAACCTGTTCAACAGGTTGTTCCTGTGCCCCCATAACGGCCTGGACCGGCCTGCAGGAGGCCCTGAACTCGTCCATGGACAGCCCATGCCCGAAATTTCCGTCGGGGTCATGCGGGTTCCATAGCGGCGGCTTGATGCGCCGGTTTTTGCCGGCTTCCGCCAGGACAACGTCCGGGACCATCGTGTTGGCCAGCGACAAAACCTCCCCGAGCAGCGGGTCAGCCGGCTTCCTCATGCCGTCCGGGACGACAAGCGCCTTAACGGTCCCTGGATGGCCGTCACGCACGACGTCCTGCCAGGCATGCCCTTCCGGATGCTTGCAGACGTCCCTGAGGAAATCCTGATACGCCGCGAAATCCTCGAAATTCTTCGCGAACGCTGCGGCCGCCTCGCGCTTGTCGATCTCCGTGAGCCTCCCCGGGACATCTGCCTTCGGCACGACGCCGGCCGGCCGCCGTCCGGGGCCGACGCCGATATGCCCCGCCGAACTGGCGTTCCGGTAGGCGTCAATCACAGGATCGAACAGGATCACGTCCCCAGGACCCGCGGCGGCGCCGCCGGCCGGCATTTTAACGGGAACGGGTTGCTCGATATCATCCGGCACGGTAACGCCAAAGCACCGGCTCCCGTCACTGGCGTCCTTATAAAAAGACAAACTCGTTGTCTCCATCGGTTTTTGCAGCCCGTCGCGGCCCAGGCCTCTCAAAAAGTCACGCACGGTTGTTTTTTCAGAAACCTTCGTGACCGGCGCGGAGGACGGCGTTTCAGCCGGCTGCACGGCTTGCGTGTCCGGCACCTGGATGACCTCGTCCGCCACGTCATCCGTAACGGAAACGGGCTCGGCTTCTTTTTCAACGCGGACCGGCACCGCGTCAAACCGGATCCTTGGCTTTTCCACAGTTTCCACATGGTTTTCCACACCGCCGCGGCGCCGCATCCTGAAGTCATTCTTCGCGTGCAGCGGGAAATAAGCATCGTTTTGGTTCTTCATGTCCATACCGCCTGTCCTGGGTTAGTCAAACTGCCGTTCGTCCGGTTCAGCCTCGCCGGCGTCGATCTCCGCGGCCATGCGGTCCAGGGTACTCATGGCTTTGGACCGTGCCGGGGCGGCCTTGTAATTCTTCCGGAAATCGTCGTCGGAGACCCCGGAGTTAACCCACCCGCTCATCAGGTTCGGCGCGAACAGGATCGGCTGCGGCGTGCCATCAGTGTCCTTATGGGCCACCACGACATCCGGGACGAGCAAAGTGGACAACTTGTAATCCCCAAGGACATCGGCATCCGGCGCGGACTTGTCGCCCTTGAACCGGTCCGGGACATCCATGGCCGCCAGGACCTCGTCATGCCCTTTTGCGATAACATCCGACCACAGTTCAGGCTTGCCCTCGGACTCCTTCAAAAAATCCTGGAACTCCATGAAATAATCAAAGTCCCTGGCAAACTGCCAAGCAACTTCTTTGTTGTCGTATAGTTTGAGGGCCGCATTTGCATCAACGGCAGGAATGACCGCCATCGGCAGGCCTGTGGCGACGATCCCGCAGCCACGGCTGGACGTCACGTCATCCCGCTCCAGGACGTCGGACGGATACAAAATAAGATCGCCGGGGTTGACGGTACGGCCGTCGTCTCCAAATGTCGGTATTGTGATATGTACCGTCCCGGACACGCCATCGGGCACCCGTGCCGCAAAATACCGCTGTTTGGCGAAGAACTTGGCGTCGCTTTCAGGATAGCCGTCGAAATCACGGACCAGCGACGCGTCGTTGATCTTGCAATAAGTCAGGCTGGTCGACTCCAACGGCTTCCCGAGGCCGTCCCTCTCGACACCAGCCATAAATTCAGAAAAAGAATGGTTTTCAGGCATCCCTGTCACGCTCCTCTCTTATTATCTGGTTATGAAAAGAACCCCGAAGGCACCGGTTCCTTCGGGGTTCCGTTCATTTGATCTGAGTTGGATCGTCAGCCGTCAGGCTCACGCATCCATGCCGTCCAGGCCGTAGTCGGCGTCCTTGCTCACGACCATAGCGTCGGCCTTGTCATGCATCTCGGCATAGACAGCCTTGGACTGGTCAATGGCAGCCTGCTTATCAACAGGCGCGGGAGTGCCGGCGATCTTCGCGGCATTCTCCAGGACCTCCTTGCCGTACAGGCCCTCGATGGCCTGAATGGCGGTCTCGTTCTGGCGGTGGGGCTCATTGTGGGTCGCGCACTCGTAAGCACGGGTGACGGCGCCAGCATAGGGCTCCATGGTCATCACGGTGGAAGGCTGGATCAGGGTGAGGTCGCGGCCGTCCTTGGTGGGATCGACCGGGGTCACAGGGTAGGAACGGATGGAGAAGCGGTTGCCCAGCTTCTTGGCCGCATCGTCGTTCTCAAACGCCTGGTTGACCTTCTGGCTCATGTAGGCATTGAACGCGTTGTTGAAGTTGTTCATGCCCTCACGGTTGGCAGCGTTCTTGGCGGTGTCGGTCACGACCAGGGCGGTGGAACCGTCCTTCATGCCAACGACGCTGATACCCATGTCAGCCAGAGACGGGAACGCGGTGTTGGGCACCGGGTGCGTCTTGTCGGTCTTGTACTTGCCGTCGTCGCCCTTGACCTGGCGGTCGATGCCCGCGCAAGCCTTGTCAGCGTATTTGCTGACGAAGTCGGCGTAGCCCTTGCTGAAGGTGTCGGCGACCTTGTTGATGGTATCCTGGGACACCACGCCGCGGGACGGATCCTTCTTCTGGGCGGTCAGCAGGTAGTTCTGGGAGGCCAGCTGTGCCACGTTCGCACGGAAGCGGTCGCCGTTCATAGCGGGCATGCCGTGGTCGGTGGTGGACAGGCCGGCGGTAAGGGTCAGACGGCCCTTCGCAGCTTCACCCAGGGCAGGCAGGCTGTTGGCCTTGCGGAACGCGTCACGCTCAACATCGTTGGCGTTGGCGAGAGCCTGCATGTCGATGATGGTGGTGACGCGGTACTGGTCCTTGCCCTGAACGGACAGGTCACGCACAACGTCGAGGGCGACCGGAGTCGGATCCTTGCCATCAACGGTGAAATCAGCGCCGGTATTGCCGGTGTACTCACTGCCGGGGGCAGTGGTCTTGAGCAGGGCCTGAACATCCTGGCTGATGTTTGCCATCTTGCCGAAGTTCACGACCATGGTGGAGTCAGTGCGGCCGCGGCCGACATCGCCGTTCTCGCCCGGGAACGTCTGGCCGTTGAACAGCGGCACGTTCACGTTGGCAATGAGGTGGGTGTTGGCCTGGCGGTTCTTCTCGATGACCGCCTTGTCACCGCTCTGCAGCACGCGGAACTGCTTCTCGAACTGAGAGAAGGGCTGGGTCTGAAGCGCAACGGGACGCGGACCCCTGATACGAATGTTTGCCATGATAAATTTCCTCCTGTTTCTTTCGAAAAATTTGTCGATTACTGCTTCTGCCTGAGCACCGCACCTGGTCCGTCTTTATACGGGGGTGCGGCCACAAGCCGTTTCGAACGGGTCCGCGTGTCCTTTCACGCTTACCGGTACGCGATTCAGGCACGGAAGGTGCCGTTCTGGTATTGATTATAACCGTCCGGTGCAAAAAAGTCAACACCTTTTTTCCGCTTTTGCGCGTGGAAATCTATATTTTCAGATTTTTGCGCGTGTCATCGGTAATGGCCATCACGTAGGTCCGCATTTCCGGGACATTTTCAAACCCCTGGAGGAAGTACCACCAGTTGGAATAAATATACGTCACGTCATTCAAGGCTCCGTCGTCGAACTTCGCCACGATCCCCGTCAGTTCCTTGTTGAACTTTCGGAGCTTCATGCAGGTGTCCTGAAACGCGGATATCATCTCGGCCACGAGCGCGTCGCTCAACCCTGTCACCCCGGGCGTCACGGTCATCGCGTCATTGACGGCCATGTTCTCGAACTTCCGGCCCCAGCGCCGGATGCGCAGGTCCCTGAGCTCCTGGTACGGCTTGGACCCGTTCTCGACCTCGATCGTGACGTACTTTAAGATATTCTTCCGGTTCTTCTCGGCCAGCACGGACGTCACAAACACGATCGGCAGGTTGGATGCCAGGTACAAAAGCGTTGACACCCGGTAGGTATTCTCCATGAAATACAAAGTATTCTCCGGCGTCTTCAGGTCTGCCTCGCACATCCGGCGCATGTTCTCATAACAGATGGACGCGCTCAAATCCATGCCGAACGACTGTTTGAACATGTCCATGTACGCCTTGCAAAGCTCGTCCGGACTCATGCTCTGCCGGATCCGGGCGGGCGCCGCGGGCCTGGCAGCGCTGGCCGTCCCACCCTGTACTGCGCCCTGTGCCGGTTTCTGTGCGGAAGCGACAGGCTGTGCCGACTTTTTCGCCGCCCCAGCCGGCGCCCAGGTGCTCTGAACCGGCCTCTGCGGCGCTGGACGCCCCTGTGCCTGCTGGGCAGGACGCGCCTGCTGTTGCGGCGGCGACTGGACCAGTCTTTGCTGCACCAGATGCTGCGCGGGACTGGACGAGCCTGCCCCAAACTCTTTTTCAGGCTCCTCCGGGATATCCGGAATGTCAGGGATCCCGCTGTTGAAATCTTTTGTTTCAACCGTCTCGTCGGTCTGCGCCGCGGGCGCCCGACGTAACATCGACACGCTGTTTGCATATCCGGGGGAATCCGGCGTCAGCTGTTCCTTCTGTTCCTCAGCATATTGCGGGATGCCGTTCACGCCGTTCCGCGTGATCATCAAATTCTTATTGTTCATACCGGCCTCACTTTCCCTTCGTCATGGCCATCAGCCGTGCCATGGCACTAGACACAGCGGGTTTCTGGTTGCCAGTCCCGGATTTCTGTCCGCCGGCCTGCCCGCTGTTATTGCCACCGGCTGCGGAACCACTATTTTTCCGGTCCGCGATACGGATGTCCTGGATCTTATACTGCTGCGCCATGAGGAACTTGGCCGTATCCTCCCGGCTCATGTTCCCTGAAACTGTCTTCACCAGTCCCGGCAACGCATTGCCAAACGCGACAAAATCTGCCATAGGATGACCTCCCATTATTATTCTTATGGTGTTTTATATATCATACAACAAATGCACACGGAATGCAAGCATAAAAACGAGGGGCTGCGCTGCAGCCCCTCGCAAAACACTGCGGGATATACGTTACATGTCAAAGCTGAAACCGCCGCTGTCAGACTTGTCGGCTTCATCCGCAGCCTCACCGGCCTCATGGTCCTCACGCTCATCCGTGCTGACTTCAGGAGCACTTTCCAGCTCAGGATCAGCGGGAGCAGGCTCATCATTGGAACTGCCGTTACCTTCCGGCTGCGCATCCGTAGTATCGACAATGCTGTCCATAAGAGAGCCACCGCCATCAAACTCGTCGCCTGCGGAGTCAGGGGTGGTCTGCTGGACTTCCTCGGTGACGGGTGGATTAAGCCCGGCATCCGCTCCAGGCTGTACGGCTTCAACATCCGGCTTGTAATAGCCTGCCGCGCCAGTCTGTCCAGGGAGCACGTGTGCCCCGTTCTCAGGGGAAACAACCTCGCCATTCTCCATCTCAGACGGATCAACGGTATTCCCATCATCACCAAGCACAACGGTATCACCGCCAACGCCGTCAGCATCACCGTAATCAACATTCTTCTCATCGGCAACACCATCCGCCCCAGTGATATCGGGGTCAGTCGGTTCCGGTGTCGGTTCCGGTGTCGGTTCCGGTGTCGGTTCCGGTGTCGGTTCCGGTGTCGGTTCCGGTGTCGG
>CANQSU010000100.1 GCA_947626585.1 uncultured Oscillospiraceae bacterium
ATTATTCGCGCCATCCGGCGCGGGTCGCTTACGCTCCCTTTTGAAAACGCCAATCACGCCTCGGCCTTCATGGCCAGGTAGGCGTTGATAAAGCCGTCCAGATCGCCGTCCATTACGGCGGTGATATTGGCGTTTTCAAAGCCTGTGCGGTGGTCCTTGGCCAGGGTGTAGGGCATGAAAACGTAAGAGCGGATCTGGCTGCCCCACTCGATCTTCATCTGGACGCCCTTGATGTCCTCAATCTTCTCAAGGTGTTCCCGCTCCTTGATTTCGGCAAGGCGCGCGCGGAGCATGGTCATACAGCTGTCCCTGTTCTGGAACTGGCTGCGCTCCACCTGGCAGGAGACCACGATGCCCGTGGGCTTGTGAATGAGGCGCACGGCGGAGGAAGTCTTGTTGACCTTCTGTCCGCCCGCTCCCGAGGAGCGGAATACCTGCATCTCGATGTCCTCCTCGCGGATCTCAATCTCGGAATCGTCGGTGATTTCCGGCATGACCTCCACCGCGGCGAAGCTGGTATGGCGGCGGCCCGAGGCGTCAAAGGGGGAGACGCGCACCAACCGATGGATGCCGCTCTCGCTCTTTAAGTACCCGTAGGCGTTGTCCCCGTCTATCTTGATGGTGGCGGATTTGATACCCGCTTCCTCGCCGTCAAGGTAGTCGAGGATGGTGTACTTATAGCCGTGGCGTTCGGCCCAGCGGGTGTACATGCGGTAGAGCATCTCCGTCCAGTCTTGTGCCTCCGTCCCGCCGGCGCCGGCGTGGAACGAGAGGATGGCGTTGGAGCTGTCGTACTCCCCGGACAGCATGGTGGCAAGCCGCGTAGTCTCCAGATCCGCGGCGAAGGAGCTGTACTCCGACTCAAGCTCCGGGAGCAGGGAGATGTCGTCCTCCTCAATGGCCATGTCGCACAGGGTGACGAGGTCCTCATAGCGGCTCTCCAGCTTCTGAAAGCTCTCCCGCTTGTTCTTCAGCTGCTTCAGGCGCTGGAGTACCTTCTGGGAGTTCTTCTGGTCGTTCCAGAACCCGTCGGACTCGCTCTCGGCCTGGAGCCTGTCGATCTCCTCCGAGACCTCGTCCAGCTTCATGGCCCGGCGGATAGTCTCGAGTTGGGGCCTCATCGCCCCGATTTTGGTCTTATAGTCTTCGTATTCTACTATCATATTTACTCAATCCTTCGTAAGTTTGCAGATTAATAATGTAAATCAAATTATTAAAAAATTAATTTTACGCCGTTCTGCCCGCCGCAAAACATAACTATTTGCTCCCGTGATCCTTTGATCGCCGGAGTAACGCGTATGTAAAGGCACGCGGCCTATCTCTCCGAATGTCCCCTGTCCTCGTTTCCAAAAATCAGATCGTCAATATCCGGCTTGGGCGCGGGCCTTTCGACTTGTTCCTCCATAAATCTTCCCTCCCCTGAAAATGATATACATATCATTTTATGCGGGGCGGGAGAGATTTATTCATTCTAATTTCGCATATATCAGCCTCTCGCCAACGTGATTGCCACGACCTCGGGGTTATTGAAAACCCGGGGCAGCATGTGCGACCCGGCAAGGCCCCGGGACACCAGCATCCTGGTGCCGTCCTTTTCGTATATCCCCGCCGTCCAGGAGGGGAAGAACCCCTGTCCCGGCGCGATGAGCCCGTCGGTGAACGGGAGCCTTACAAGCCCCCCGTGGGCGTGGCCGCACAGCACCGCGTCCACACCGAGGCCGGCCCACATGTCAAGCTCCGTGTCCCGGTGGTAGAGCATGAGGATATATTTCCCGGGGTGATCCGTCCGGATTTCCTCCACCACCTTCTCTGGCGCCTTCTGGTCCCTGAGCCCGTTGGGGTCGTCCATTCCGGCGATGACGATATAGTCGTTCCCCCGTCCGAAGGTCACGTACTCGTTGCGCAAGACCGTGACGCCCAGCTCCTCAAGGATCCCAAAAAGCTCCCGCGCCCAGCCGGCGGCCCATTCGTGGTTGCCGGAGACATAGTAGACGGGCGCGATCCTCACAAGCTCCCCCATCAGCTCCCTGACATACGGCTCCTGCTTCTCCCGCTCCCCGTCCACCATATCGCCGGTGACGCAGATGATATCGGGGTCCGCGTCCCTGACGGCCTCGATCAGCTCGGAATTCCCATCGCCGAAGCGCTTGGCGTGCAGGTCCGAGAGATGCACGATCCTCACGCCCTCCAGATCCTCCGGCAGCTTTTCGTTTCCGAGGGTAAACTCGTCCGTCACAAGGCGCGTGTTGCTGTCGTAGACGGTGACGGCGAATATCACTATCAGCACCAGCAGGACCCAGGGCCACCGCCGGCGCTTATGGGGTTTTTCGCTCATGCTAAGCTTCCTTGTCCCTCACATAGGGGTGTTTTACATTGGGATCCGTCGTCTGGCGGAAGTCCACCTCAAACCTGTCAATGGACTTTATCAGGGCGGACAGCGACTTGAAGCCGTAGTTGCGGCAGTCGAAGTCCGGCTTTTTCTTCATGATGAGGTTTCCCAGCTCCCCCATATAGACCGCGTCCTCCCCGTCGGAGAGGTCCGCCACCGACTGGGCGATGAGCCGTATGAGGGACTTGGGCAGCCGGTTTTCGCTCTGGGCCGGCTTTGCCTTCTTATCCTTCACCTGGTGATTTTCCTCGGTCTGGGCCGTATCGTCGGGCTGCTTGATGTTCTCGATATAGATAAACTTGTCGCAGGCCGCCCTGAACGGCTCCGGCGTCTTTCTCTCACCGATGCCGAACACCGTCATCCCCGCCTCACGGAGCCGTATGGCAAGGCGCGTGAAGTCCGAATCCGAGGAGACCAGCACGAATCCGTCCACCTTTTCGGTGTAAAGGATGTCCATGGCGTCGATGATCATGGCCGAGTCCGTGGAGTTCTTTCCCGTGGTGTAGCTGTATTGCTGGATGGGCGTCACCGCGTTTTCCAGCAGCGAATTCTTCCACCCGGCGATGTGGGGCCCGGTCCAGTCCCCATAGATGCGCTTGATGGTGGGCGTGCCGTAGATGGCCACCTCCTGCATGATCCCCGCCAGCGTCCCCCTGGGCACGTTGTCCGCGTCGATCAGCACCGCCAGGCGCTTATTCATAGAAGTATCAGGAACGATCGGCAAGCTGTTCCCTCCTTTGTAAAGCGACAGTCATTCGGGCGCGTCAGCGCCGTTATTCGGCTCCCCGCATATGGTACAATATCCGCGTATGCGGATATTGTACCATATGCGGGTGATTTTATCAACCCCCGAAATCCGGCTCCTTTTTTGAAAAAATAGTGAAAAACATCTTGACAGAAGATGACTATCATAATAGTCTATTGCGCTCCTGTTGGTCACTGCCGTCGGCGCCAGGCTTCTCCCCGCGCGGGTGCCGGACAGCGGCGACCTTTTCGCCGCGCGTATAGTGGAGAACGGGGACGGGGACGGGGACATGCCCGCCATATATCTTGGTCTCGACTGGACGGAAGGGATGGGGGAAAGCAAATGAGAAGAGCGCTTAGAACCGAGCTGTGGAAGGCGTTCCACAACCCCATGCTGCGGCTGGCCCTGGCTGGCGGGGCCTTTATTATTCTGGCAAGCGTATGGGACAGCGCACGCCTGATGGCTGAGTGGGCCGAGGCTGCGAAAACCGACCTCAGTACAGAGGGTTACTCCCTCTTCGCCCTGGCGGTACTCATACTCTGTGTGATCGCCGGTACGGTAAGGTTCCGTCACACGGATATTCTCGGTTTGGAGGAAGGAACGTATGCGGATCGAGATAAAAGACGTAACAAAGACCATCAAGGGCGCGCTCATTTTAGACCGTGTGACCCTGAGCTTTGAAAGCGGTAAAATTTACGGTCTGCAGGGCCCCAACGGCTCGGGGAAGACCATGCTCATGCGCCTTGTGGCGGGCCTTATCCGCCCCACCAGGGGCGAGGTGCTGATCGACGGGAAAAGGCTCGGCCACGACATCGACTTTCCCCCGTCCCTGGGCCTGCTCATCGAGAACCCGGCGCTCCTGCCCACAAGATGGAACCGCCTTGAAAAAATCCCTCTGTATTTGACCGTTTCGCGGTATGAGGACGTCCACCTCCAGTGAACGCCGCGTCCGAAAAAGTGATAAGCCCGTGACAGGCCGGGAATCTCCCCGGCTTATCACGGGTTTTGAGCCTCTCCTCGCGGGGGGACAGACACCCTCAAGCGGAGTCCGCCGCCCCGGCCGCCACCGCCTCCGCGGTCAGCATCCCGTCCACCGCCGCGGAGGTGATACCGCCGGCGTAGCCGGCCCCTTCTCCGCATGGCCACAGGCCCCGGAGGGGCGACTGGCGCGTTTTGTCTCTCAGGATCCTCACCGGCGAGGAGCTTCGCGTCTCCGGTCCGGTGAGTACCGCGCCCATGTCACGAAAGATCGGCAGCTTCCGCCCCAGCTTGGGCAAGGCCAGCTCAAGAGCGGCGGTCAGTCTCTCCGGCAGGACGCCGTGCAGATCCGTAAACCTCACCCCCGGCCTATACGTCGGCTCCACGGACGGAGCCGACGCCGCGCCCAGGAAATCCCCCACCGTCTGGGCCGGGGCGGTATAATCGGAGCCGGCGGCCTCAAAGGCCCGCCGTTCCAGCTCCCTCTGCCACTCCATGCCGCCCAGAACGCCGGGATAGGGAAAATCCGCCGTGTCAAGTCCCACCAGGAGCGCTGAGTTGGCGTTTTTCCCGCCGCGCCCCGAGTAGCTCATCCCGTTGGTACAGACACCGCCGGCCTCCGAGGCGGCGGCGGCCACGTACCCGCCGGGGCACATGCAGAAGGTGTACACGCTCCCGCGGGATGTGTGGGCCGCCAGCCTGTAGTCCGCCGCGCCCAGGGGGCGAAGGCCCGCGAAGCTCCCGTACTGGCACCTGTCCAAGTCGCTCTGCCTATGCTCTATCCTGGCACCCATGGCGAAGGGCTTGGGCTCCATGGGCACGCCCAGGGCGTGGAGATACGCGAACGTGTCCCTGGCGCTGTGGCCGATGGCGAGGATCAGGTCGTCGCACGCAAGCTCCTCCGTGCCGTTGATCACCACCCCCGTGACACGGCCCGCTTCGGTTTTTATGCCCGTCACCGCCGCGCCGAAGCGGATCTCACCGCCCAGCCCGATGACACGCTCCCGGAGATTTTTCACCACGACCCTCAGCCGGTCCGTCCCCACGTGGGGTTTGGCATCATAGGCCACGTCCTCCCGGGCCCCAAACTCCACGAACCTGTCCAGTACCCACTGAATCCGGGGATTTTTCGTACCGGTGTTCAGCTTCCCGTCGGAGAAAGCCCCGGCCCCGCCCTCGCCAAACTGCACGTTTGACTCCGGGTCCAGCGTCCCCGTCTCCCAGAAGCGCTCCACCGCCTTCGCCCGCGATCCCACGTCCTGTCCGCGTTCCAGAATGATGGGCCGGGCCCCGGCCATGGCCAGCACCAGCCCCGCGAACATCCCCGCCGGGCCGAAGCCCGCGATCACCGGGCGCTTACCGAGTCTCTCCCCGCCCCTGGGGACCTGATAGACATACTCCTCCGCCGCTTCCGCCTTTCCGCACCGTCTCAGGACTTCGCTCTCACCTCCGGACAGCGCCGCATCCACGGTGTAGATGAGCCGCACGTCGCTCTTTCTCCGGGCGTCTACCGACCGGCGGCGTATTTTCACATCGACGATCTCCCGCTCCCGGACGCCCAGCTCCCGGGCCACGGCCTTAAGGACCGCCGCGCGCCCGTCCTCCCGCGCGGGGATGGACAGCTCCCTTATCCGTATCATCCGAGCGCCCCCAAATTCCCGGCCAGCCTGCCCGAACTCCAGGCCCATTGGAGGTTGTAGCCTCCGCAATCCCCGTCCACGTCCAGCACCTCGCCGCAGGCGAAAAGCCCCGGCACGAGCCGGCTTTCCAGCGTGACCGGGTCAAATTCCGCCGTCCGTATCCCCCCGGCGGTGACCTGGGCGCCGTCCATGCCCATATTCCCCGTGACGCGAAGCTCCACCCCTTTGACGGCCCGCGCCACCTTCTCCGTATCGAAGGCGGTGAGCCGTGAGAGGGGCATGGCCAGGGGGTACCCCAGCCGCGTCACCAGGGTGCGGCCGATTTTGTTGTGCAATATCCCCGTCAGCAGATTTTCCGCCGTCAGGGAGGTGCTTCTCCGCCCGTTTAGCATGGAGGCCAGCTCCTCAAGCTCCGTCATGCGCAGGAGGTCCAGCCTCAGGGCGCACTCCGGCGCCGTGACCGCCGCCCGGGAGACCTCAAATAATGCCGGCCCGGAGACTCCGTAATCCGTAAACTGTACCTCTCCGGCGCTTTCCGCGATCGTCTCTCCCCGGCTTATGACCTCCACCCCGGCGTCGGCCCGCACGCCCTTCAGGGGGCGCGTGAAGCCGTTTTCCGTTTTCAGCTGTACAAGGGAGGGGTACAGCCCTGTCCTGGTGTGCCCCAGCCTTTCCAGAAGCAGATACCCCGCGTCCGTGCCCCCGGCCCTCGGCGACGCCGCGCCGCCGGCCGCCACGATCACCTTGTCGGCGAAAAAGGACCCGGTGTCCGAAAGCACCCGGAAGCCGCCGCGTTCCGGCCTTATCTCATGGGCGCGGAACCCACAGACGTGCCTGACCCCCCGTTCCGTGGCATTGAAGCGCAGCACGTCCACCACGCTCCCCGCCTGATCCGAAAGCGGGTACACCCGCCCGGAATCCTCCGCCACGGTCACAAGCCCCAGGGCGCGGAAAAACGCCAGCGTGTCCTCCACGCCGAACCGCTCAAGGGCGGGACGGACAAAGTCCGGCTCCTCCCCGTGGTATTTTTCCGGGGCCAGGTTGAGATTGGCCAGATTGCACCGCCCGTTGCCGGTGACGGCCAGCTTGCGCGCCACCCGCTCGCCCCGCTCCAGGACCGCGACGTTTCCGTATTTCGCCGCCTCTATGGCGGCGGCAAGACCCGACGCCCCGCCGCCGATGATAACAATGTCCATACCGCGCCTCCAGCACATATTACCTGGATTATAAGCCATGCAAAGCCGATTTACAAGCCCGCTCCCGGACAAAAACGGCTTTTCGCTGGACAGAAGAATTTTTTTCGGTTATAATCAGATATAACAGCCATAACCAGAGCAAGGGAAGTGGTTTGATGCCCGATACCGTCCCCATGAACGTCATCGCCCGACTCCGGTGCGACTTCACCGAAAAATTCGGCGTCCCGCGTCAGGCGGGCCTTGCCGAGCATGTATATTCCCGGGTCGTCTTTGAGCCGGAGTACCGGAACGCCGACGCGCTTCGGGGCATCGATGGCTTTTCCCATCTCTGGCTCATCTGGGGCTTCGACCGGGTGCGTCAAAAAACCTGGTCCCCCACCGTCCGCCCGCCCAGGCTGGGCGGCAACGAGCGGATGGGCGTCTTTGCCACCCGCTCCCCCTTCCGTCCCAACCCGGTGGGTCTTTCCTGCGTCCGGCTCGTCAGGGTGGAGCGGGACGACCCCGACGGCCCCTGTCTCCTGGTCTCCGGCGCGGACATGACCGACGGCACGCCCATTTTCGATATCAAGCCCTACCTGCCCTACGCCGACTGCCGTCCGGATGCCTCCGGCGGCTACACGGACCTGCTCCCGGAAAAGCGCCTCGCCGTGGATTTCCCCGACGTGCTTGCCGAAAAGCTCCCCGGCGAAAAACGCGCGGCCCTCCTTGACATTTTGTCTCACGATCCGCGCCCCTCCTACCAGTCCGACCCGAACCGTGAATACGGACTTTCCTATGGCGGCTATGACGTTCGCTTTCGTGTCTCAGGCGGGACATTGCGCGTCTTTGAGGTTTTAGCGATATAAATCCGAACAGGTGTTTTTGACTGAAATATGTCGAAACTTTCCCGCATTTTTGTTACCACTTTACGCCTTATGTGTGTTAAAATGGACGTAAGGTGACGGAAGCCGAACCCGCGTCACATTACCAAAATTACCGGAGGAAAAACCTATGATCTCACATGGCAAGGATATCAAGATCTTTTCAGGCAATTCCAACAGGACTCTGGCCGAGGCCATCTGCCGCAACATGGGCACCCGCCTTGGCGACATGACCGTGACCCACTTCTCCGACGGCGAGGTATCGCTGTCCCTCTACGAGACGGTCCGCGGCTCCGATGTATTCCTGGTGCAGTCCACCTGCGCCCCCGTCAACGACAATCTGATGGAGCTTCTGGTAATGATCGACGCCTGCCGCCGCGCCTCCGCCGGACGCATCACCGCGGTGATGCCTTACTTCGGCTACGCCCGTCAGGACCGCAAGGCCAAGAGCCACGACCCCATCTCCGCCAAGCTTGTAGCCAATCTTATCACGTCCGCCGGCGCCGACCGCGTGCTGACCATGGACCTTCACGCCCCCCAGATCCAGGGATTTTTTGACATACCCGTGGATAATCTGGCAGGGGCGCCTATTTTTGCCGATTACTACTCCAAGAAATTCGGCGAGAACAATCCCGGCGTCATGGTGGTCTCCCCCGACGTGGGAAGCGTGGCCCGCGCCCGCAACTTCGCCCACAGGCTGGGCATGAACCTTGCCATCGTGGACAAGCGGCGTGAACGCGCCAATCAGTCCGAGGTCATGAACATCATAGGCTCCGTCAGGGATATGGACGTTATCCTCTTTGACGACATGGTGGACACCGCCGGCTCCCTGTGCGGCGCCGCCAAGGCGCTGGTGGAGATCGGGGGGGCGAAGAACGTCTACGCCTGCGCCTCCCACGCCGTCCTCTCCGGCCCCGCCATCGAGCGCATCAGCGCCAGCTATATAAAGGAGCTTGTGCTGTTGGACTCCATTCCCGAGATCGAGTCCAAGAAGTGCGACAAGATCAGTTTCCTCTCCATCGCCCCCATGTTTGCCGAGGCCATCGACAGGGTGTATGAGGAGGTCTCCATGTCCACCCTCTATAAATAAGATGCTGTTTTCAAAAAAGCAGTCCAATATTGACTGGATCGTCGCCTTTCTCGGCAACCCCGGCCTGAAGTACGAGATGACCCGGCACAACGCCGGGTTTCTCGTCTCCGACGCCTTTTCCGAAAAGCACGCCTCGGCCATAGAACGCGCAAAGCACCATGCCCTCACCGGCCTGTGTGAGCTGGGCGGGCAGAGGGCGCTTCTGATGAAGCCCCAGACCTTCATGAACCTTTCCGGGGACGCCGTCTCCGACGCCATGCGCTTTTACAAGGTGCCTCTTGCCCGCATCCTCGTGGTATCCGACGACGTGAACCTGGACCTGGGCCGTATCCGTATCCGACCCTCCGGCTCCGCCGGCGGGCATAACGGCCTCAAGGATATCATCGCCAAATGCGGCGGCGAGGGCTTTCCCCGGATACGTTTGGGCGTGGGCAGGGTCCCCCCGGAGTGGCAGCTGGTGGACTGGGTACTCTCCGTTTTCCGCAACGAGGACGCGGAGACGATCCTGAAAACCGCCTCCCGCGCCGCCGACGCCGTCGAGTGCGTCATCCTCCGCGGCGTATCCGAGGCAATGAACAGGTTCAACGGATAACACGCTTGTATTATAGCGTATTCCGAATTGCTTATAAAGTATTAATATTTAATTTTAGTAAAATTCCCCCGTCAACGCCGGCGGGGGAATTCCCATACCTGTTCAACCGCGACTATACTCCGATTTTCCTTGACTTTACACACAATTTTGATATAATATCGGCAAAGATGGTTAAATATCCTCAGCGCGGATATTAAATTTGATTTCATGCCGTTTTTCTCCCCGGCTGGCGCCGGGGACCGAAAAGCATGGCTGATATACCGTCCCCGCGTTGCCGGGATGGTATAATGATTTGCCATCGAAAGCGAAAGGACGACCGATATGGCTGACTTTGAGAGCAGGAATTTTATTGAGGCCTTCGTGGCGGAGGACATCGCCCCCGGCGGCAGATTTGAGGGAAAGCAGGTCCACACCCGTTTCCCGCCCGAGCCCAACGGATATCTCCACATCGGCCACTGCAAGGCCCTGTGCATAGACTTCGGCACCGCGGAGCGCTTCGGCGGCATCTGCAACCTTCGCATGGACGACACCAACCCCGCGAAAGAGGACACCGAGTACGTGGACGCCATCAAGGAGGACATCCACTGGCTGGGCTTTGACTGGGACGACCGGTTCTTCTACGGCTCCGACTACTTTGAAAGGACCTATGAGCTGGCCGTGGGCCTCATCAAAAAGGGTCTGGCCTACGTCTGCGAGCTGACGCCCGAGCAGTTCAGGGAGTACCGGGGCGACATAAGCACCCCCGCCCGCTCCCCCTGGCGGGACCGGCCGATCGAGGAGTCCTTGGATCTCTTTGAGCGGATGAAAAACGGTGAGTTCCCCGAGGGAAAATACACCCTGCGGGCGAAGATCGACCTTGCCAGCGGTAACTTCAACATGCGCGACCCGGTCCTCTACCGCATCCGATACATCGAACACCACCGCCAGGGCACCCGCTGGTGCATCTTCCCCATGTACGACTTTGCCCACCCCATTCAGGACGCCCTGGAGGGCATTACCCACTCCCTCTGCTCCCTGGAGTACGAGGATCACCGGCCCCTCTACGACTGGGTCATCAACCATGTGGATGTGCCGAATAAGCCCCGGCAGATCGAGTTCGCGCGCCTGGGCATCACCAACACCGTCATGTCCAAGCGCAAGCTGAGAAGGCTTGTGGAGG
>CANQSU010000101.1 GCA_947626585.1 uncultured Oscillospiraceae bacterium
GTTTGGACTCGGAATCGCGGCCGTTCTTGGTGGAACCCATTCCCTTTTTATGAGCCATGTAAATTACACCTCCGATTTAAGTGGTTGGTTGTCTTAAGGACACCTTACGCGTTGATGGCGTCGATGGTGACCTTGGTATAGGGCTGACGATGGCCCTGCTTGCGGCGGTAGTTCTTCTTGGGGCGCATCTTGTAGACGATGATCTTCCTGGACTTGCCGGTTTTCACCGCGGTGGCGGTGACGGTGGCGCCGGCGACGACGGGGGCGCCGATGGTGGCGGTGCCGTCATCGTTGAAGATGGCCAGGACCTTGTCGAAGGTGTAGGAAGCGCCGTCCTCCACGTTCAGCTTCTCGACGAACAGCGTGTCGCCGGGATTGACGCGGTACTGCTTGCCGCATGCCTCGATAATAGCTGTCATTGATTTTTCACCTCTTATATGATAGAGACTCGCTCTCGCGGGCGGACATTTAAGTCACTTGATTTTGGTATGGCTCCGTTCAAAGCGGCCTTACAAGTATACAATCCTCGGGACCAAAAGTCAACACTTTTTTCAGAAAAATTTACTTGTATATTCTCACCAGCACCCGAAGTTTTCCCTTTTTCGTCTCCCTGGCCACGCCCTCGTAGACGAACCGGCCGTAGTGCCGCACGGAGACCACCGAGCCGGGGGAGATATCCAGGGCGGCGCTTTTCGGCAGACGCCCGGAGATAAAGACCTGCTCCCGGTCGATAAGCTCCTGGGCCTGGGACCGGGAGAGCCGGAACACCGCCGCCACGGCGGCGTCAAGCCGCTCGGAGGCCACCACCAGCTCGGTCACGGGCGGGGGAGAGGACAGGGTCACGGGAGGGTCGGAGGGGGATACGCGCACCGTGGTGCGGCGCACGGAGGTGAGGTTGTCCGTTATGAAGGGCGCGACGGACTCCAGACAGAAGAGCCAGCCCACGTTGTCCACGATCTCGATGTCGCCCATCACCTCCCGGCGCAGTCCCAGGGACATGAGAGCCCCCAGGAAGTCCCGGTGGGTCAGGGGATCGGCAAATTTCCGCATGGCCGGCTCAATCTTCAGGCAGGCGAGCGGCGGGTCCTCCACGCAGCCGCAAAGCTCCCCGGAGCCGAAGCAGGCGATCTTTCGCTCGCTGGTGGGAAGCCCGCCGAAAAGCGTGAAAGGGGCCTTGAGCCTCATCCGCAGCAGCACGTCCTGCTCGGCCAGGGTCAGGAATTCCGAAAACACCCACACGCCCCGGTCAAAGGAGCGGGAGGCCAGCTCGGAGAGCCTGTTTTTCAGAAGACCTTCATTTTCCATCGGTGTTCCTCCATATCCTCCCAAGACGCCCCGCCGCGTACTGACCGGCAAGGCCGGTAAAAAGACCGGCGACGGTGCCGGAGATCAGCAAAACCGGCAGGTAGGCAAAAAGCGCGGGGGTGGAGGTGACCAGGACCGCCGCTCCGAGCTGCCCCACATTGTGGGCCATGGCGGCAAAGACCGAGGCCACCCAGATCTGGCGGCGGGTCAGGACCCGCCGCATCAGCACCGTCACCGCAAAGGCCAGAAGTCCGCCGGAGAGACTGTAGAGAAGGGCCGCCGCGCTCCCGGCGAAGAGGGAGCCCAGGATCACGCGGCAGAGCAGTATCGCCAGGGCGTCCCAGGGGCCCAGGGTGAACAGGGCCACCACGGTGACGATGTTGGCAAGGCCCAGCTTCACACCGGGGACGGGGACGATCTCGGGTATCCGCGCCTCCACCGTGAATATGGTCAGCGCCACGGCGGTCAGCACCGCGTCGCGGGCGAGTCTTTTGATCCCCATCAGCCCGCCTCCGTGTCCAGGGCCGTTTTGCCCGTGAGCTTGATGACCACCCGGTGGGGCAGGCATACGATGGGCGCGGCGGAGTTCTCAAGCCACCCGGCGTCCACACACACCTTATCCGGGCAGTCGGCGGCTTCCACGCGTATCCGCCCCGGCTCCAGGAGGATCACGTTGACGCCGCGCTCCGTTGAGACGGTGAGCCGCTCGGGTCCGGTCACTTTTGAAAGATCCACGCTTTTGTAGAGCTTGCCGTCCACATAAATCTCCGCGATCTTCCCGTCCGCCGGACGCAGCCAGAGACAGAGCGACGCGGCCAGAGAGAGAAGGAGGATCACAAGTATGATGGCAACCCAGGTTCCCGTCTTAGCCACGTCGAATCACCTGTATTTCAGTATCTTCATAGTCACCCATGGGGGTGAAGCTGTCCTCTATGCCGTCCGTTATAAATACCTCGCCGCTGTCGGTGACCAGCACCAGGTCAAAGCCCTGATTCTCCCGCCAGAGCTTTTCCGCCCTCTCAAGCCCCATCACGTAGACCGCCGTGGACAGCCCGTCGCAGACGACGCCCTCCGGGCCGATGACGGTGACGGAGGCAAGGCCGCTGTCCGCCGGACGGCCGGCGGCGGGGTCGATGATGTGGCAGTAGCGCACGCCGTTTTCCTCAAAGTACCGCTGGTAGCCGCCGGAGGTGACCACGGCCATATCCCGCACGGACACCGCGCCCAGCACTTCCTCCGAGAAGGGGTCCCGGATGCCCACGCGCCAGGCGCCGCCGTCGGGCTTCCCTCCGATGGCCTGGACGCTGCCGCCCAGGTTGACGAGGCCCGACTTAAGGCCGGCCTCCCGCCAGAGGGAGGCGATCCGATCCCCGGTCCAGCCCTTGGCAACGGCGCCCAGATCCAGCATCGCGCCCTGGGGGAGCGTAACGCGCTCTCCGTGGACGGTGACGGCGGTGTAGTCCACCTTTTCCAAAAGCGACCCAATCTCGGCCTCCTCGGGCACCCGGTATTTCCCGGTGGTGAAGCCCCAGGCCCGGACCACGGGGTAGACGGTGATATCCAGCACCCCGTCCGTAAGCTTACATAGATCCAACGCCCGGCTGATAAGCCGCGCGGTGCCGGGGTCCACGTCCGCATGGCCCTCGGCGTTCACGCGGGCGATGTCGCTGCCCGCCGCCGTGACGGACAGATGCTCCTCCAAATCGTGGATCAGCGTCACGGCCTCGTCCACCAGTGCCCGGTCGCCGTAGGCGGTCAGCTCCATCACCGTGTCCATGGCGTAAACGGTGGAGGTCCGCGCCCGGGGGGCGCAGCCGGGGAGGAGCAGAAGCGCAAGGCACAGCAGGACGGCTGCCGCCCGTTTCACTGGGCGGCCTCCGGGACCCGGGGGGGCTGGGCTTCCGGCTCCTCCAGCCAGGGAACCTCCAGCTTCACCCCTTCGGAGGTGTAGACGATGTATTTTTTGAACCCGAAAAAGATCCCCGCCGCGATGACGACAAGGGCCGCCAGCACGGAAAAAATGACGGCCAGGGCCGTTTTCAGGGGCTTCCGGGAGCGATAGATGCGAACCTCGTCCCGGGCCATGTTACATCTCCCCGCGTTCGATGGCCGAGAGCATGTCCACGCGCGTGGCGTGGCGGCCGCCCTCAAAACCAAAGTTTAAAAAGGTGTCCACGATCCTGAGCGCCAGACCATCGCCCACCACGTTGGCCCCCAGGGCCAGCATGTTGGCGTTGTTGTGGCGGCGGGTCATCTCGGCGCTGTAGCAGTCCGAGCAGAGGGCGCACCGCGCGCCGGGGACCTTGTTGGCGGCCATGGAGATGCCGATGCCGGTGGTGCAGATGACGATGCCCAGGTCGCACTGCCCGTCCGCCACCGCGTGGGCGGCCTTCGCCCCGAAGATGGGGTAGTGGCAGCTGTCGAGGGAGTATGTTCCGAAATCCACAGTCTCGTGACCCAGGGATCCAAGGTGGGCTTTTACCGCCCGCATGAGCCTGTATCCGCCGTGGTCACAGCCAAGAGCGATCTTCATAAGTGGTTCTCCTTTATATCTATATCTTCACAAATTCCGGCTTGTGCGCCTTATAGAGGCAGACGTACCTGAAGCCGCACGTCCTGAGAAGCTCAAAGCCCTCCCGGATCCCTTTCCCCGCGTCCTCCGCCCGGTGGGAGTCGGAGCCGACGGTGACGATCTCGCCGCCCATGTCCCGGTAGAGCTTCACCACCGAGGGCTGGGGCAGAAACTCTCCCAGGGCGTCGGAGAGGGCGGCGGTGTTGATCTCGATCCCCACGCCGCGCTCCACACAGGCTTTGAAAAGCGTCCGCAGCCGGTCCTCAAAGAGCATCAGGTCAAAGCCCTTGCCCTGGCGGGCCATGTACTTTTGCATGTAGCCGATGTGGCCCAGCGCGTCGCACATGCCGGAGCGGGACAGCTCGATGTACTCGTCCAGATACTGCTCCACCGCCGGACGGAAATTCTCAAAGTCCTCGGGGTAATTGAGATAGTAGAAGTCCCGGGCGCGGCGGAGATTGTGGACCGAGCCGATGACGAAGTCCAGCTCGGGACGGGCGTAGATCCTCCGCCCCTCCTCCGGCAGATAGTGGGGCGCGCCCACCTCGGCGCCCAGCCGCACGTCCAGGCGTCCTAAGTATTTTTCCCGCACGGCGGAAAAATCCCTCCACAGCGCCGCCCAGTCGTCAAAGGGCGGGAACTGGTCGGGGAATTCCGGGCTTTGGGTGCAGTTTTCAATGTGGTTGGTGACGCAGATGTGGGTCATGCCCCGCCTCAGCGCCCCTTTGGCCATGTCCGCCATGGAGTCCCGGGCGTCGGGGGAGTAGGGCTTACAGTGCATATGATAGTCGGACAGCATGGTTGACCTCCTTCGATAGCGGGGATACGGCGCCAATCGCCCGGCGATTTAATGGCCGATCCGATATGATTATAATGATTATAGCAGACCCCGACAAGAATTTCAATTTCTTTGTGAAAAAAGCGCCCTTCCGCGCCGGACCGTCCGGGAGTCCGCCCGGCGGAGGGAGATAAAACATCCGAATATGTTATTATAAGTACAACCGGTACAGAAAGTCTACAGAAGCTCCTCAAAGCTCGCCGCGTACCCATCCGCCGCGGCGCGTATGGCGGGCCCGTCGGAGGCGTAGGACCGGTCAAAGATGGCCTGGGTGAGAAATCCGGCGTCATGGGCGGTCCTCAGCGCGTGGGGCGCGTCCTCGAATACGCATGTTTCCGCCGGGGCCGCGCCCAGCCGGCGGGCGCACTCCAGGAATATGTCAGGCCTGTCCTTGCCCAAGCCGAACTCGGCGCAGGGGAGGATGAAGTCAAAAGGATCCGCCATTCCCAGCCTGTCCAGCACGTACTCCACCAGCTCCCGGGCCGTGTTGGTGGCCACGCAGCACCGCGCGCCCGCCGCTTTCAGCTTCCGAAGGTACTCCGGCACGCCTCTCTTCGGCGTGACGTTGGCGTAGCCGTGCCTCACGATGGCGTTCACCTCGTCACACAGCGCCGGGACCGGCGCGGGGATGTGGAAGCGCTCTCTGTAATAGGCGCAGGCGGTGACAAGGGTCAGGGTCTTGTATTTGGCGTAGGCCTCCGGGTCCGGTCCGTCCGAGTGGCGGTCGCAGAACTCCCTCCAGGCCCCGTCCCACACGGGCATGGAGTCGATGAGCGTGCCGTCCAGGTCAAATATCGCCGCTTTGAATTCCATCCCTCACACCTCCGAGATCAGGGGAAAACCGCTGTTTTCCGCGCTCCACATGGCGATCGCCGTGCCGGAGTGGATCACCAGCTCCGCCCGGCCGCCCGTGAACTCGTTGCTGACGCCCAGGGGCTTTTCGTCCGTCAGCGCTGCCCGGTCCAGCCGGTAGAGAAGCCCCGTCTCGGTCACGACCGCCGTGCCGCCGTAGGCAAAGACGGACACCGTGCCGTGAAAATCCGGGGAGAACCGGGCCTTTTTCCGGCAAAGGGCCGTCACCGTCTCGTTTTTGCCCACAAGGAAGCACTGAACGTCCCGCCGCGCCAGCATGGCCAGAAGCTGGATGTTGGCAAAGGAGTGATCCAGCCGGCCGCCCAGGCCGCCGTACATGACGAGTTTTTCGGCGCCTCTCCGGAGCGCCTCGCGTACCGCCAGCTCCATGTCCGTCTGGTCCTTCATCACCGGGTGACGGATGATCTCGACGCCCTCGGGAAAATCGCCGCCGTAGGAGTCGAAGTCTCCCACGATGAGGTCGGGGGTGAGGCCGCGGGCCCTGAGGCGGTCCAGGCCGCCGTCGGCGGCGATGAGGAACGCTCCCGGTACGGTTTCCGGCGCGGCTTCTCCGTACTCGCCGGAGCCGTAGATGCAAAACGTATTCACAGACATTTTTTTACCGCCTCCGCCGCGATAGCGCCGGAGCGGGCGTTGAAATGCACGCCGTCCACCGTAAGCTCCAGGCCCCGGCGCTTTGAAATGGCGTCCTTGGTCCGGGGCGCCAGGCCCATGACAAAAATGTCGGCCAACCTCCGAAGCCCCAGCCGGCCGAAATCGTAGTCCCGACGTGGGTCCGGCACGGCCTCCAGCTCGGCGCCGAGTACGTCGGCGAAGGGCAGGCCGTACTCGCCGGCCAGCCGCTTTAAAATGCCGTTCCGGGCGCGAAGCTCCTCCATGGGGTAGTTTTGAAGCTGCATCAGGGGGAGCCCCATCAGCACGCACTTTTTCCCGTCCGCCAGGACGGTCTCAATGATCCGGCGCATGACGCGCTCATACTCGGGCTTGTCCGCCCACTTCTTCCAGGACCCGCGCCAGCCGAAGATGACCTTCCACACAAGGCCGGTGGTCATGAGATGGGGCTGCAAAAGGTCGTTGGTGCCGATGCCGACAACTACCGTTTTGATCTCGGGATACCAGGGCATCTCCCGGTAGATATAGAGCCGCCGCAGCGCCCCGTGGGCGGTGTCGCCGTCCAGACCGCCGTTTTTGTAAGGCTCGTCGGGCATGAATTTGATATACGACCAGCCCAAAAGCCCGCGGGTCAGGCTGTCGCCAAGATACAGGAGCATGGTTTTCACCTCATTATGGCGTAAGTATATCACATTTTGGAGCGGCTTTGGGTTTTTTCAAAAAATTTCGCAAATTATACAAAAAGCCCTTTCAAAAAAGAAAACATATGGTATAATGTGGACATCATTATTTTAAGCAAAAGGAGATCACACTATGAAACGTGTCGGTATACTTACCTCCGGCGGAGACTGTCAGGCGCTGAACGCCACCATGCGCGGCGTGGCCAAGGGCCTCTACAATATCTACGGCGGCGACGGCGTGGAGATCATCGGCTTTTTGGAGGGCTACAAGGGGCTCATCTATGAGAAGTACCGCCGCATGACCCCCCGGGACTTCACCGGCCTTCTCACCGTGGGCGGCACCATCCTTGGCTCCTCCCGCACCCCCTTCAAGCTCATCCGGGAGCCGGACAAAAACGGCCTGGACAAGGTCAAGGCCATGAAGGACACCTACAGGAAGCTGAAGCTGGACTGCCTTGTCGTTCTGGGCGGCAACGGCAGCCAGAAAACGGCGAACCTCCTCAATGAGGAGGGCCTGAACGTCATCGGCCTGCCCAAGACCATCGACAACGACCTGTGGGGCACGGACACCACCTTCGGCTTCCAGTCCGCCATTGCCACGGCCACCAACGTCATCGACTGCATCCACACCACGGCGGCCTCCCACAACCGCATCTTCATCGTGGAGGTCATGGGCCATAAGGTGGGGTGGCTCACGCTGAACGCCGGCATCGCCGGCGGCGCGGACATCATCCTCATCCCCGAGATCCCCTATAAGCTCAAGTCCGTCATTGACAAGATCCAGGAGCGCGGCAAGTCCGGCCACGACTTCACCATCCTGGCGGTGGCCGAGGGCGCCATCTCCAGGGAACGGGCGGAGATGAAGAAAAAGGACCGCAAGGCGGCCCTGGAGGAGCTGGCCCGGAATTACCCCTCCGTCAGCTACGAGCTGGCGGCCCAGATCACCGAGGCGACCGGCAAGGACGTGCGCGTCACCGTCCCCGGCCACATGCAGCGCGGCGGCATGCCCTGCGCCTATGACCGGGTCCTGTCCTCACGCCTCGGCGCCCAGGCGGCGCTGAATATCTCCCAGGACAAGTACGGAGATCTGGTGGCCATTCAGAACCACAAGATCGTCTCCGTCCCCCTGAAGGAGATCGCCGGCAAGCTCAAGATGGTGGACCCAGGCGACGACATCATCGCGGAGGCAAGGCTCCTGGGCATCAGCTTCGGCGACGAGTGAGCGGCTGTCACGATACTGTCACCGGGCGGGTCACGGGCACCATGTGGCTCATCCTCCCCGACGAGATCGTTAACTTTACCCTCGACCGGCCCTTCCTCTTCGCCATCACCGGCGACGACGGCCCGCCGCTGTTCGCGGGCGTGGTGAATGAGCCGTGAAGGGCTTTGCACACGCCGGAATACGATTTTTCCCGTAGGGGCCGCCCTCTGCCGGCGGCCCGTCGATCAAAACCGTCGCCGCCCTCAAAAGGGCGGCGATAATCTTATGGTGTTGGGTTCCGGACCCGCCCGTTTTTGCGGCCTTATATTTTTAAAATTTTTATGAAATCCAAAACTGCCTATTGACATTCGCTGTCCGTAGTGGTAGATTATGCTTAGCACTCAGGAAACGGGAGTGCTAAAGAAGGTGAAAAGATGGAGCTGAGCGAGAGACGGAAGAAGATCCTCCGGGCGGTGGTGGAGGAATACATCGACTCCGCCGAGCCTGTGGGGAGCAAGACGGTCCTTGCCAGGACCGGTCTTGACTGCTCCTCGGCCACCATCCGGAACGAGCTTGTGGCGCTCACAAAGGAGGGCTACCTTGAGCAGCCCCACACCTCCGCCGGACGCGTCCCCACCGCCAGGGGCTACCGGCTCTACGTAAACGAGCTGATGCGGGAGCGGGAGCTGACCAGGAGCGAGACCGAGGAGATCAGCCGGAAGCTTCAGGGCCACGCCGCCGGCAAGGACCGGCTGATGGCCGACGTGGGAAAAATGGCCACGGAGCTGACAAGCTATCCGGCGCTGACCATTTCGGCCACGTCCCCGGCCGTACTCAAGCGGGTGGACCTCATCTATATCGATCCCAACTCCTTCATCATCGTCCTGCTGCTCACCGGAGACACCGTAAAAAACAAGCTGGTGCATCTTCCGTTTTCTTTTACAGAAGCTATGTTAAAGCGCCTGTCCGCGGTGTTCAACGCCAGCTTCACGGGGCTTCCCGAGGACAGGATTACCCCGGACCTGATCACCTCCGCCGAGCGGGCGGTGGGCGACACCATGGGGTTGACGTCCGTGGTCGCGGGGTTCGTCATCGAGACCCTGATGACCTCAAAGGGCGCGGGGGCCAACGTGTCGGGCGAGGCGAATCTCCTGAAGCTTCCGGAGTTTCAGGACCCGGACAAGGCCCACAGGCTTATCAATTACCTGTCCGACGCCCAGAATATCTCAGCCCTCACGGGAACGCCGGACTTCGGAGACGTGAAGGTGCTGATCGGCCCCGAGAACGCGGCGCTGGAGCTTCGGGATTCCTCCGTGGTTCTGGCCAGCTACGACGCCGGGGACGGGATGCGGGGCCTCATCGGCGTGGTGGGCCCCACAAGGATGGATTACTCGGCCGTGGCGGCGAAGCTCAGCTTCATAGCGGGGAGCCTTTCGAGGCTCCTGAACGCGGGCGCGGCGCCGCCGGCGGGATTCGGTAAACTGATGATAAAGGGAGGAGACAGCGATGTCTAAGAAAAAGGGCGAGGCCCCTGAAAATGAGGAGCGGGAGGTCAAGACCCCCGAGGCCGAAGCTCAGGAGACAACGGCGGAGGAGAAAAAGCCCGCCGAGCCCACGGCGGAGGAGCTGATCGCCGCCGAGAAGGACAAATACACCCGGCTCTACGCCGAGTACGAGAATTACCGCAAGCGTTCATCCAAAGAGCGGGAGGCGCTCTACGCCCAGGTCAAATCCGACACCGTGACCGGCTTCCTGCCGGTGTATGACAATCTGGAGCGGGCGCTGAAAACCGGCTGTACCGACGAGGCCTTTATGAAGGGCATCCAAATGACCATGACGCAGCTTGAGGGCGTTTTTGAGAAGCTGGGCATCCGCCCCATTGAGGCCGTTGGGCAGAAATTCGACGCCAGACTCCACAACGCGGTCATGCACGTGGAGGATGAAAATTACGGCGAGAACGAGGTCGTGGAGGAATTCCAGAAGGGCTTCACGCTGGGAGACAAGGTGATCCGGTTCTCCATGGTGAAGGTCGCAAATTGATAACTCCCCGCGGCGGCCTGCCGCGCGCACGGCTTCATTTCATAACAACGTAAACTCAAAACTTATATAACAGGAGGATCATCAAAATGGGAAAAATCATAGGCATTGACCTTGGTACTACAAACAGCTGCGTGGCGGTCATGGAGGGCGGCGAGCCTGTGGTCATCGCTAACGCCGAGGGTATGCGTACCACGCCTTCCGTGGTGGCCTTCTCCAAGGACGGCGAGCGCATGGTGGGCCACGTGGCGAAGCGCCAGGCCATCACCAACCCCGACAGGACCGTCAGTTCCATCAAGCGTGAGATGGGCTCCAACTACCGCGTCACCATCGACGGCAAGTCCTATACCCCCCAGGAGATCAGCGCCATGGTGCTTCAGAAGCTCAAAACCGACGCGGAGGCCTATCTGGGCCAGACGGTCACCGAGGCCGT
>CANQSU010000102.1 GCA_947626585.1 uncultured Oscillospiraceae bacterium
CTGGCGGTTTTTATGTATATGGACAAAACACGCATATTTATACACAAAACAGATTTTTTAACAAAATATTATGTCCATGTAACAATTTTGCGTTTATAATGTTGACATAAAAAAGGGGGGCTTTCACCTATGCGTATTGTACATAACGGCGAGGATCTGGACTCCGTACTGGCAAACGCGGCGTCAGGCGACGAGGTATATATCGAGGCGGGCGTCTACCGGGTCAAGACGGTCATCCGGACGCCGAACCTCACCGTCACCGGGGCCGGCCGGGACAGGACCGTCATCGTCTGGGACGATTATGCCAGGAAGCTTGACGAACAGGGCCGGGAGTACGTGACCTTCCGCACCTTCACCGTGGCGGTGTGCGCGGATAACGTGACCATGCGGGACCTGGCGGTGGTCAACGACGCCCTGCGCCCGGAGGTAAAGGGCCAGGAGGTGGCGCTGACGGTGTACGGCGACGGATTCCTCATGGAGAACTGCCGCCTGACCTCCACCCAGGACACGCTGTTCCTGGGTCCCCTGCCCGACGACCTCATCGACCGGTACGACGGCTTTCTGCCCGACGAGCTGAGGGCGCGCCGGGAGTGCCGCCAGGTGTTCCGCGGCTGCCTCATCGAGGGCACGGTGGACTTCATCTTCGGCTGCGGGGACGCGCTGTTTGAAAACTGCGAGATACGCTCCCTTAACGACGCCCGCGGCCACGGTTATGTGGCCGCCCCGGCCCATGAAAAGAGGCAGACGAAGGGGTTCGTATTCCGGAACTGCCGTTTGACACGTGAGGAGGGGGTCGCCGACGGAAGCGTCTGTCTGGCCCGGCCCTGGCGGGACTACGGGATCAGCGTCTTTGAAAACTGCGAATATGGCAGCCACATATGCCCGGAGGGCTTTGACAAGTGGAACGACACCGACCGGGACAGGACCGCCCGTTTCTACGAGTCCCCCCTCCGTCCCGGAAGGGTCCCCTGGGCGAGGAAATTTGGGGCTTGAAAACCGCGTGGGGCCTGTGATAAAATCATATAGGGAATGTCCCTTCGTACACATATATTCACATATTTTATTTTAATCTTCGAGGAGGCGCGTTATGAGAGGACTTGAGTCCAATAAGACAAAGATCCGCCACAAGATTTTTACCGAGATCGCCCGCGTGGCCTACGAGGGCCGGGACATCTCAAAGGAGATCGTTCGTCTCCCCTACAAGATCATCCCCGGCGAGGTGGCTACATACCGCGACAGCATCTTCCTTGAGCGCGCCATCGTGGGCGAGCGGCTGAGGCTGGCCATGGGCCTTCCCATCCGCAGCGTGGCGGAGCAGGTGGAGCTGAACGACGGCGTCACCGAGAGCGCCATCGCGGAGAAATACTACACGCCGCCCCTGGTCAACGTCATCAAATTTGCCTGCAACAAGTGTCCCGAGAAGCGGGTGGTGGTGACCGACGCCTGTCAGGGCTGCTTTGAGCATCCCTGCCTGGAGGTGTGTCCCCGCAACGCCATTTCCATGGTGAACGGCAGGAGCGTCATTGACGAGCATCTGTGCGTAAAGTGCGGCCGCTGTGCCGATGCCTGCTCCTACCACGCCATCATCAAGCAGGAGCGCCCCTGCGCCGCCGCCTGCGGCATGGGCGCCATCAGGACCGACTCCTACGGAAGAGCGGAGATCGATCAGACCAAGTGCGTCTCCTGCGGCCAGTGCCTGGTGAGCTGCCCCTTCGCCGCCATCGCGGACAAGGGCCAGATCTACCAGACCATCATGGCCATCAAGAGCGGCACGCCCGTCTACGCCGCCATTGCCCCGGCCTTCTGCGGCCAGTTCGGCACCCACCTGACCCATGACAAGATGCGCCCCGCCTTCAAGGCCCTGGGCTTTGCGGACCTCATCGAGGTCTCCATCGGCGCGGACATCTGCACGCTTCAGGAGGCCCAGGACTTCCTGAAGGAGGTCCCGGAGGAGAAGCCCTTCATGGCCACCTCCTGCTGCCCCGCCTGGACCATGATGGCCAAGAAGCTCTTCCCCACCATTGCCGACAACATCTCCATGGCCCTGACGCCCATGGTGCTGACCGGGCGCATGATTAAGAAGGACCACCCCGGCTGCAAGGTCTGCTTCATCGGTCCCTGTGCCGCCAAAAAGCTGGAGGCCAGCCGCAAGGAGATAAGATCCGACGTGGATTTCGTCCTCACCTTCGAGGAGGTGCTGGGCATGTTCGACGCCAGGGAGATCGATCCGTCGGAGCTTCCCTCCGAGCCCATGACCGGAGCCACCGCCGACGGGCGCGGCTTCGCGGTGGCGGGCGGCGTGGCGAACGCCGTGGTCAACGCGGCGAAGAGACTGGCCCCGGACCGGGAAATCAAGGTCGCCCACGCCAACGGTTTGGCCGAGTGCAAGAAGATGCTGACCCTGGCCAAGGCGGGAAAGTACAACGGCTACTTACTCGAGGGCATGGGCTGTCCCGGCGGCTGTGTGGCCGGCGCGGGCACCATCGCCAACGTGGCATACTCCACCGGCGAGGTCAGGAAAGCCATGGACAGCACCGAGGACAAATGCATCCTGGAGAGCCAATACCTCCACTATCTCCCCCTCATCGAGGAACGCGACTGATTTCAAATCAGTCATATGAAAAGGGTTGCGCGCGGCAGCCCTTTTTGTTTTTTATTTTCATTTTCCGGGTCTCTCCGAGAGGAAATTCAGCTCCAGATGCCGGTCGGGCTCCGCCTTGCCCTCGGAGAAGCGGTCAAACTCGGCGATGAGCTTGATGGCAAGAGGGACGGCCAGCCTGTAAAGCTGTGTGAGGCGCTGGGTACTCTCCAGGCAGAGGGGCGCCGGTTCAAGGCTCATGACAAGTCCCGCCATCTCCTTGTACTTCCCCGCGGCCCGGATGGCGCCGAGGATGGCCTTTCGCGCCGCCATATTTGGCGCGAGGAGCGTCCTCAGGCACAGCGGCATGGCCCTCAGGCTCCTCAGCACGTCCCGAAGCTCGATGCCCTCATAAAATGAAGCGATCACGGCGGCGTTCCGCCGGGAGGCCGCGATGTGGGCGGCCGTGTCGTGGCGCAGGGGATCCAGACCGTCGGCCACCTCCAGCGCCCGGTCAAGCTCCATTTCGATCTCATTGTGGCTGACGCCGCGCTTTTTGGCATAGTCGTTCACATACCCGTGGCAGACGCAGTCCAGGGCGAAGTGGCACAGGAACCCGTACACGTAGGCCTTATACATGGCCCCGCCCCCGTGGGCTTTCACGACCCCGGCGGCACGGGAAAACACCTCAAGCCCCGATTTTTCATGGACGGCGTGGCCGATCCTGGTCACCCGGTCGGGGATCACCGGCGAGTGATAGAAAAAGATGTCCGGCCCGTGGAGACCGATGTCATAAAGCTCCCGGAAGGGAGAGATCAGACTCAGCGTATCCGCCGGAAGCGCGGCAAACACCTCCCGGCCAAGTTTGAAATGCGCGTAAGCGCAGGGCATAAGCTCACCGCCTCCTTCAGCTTATTCTACCTTTAGGATACAGTCAAACCGCGCCGAATTCAAGTGCCTTTGAAAAACTTTTTATTACGAAGGATCCTTATCAATCGTCAAAGATGTTGTCAACCTTGAAGGACTGTCTCTTTCTGGAATACCCCGTCAGGGAGGCGCGGTAGCGTTCGCGCACCGGCTCTCCGTCCCGAAGCAGACCAAGCTCCGCCGCAGAGGCGTAGAAGTCGTTATGGATCCGGATATAATCGAGCAGTGTTATCCCAAGTCCCTGAAGAGTCTCGTGCATCCGCTCCGCGTACTTCTGATACCCGCCCGTCACTGCGGGTAGATCCTCGGAGGCTCCGACGGCGACCGTCACGGTGCGGCCTCCCTCGTTGAGGGCCATCCGCAGTATCCGCTGTACCTGCTCGCTCTCGCCGCCCGTCAGCACCACACACGCCAGAGGGCGCAGGTCCATATCCAGGTCTATGGCGTAAGCCACGTCCTCCCTGGCGAAAAGGAGCCTCGATCTGATGTACTCCCTCACCCTGGCGGGGCTGTTCAAAACGGCGTTTTTCTGTCTCTGCTCCTCCGAGCGGTTGGAGGCCTCGCCGGTCAGAGCCAAAAGCAGGGCCGTGGACTCCCCCACTCCTTTATACTCCACCAGCTCCTCCATGGGCTTTCCGATGAGCCCGCCGATGCCGCCCGCCCGGTCAAGAAGCTCCCTTGCCAGAGGCGCCACGTCGTACCGTGGCAGGGCGTAGCAGAGCAGAAGCTCCAAAAGCTCCAGGTCGCTGTACCGGCCCGCGATCCCGGCGGCGAATCTCACCCTCAGCCTTTTCCGGTGTCCGTCATGCTCCCCCACGCTCACACCTCCTCCGGCATCTCATCGTCCCCATCGCCGGCTGGCCGGGGGCGGTAAATTTCACGTATCTTCTCCTCCTCGCCGAGGAAGTGGCCGTTGGCGGCCAGGGAGACATACCGATCGCCCGAGACGATGATATGGTCCAGCAGCACGAGTCCGGCCCTTTTGAAGGACCTGAGCAGGGTGTCGGTCACCATCAGGTCCTCCCTGGAGGGCTGGGGGTCGCCGGTCACATGGTTGTGGGCAAGAATGACGGTCCTTGTACCGGCGCTGTACAGCTGTCCGACAATGTCGTATGGATCCGCCTCCGTTGAGAAGGCATCCCCCTGGGCCACGACCTCGCACCTGGCGCACCTGAGTTCGTCGGTCAGGCAAGCCGCCATCGTCACCTCATGGTCAAGCCCGCTCAGCTTGGAGGCGAAAAATCTGCCCGCCGCCCGTGGACCTGTGAGGAGCCTCGCCCGCTCCCTCTGCTCCTCGCCCCGTTTGCAGATCTGGGCCATCAGATAGATGAAAAGCGCGGAACCCTCATCCATCCCCTTGAGGCTTTTCAGTTCCTCCAGGGTGACGTCCGTGAGCCTTTCAAAACCGCCGAGATGGACGAAAAGCCTCTTGCCCAGCTCCCGGAGCTTCCCGGCGTCCTTCTCCTTCACGCAGAAGGACAGCAGCGCCTCGTAGATATCCTCGTCCCGGAACAGGGGGATGCCCACCTTGCGCGCCCTTTCCAAAAGCTCCTCACGCATGCTTTTCAAAGCCCCCAAAGCTCATCACCACCCTATGCGTAATACTGATGCGCAGCTTATCGCGCCGGGAAGATCTCGATCGGTATTGCAGCGATTCAGGGGAAAAAAATGAATCATACTCCGTTATTCACCTGGATCGTTATAGATAAAATATATTCCAGCCAGCGGCTCTTGTCAACGGGTTACCGACATACTTTTCGCCGTTTTGCCCGCCGTCGCAAAACATGACCAATCATAGAACCGCGAAAAATCCGCGCACAGCAATAGCCCCGCAACCGTCAACTGCGATCGCGGGGCTACGCCACTTCTTCAGTTATCAAGTTTGAAATGCTCCTTTTCCGTTCCCTTGCTTCTCACTCTTTCACTCAGTCCGACTCAGCCAATTCTACGCGGGAACCTCCGCTAACGGTGCTGTGGTCTGCGCTCCGGGATGGGATCTTCAGGGGACTTTTGCTCATTCCGCCTTGATGGCAGCTTCGGCGGAGCTTACTGCGTTGTACATTGGACTCCCCTCCTTTGCTGTGACTATACTATAACATATTGCATAAAGAACGTCAACCCCAAAAATGATTTTTCGGCGCTTTGACGTGTCTTTTCTGTGTCTGAATTTTAATTGCGTCATATGAAGTTCGAAAAATCAGCTAAAAAGGCCGTTTGAAGGTATCAAACGGCCTTTTTTGTTCAAATCATTCCTTCAGGAGCCTTTCAATGACGTCCATAAGACGCTCAACGTTGATGGGTTTTGCCACGTGGTCGTTCATCCCGGCCTCCAGCGCGGCCTTTCTGTCATCGTCGAAGGCGTTGGCGGTCATGGCCACAATGGGGATATTGGCAAGCTTCGGGTCCGGCAGGGCCCTGATGGCCTTGGAGGCGTCGTAGCCGTTCATAATGGGCATCTGGATATCCATGAGGATCAGCGAGTAGTCGCCGGGGGCGGAGGCTTCGACCTTGGCCAGGGCCTCGGTGCCGTCCTCGGCGGTGTCCACCTCAAAGCCTCTCTCGGCAAGAAGCTCCTGGGCGATCTCGCGGTTCAGCTCGTTGTCCTCCACCAGCAGGATCCTTGTGCCGCGCAGGGACTCGGCAATGTCCCAGCCCGCCGGCGGCTGGCGGGGCAAGACCGGCTCCGCCTTTCCCAGGGCGGTGATCAGAGTGTCACGAAGCTCGGAGAGGAAGATGGGCTTGTTGCAGAACGCGGTGACGCCGGCCTCCTTGGCCTCGTCCTCAAAGGCCGTCCAATCGTAGGCGGTGACGATGATGATGGGCGCGTCATCCCCCACGATCACGCGCACCTGGCGCACCACCTCAAGACCGGAGAGGTCCGGCAGGGCCCAGTCGATGATATAGGCATAGAAACGGTCCCCCATCTCCACCGCCTGACGGGCGCGCAGAACGGCCTCCTTGCCGTGGAGCGTCCACTCGGCGCGCATGCCGATCTGGGTCAGCATCTTGGTCACCGAGTCGCAGGTGGAGAAGCTGTCGTCCACCACCAGGGCCCGCAGTCCCATCAGCTCCCGGATGGCCTCGACCTTCCGGGAGGTCGACTGGAGGCGGAAATCGAGGTCTATGATGAATTCCGTGCCCTTTCCCTGCTCGGTTTTCAGCTCGATGGTTCCGCCCATGGCGTCCACGATGGACTTGGTGATGGCCATGCCAAGTCCGGTCCCCTGGATGCCGGAGACGGTGGAGTTTCGCTCCCGCTCAAAGGGCTCAAAGATGTGCTGGGCAAACTCCCGGCTCATGCCGATGCCCGTGTCCTTCACCCGGATCTCGTAGGAGCCGTAGCCCCTGGGCGCGCCGGACTTCTGCCGGATGGTCATGGACACCGCGCCGCCGGACGGCGTGAATTTGATGGCGTTGGACAGGAGATTCAAAAGCACCTGGTTCAGATGGAGCTTGTCGCACCAGATATCCTCGTCCACGACGTCCACCGTATCCATGAAGAAATTCAGCTGCTTGGCCTGCATCTGGGACTGGATGATGTTGCGCATGTCCCTGAAAATGTCCGAGATGGCGCACTCCTTCTCCTCGATGTTCAGCTTGCCCGATTCGATGCGGCTCATGTCCAGCACGTCGTTGATGAGGCTCAGAAGGTGGTTCGAGGAACTCATGATCTTCTTCAGATACTCCTGCACCCGCTCGGGGTTGTCCACGTTCGTCTCGGCCAGGGTGGTGAAGCCGATGATGGCGTTCATGGGCGTGCGGATGTCGTGGGACATGTTGGAAAGGAAGGTGGTCTTGGCCCTCTCCGCGGCCTCGGCACGGTGGAGCTTCTCCTCCAGCACCGCCCGCTCCACCGCCTGGTCCGTGACCTGCTTTGCCTGATAGCGCACCAGCATATAGTACGCCACAAAGGCCACGGCCAGAATGACGCCGAGAATGATGCAAATGTTCCGCACCTGGTTGACGCTGGCGAAAGCCTCCTTCTCCGGCACGGAGACGGCGATGGCCCACTGGTTGATCCCCGCGGGGGCGTAGTACATGTACTCCCAGCCGCCCGATTTTTCGGGCCTGTATATGACGTAACCGGTCTGGAGATCAAGGAGATTTTCGGTGTACCCGTCCCAGTCCAGGCCGCCCTTGGTCTCCATGCCGTCGGCATAGTCGTATATGCTCCCCAGCTCCTCGGTGACGGTGTTCAGCAGGAAATCGCCGTTCCTGGTGTCCACCATGTAGACGTTGGCGGAGGCGTTATAGATATTGTCGATATTGATGACCTTCGGCAGGTCCTTCAGCACCGTCACGCCGTAGAGCATCGCGACGGTCTCGCCGTTCTGGACGATGGGCACAAAGTGCCGGAGTACCGGCGTGCCGTTTTTTATGCTGTCCACCCGGTTTGATATATGCTCCCCCAGCTTCGATTCCGCCTCGAACGACAGATTGTCGATAGTCGACGCGTCCGTCACCGACCCGTCCGGGGTAATGACCAGGTCGTTTGACAGGAGGACCCGCATCTTCATGGTGTCCAGAAGCGGCGACACCCTCTTTATGATCTCCAGCACGTTCTCCTCGTCGAAGCTCTCGTCGGCGGAGATGATGTCCGCCGTGGCGTTGAGGACGCGGCTGTCCCGCTCAAGCTTCGCCTGGATCTCGGTGATAACGGTATTGACGCCCTCCTCCATCCTGCCCAGAGACCTGGATTTTATGTTGGCGCTTATGAGCAGATAGGTACTCAGAAGCAGTACGACCATGACGATGAGGAACAGCAGCGTCGCCGCCGTACTCCTGTCCCGGAATCTGTCTTTTTTCATCTGTCTCCCCCGGCGCCGCTCAAAGTCCCAGCCCCGCCCCGAATTCCCTGATGGCGCCCGCTGTCAGCTCATAATCGGCCTTCACGGCCTCGAAAAGGACGGGTACAGAGTCGCTCCACTCGTTCCTCAGCGCCTCGGTCAGCTCGTGCGAGGAGTCGCCAAGCTTTGTGAAGCTCAGGTTCTGGCACATGCCCTTGATGGTGTGGGCCGCCCGGAAGGCGGTCTCACGGTCATGGCTCCCCATGGCCGCCTCCAGGGCTTCAAAGCTTTTGTCGTCCGGAAATTTCAGCACGAATTTCTGTACCAGCCTCTCGCTGCGCAGCCGCGAGAGTACCTCGTCATAATCCCCGTGAAGCTTTCCGTAGCAATCTCTCAGTGTCATACGCATTCCCCTTTCTCGTTTCCGTCATAGAAGCAAAACCTGTTCTTTCCGGTGTTCTTGGCCTCATAGAGGGCCAGATCCGCCGCGTGGTAAAGCTCCTCGTAGGTCTTTCCCGCTGTACCTCCCAGGGCCACGCCCATGGAGACCGTGATGGGCCGGCCCTCCAGCGTAAAGCAGAGGCTTTTGAAGATACGCTCCGCCGTATGCTCGATGTCCGTGTTGTACTCCAGGAAGATGAAAAACTCCTCCCCGCCGGCGCGGCAGCACAGATCCGAGCTTCGCACCGAGCTTTTCATCTGCCTGGCCAGCCTCTGAAGCACCTGGTCGCCGAACTGGTGCCCCATCTCGTCGTTGACGCGCTTGAAGTTGTCGATGTCGATCTCCGCCAGGGCGAAATTCCCGTCCGGGTGGACCATGAGCGTTTTCTCGATCTGCTCCCTGGCGCTGGCCCGGTTGAGGAGCCCGGTCAGCGGGTCGTGGGAGGCCATTTTCTCAAGCTCCGTCAGCTTCATTTTCTCCTCGTGGATGTCGATGGCCTTGCCCAGCATCCCGGCGTACCTGGGCGGCGCGTCGTTGGTCCACACCGAGCGTGTGATGACGCGGAACCAGCGGTTTTCCCCGTTCAGATGGACCAGCAGCTCCATGGAGGCGTCGGGGTTTTCCGGCGTGGTGTTCCGCTGGCTGGCCATGATATCGTCGAGCGCCTTCTGCCCTACGATGCTGATGAGCTTTTCGCTGTTCTGGGGATCCATGAAGATCTCCTCCAGGCCCATCATCTTAGCGCCGTAGGCGGAGAGACTCACCATTTTGGGCGAGACGGTGTACTCGAAGTGTATCTCCTCGCTCATCTCCGCAAAGAAGCGGTACTTCATCCGCTCGTAGTCAAGAAGCCTCAGCGTCCGCTCGCTGACCGCGCCGCCCTCGCCCCGCAGGGCCTCCTCGGAGATACTGCGAAGGTTGCGCTGCTGGATCTGCTCGGCGGTGTCGCCCTCCAGGGCCGTGCGGATCTTCTCGGCGTTCTCGGTGAGGCACTCCAGAAGCAGGGGATTGAACTGCCCGCACTGGCCGTCCAGGATCATCCGCAGCGCCTCCTCGTGGGGGATGGCGGGCTTATAGACCCGTGGGCTCGTCAGCGCGTCGTACACATCCGCCAGACTGACCACCTGGGCCGCGATGGGAATGTCGTCCCCCTTCAGGCCGTCCGGGTACCCCCGGCCGTCCCAGCGCTCATGGTGCCAGCGGCATATCTCATAGGCCACCTTTACCAGATCCTCGCCGTGCTGGACGGGGATGGCGGAGAGCATATCCGCTCCCCGGGTGGTGTGGGTCTTCATGATCTCGTATTCCTCATCCGTCATCCACCCCGGCACCGCCGCCTGGAGCATCTCGGCGCCCACGGTGGTGTGGGTCTTCATGACGGAAAATTCCTCGGTCGTCAGCCGTCCCGGCTTGTTGAGGATGGCCCCGTCGATGGCGATCTTCCCCACGTCGTGCAGGGCCGAGGCCGTGCTGATGAGGGAGATCTCCTTGGGCGTCAGGTCGTACCTGTCGGTCTTGGCGGACAGCAGGTCCAGAAGCATGGCCGTCAGGGTCCGCACATGGAGGATATGCAGTCCGCTCTCGCCGTTGCGGAATTCCACGATATGGCTGAGAATGTCGATCATCAGGGAGCTGCGCTGCTCCGTCTCATAGATCTGGTCCTCCACCATGCCGATGAGCCGCTTCTGCTTGGCGTACAGCAGGATGGTGTTCACCACGCGCCGCCGCACCACCAGGGCGTCAAAGGGCCGGTTGAT
>CANQSU010000103.1 GCA_947626585.1 uncultured Oscillospiraceae bacterium
GCCATGACTACCGCCAAGACCAGGCACAGGGTCTTCTTGAGAGTCTTCATGTAGTGTTTCCTCCTTAATAACACCGCGAAGCATCCGAAGTAAATCGTTCAAGCACCGTCGAAGCACCGTTCACGTAAAATCAAGTACATATTTCAAACTTTTCCCCCGTTTCCCAGGTTTGGCGTGTGTCTTATTCGTGTATTGTACAATATTTTCCAAAAGCTTGACAGGTGAGGAGGATATATGATAAAATAAAAATTTTAGGGCAGGGAAGCGGGAGCGTCCCGCCCCGGAATTGGAGCCTTTTCCCGCGCAAAAAAGGGGCAGCCCGTCGGGCTGCCCCTTTTTTGGTGCGAGAGATGAGACTTGAACTCACACGTCATTCGACACACGCACCTCAAACGTGCCTGTCTGCCTATTCCAGCACTCTCGCAAAGCAAAACTATTATAACAGAAAAAATCCGTTTGTCAACTCCTTTTTCAAAAAATGATGAAAAAAGAAAAAACGGAAAAACCAGGTGCTTCCGAAAAAACAGCAAGACTTGCTCCGTCTCGACATCAAGGGACCACGGCTGTATTCCGGGGTCATTTTTTTAGAATGTAATACACGTCGCTTTCGTCTTATGATTGGTCCACGTTATTACTCGTATCTTTCCGCGATCTGAGGGGGTACGCCCTTTTTCGAGTAAAAAAAAGAGCCGGTCATACCAGGCGTCTTTCTGCATGTAGTTTGGATCGTTCAGAAGTTTCCTAAAAAATTTTCCAAAAAGGTATTGACAAGCATTTATATAAAATGGTATAATAAGCTGATTCTTTGGCCCCCACGGGGTATCCTCCACCTTTTTTATACATTTATACTACCACAAACCGGCAAAAAATCAAGGGCTTACGCCCGATTTTTGACAACTAAGCCGGGTGTATCCGCCACGGGACGGCTCAATACATGTAAGGAGTGAAGTCAGTGCCAAAAAAAGTGATGTACGGCAAGACGCTGCGCTACAGCTTTGCCAAGACGGAAGAGATCCAGGAGATGCCGAATCTTCTGGAGATCCAGAAGGACTCGTACAACTGGTTTCTGGAGACAGGTCTGCGTGAAGTCTTTAAGGACGTGGCGGCCATCACCGACTACACGGGTAATCTGGAGCTTACCTTCCTTGACTACCGCATGGACGAGGAGCCCAAATACTCCGTGGAGGAGTGCAAGGCTCGCGACGTGACCTACGCCGCGCCCATCCGTGTCAGCGTCTGTCTGAGAAACAAGGAGACCGAGGAGATCAAGGAGCAGGAGATCTTCATGGGAGATTTCCCCATCATGACCGACGGCGGCACCTTCGTCATCAACGGCGCCGAGCGCGTCATTGTCTCCCAGATCATCCGTTCCCCCGGCGTCTACTATGAGCGCACGGTGGACAAGACCGGCGCGGCCATCTACGCCACCACCGTTATCCCGTACCGCGGCGCGTGGCTTGAGTATGAGACGGACCCCGCGGATATGTTCAATGTCCGCATCGACAAGAACCGCAAGCTGCCCATCACCTGCTTCCTCCGCGCCTGCGGCAACCGCACCGAGGACCCGTATACCTGGCTCAGCATGTCCGGCGGCGAGGTGGGAGGAGACACCAACGAGCGGCTTTCGGCCATCTTCGGACCCGACGAGCGCATGGTCTCCACCATCGAGAAGGACGCCTGCAAGACCCGCGAAGAGTCTTTGCTTGAGATTTACCGCAAGCTTCGCCCCGGCGACCCCCCGACCATCGACTCCGCAGAGACGCTGCTTTACAATCTGCTTTTTGATCCCCGCCGTTACGATATCTCCATCGCCGGCCGCTACAAATTCAACAAAAAGCTGGCGGTGTGGCCGCGCATCGTGGGCAAGAAGCTGACCCGGCCCGTCGCCGATCCTCTCACCGGCGAGATCGTGGCCGAGGCCGGCGAGACCGTCAACCGCCAGAAGGCCGAGGAGCTGGACAGGCTGGGCGTTATCGAGGCCTTTGTGGAGGCTGAGGCCGGCCACGAGGTGAAGGTGTTCTCCAACGGCATGGTCTGGCTCGACCGCTTCGTGGACTTCGACCCCGTCTCCGAGCTGGGCGTCAAGGAGCGGGTCCGCTGGGTCATCCTGAAGGATCTGCTTGAAAAATACGAGGGCGAGGAGCTTAAAGAGGCCATCCGGGAGAATCTGCCTCTTCTGGTGCCCAAGTTCATCATCCCCGACGACATTTTCGCCTCTGTCAACTACCTCAACACCCTGGCCCACGGCATCGGCAGCGTGGACGATATCGACCACCTGGGCAACCGCCGCCTCCGTTCTGTGGGCGAGCTTTTGCAGAACCAGTTCCGGGTGGGCTTTTCCCGCATGGAGCGGGTCATTCGCGAGCGCATGACCCTGCAGGACACCGACGTCATTACCCCCCAGAGCCTTATCAATATCCGGCCCGTGACCGCGGCCATCAAGGAGTTCTTCGGCTCCTCCCCGCTTTCGCAGTTCATGGATCAGAACAACCCCCTGGCGGAGCTTACCCATAAGCGCCGTCTCTCCGCTCTCGGCCCCGGCGGCCTCTCCCGTGAGCGCGCCTCCTTCGACGTCCGCGACGTACACTACAGCCACTACGGCCGCATGTGCCCCGTGGAGACCCCCGAGGGACCCAATATCGGCCTGATCTCCTATCTGGCCTCCTACGCCAAGGTCAACGAATACGGCTTCCTCGTTTCCCCCTATCAGAAGGTGGACAAGGCCACGGGCAAGGTCACCGACCAGGTGGACTACCTGACCGCCGACGCTGAGGATCAGTTCTACGTGGCCCAGGCATCCGAGCCCAGAGACGGGGAGGGAAGGCTCCTCAATCAGCGTATCATCTGCCGCCACAGGGACGAGATCATCGACGTGGACCGCAGGCGCGTGGACTACGTGGATATCTCCCCCCGCCAGATGGTCTCCATCGCCACGGCCATGATCCCCTTCCTGGAGAATGACGACGCCAACCGCGCCCTGATGGGCGCCAACATGCAGCGCCAGGCGGTACCTCTGATGGTGACCCAGGCCCCCATCGTGGCCACCGGCATTGAACACAAGTGCGCCATCGACTCCGCCGTCTCCATCCTTGCCGAGGGCGACGGTGTGGTCACCTATGTGGACGCCGACACCGTCACCGTCCGCTATGACGACGGAAAAATCAAGGACTATCACCTTATCAAATTCTCCCGCTCCAACCAGGGCACCTGCGTCAACCAGCGGCCCGTGGTGGACATCGGCGAGCGCGTCAGCGCCCAGGACGTCCTGGCCGACGGTCCCGCCACTTCCCATGGCGAGCTGGCCCTGGGCAAGAACATCCTGGTGGGCTTCATGACCTGGGAAGGCTACAACTACGAGGACGCCATTCTCCTGAACGAGCGCCTTGCCATGGAGGACGTGTTCACCTCCATCCACATCGAGGAACACGAGGTGGACGCCCGCGACACCAAGCTGGGCCCCGAGGAGATCACCCGCGACATCCCCGGCGTCAGCGACGACTCATTGAAATACCTGGACGAGCGCGGCATCATCTGCATCGGCGCCGAGGTCCACGCGGGCGACATCCTTGTCGGCAAGGTCACGCCCAAGGGCGAGACCGATCTGACCGCCGAGGAGCGGCTTCTGCGCGCCATCTTCGGCGAGAAGGCCCGCGAGGTCCGTGACACCTCCCTGAAGGTCCCCCACGGCGAGAGCGGCATCGTCGTCGACGTCAAGGTCTTTACCCGGGAGGCCGGCGACGAGCTGAACCCCTCCGTCAATCAGGTGGTCCGTGTCTACATCGCCCAGAAGCGCAAGATCAGCGTGGGCGACAAGATGGCCGGCCGCCACGGAAACAAGGGCGTTGTTTCCCGCATCCTCCCCAAGGAGGATATGCCCTACATGCCCGACGGCACCCCGCTTGACATCGTCCTGAACCCCCTGGGCGTGCCCTCACGTATGAATATCGGTCAGGTGCTTGAGGTCCACCTGGGCTATGCCGCCCAGGCCTTGGGCTGGAAGGTGGCGACCCCCATCTTCAACGGCGCCAACGAGAAGGAGATCCGCGAGCTTCTGGGCCAGGCCGGTCTGCGCACCGACGGCAAGAGCGTCCTTTTCGACGGCCGCACCGGAGAGCCCTTTGACAACCCGGTCACCGTCGGCTATGTGTACTTCCTCAAGCTCCACCATCTGGTGGACGACAAGATCCACGCCCGCTCCACCGGCCCCTACTCCCTGGTCACCCAGCAGCCTCTGGGCGGCAAGGCCCAGTTCGGCGGCCAGCGCTTCGGCGAGATGGAGGTGTGGGCCCTGGAGGCCTACGGCGCGGCCTACACCCTGCAGGAGATCCTGACCGTCAAGTCCGACGACGTGACGGGCCGTGTCCGCACCTACGAGGCCATTGTCAAGGGCCACAACATCCCCCAGCCCGGCGTTCCCGAGTCCTTCAAGGTCCTCATCAAGGAGCTGCAGTCCCTGTGCCTGGACGTCAACGTGCTTGACAAGGACGGCAACGTTATCGAGCTGAAGGACGATGAGGAGGACGAGTACGCCCACGGCTTCCGCGACGTGGAGAACGAGAGAAACTACTCCGACGACCGCGAATTTGAGGAGGCCGGCTTCGGCATCGACGAGCCGGACATCCCCGAGGGCGACGACGATGAGGACGACTTCGGACTTCTGAGCGATTATGACGACGAGGACGACGAGTCCGATGCTTTTGACGAGGAGGACGATGAAATATGAGCTATGCTCCCTTTGACTCCATTCAAATAGGGATCGCGTCTCCCGAGAAAATACGTGAGTGGTCCTACGGCGAGGTGAAAAAGCCGGAGACCATCAACTACCGCACCCTGAAGCCCGAGCGCGACGGCCTTTTCTGTGAACGCATTTTCGGACCCACCAAGGACTGGGAGTGCCACTGCGGCAAATATAAGAAGATCCGCTACAAGGGCAAGATCTGCGACCGCTGCGGCGTCGAGGTCACCCGCGCCAAGGTGAGAAGAGAGCGCATGGGCCACATTGAGCTGGCCGCCCCGGTGAGCCATATCTGGTACTTTAAGGGCATCCCCTCCCGCATGGGCCTGATCCTGGATCTGACCCCCCGGGTATTGGAGCGGGTACTCTACTTCGCGGCCTACATCGTCACCGATCCCGGCGACACGCCGCTTGTAAAGAACCAGCTTCTCACCGAGGCCGAGTACAGGGATATGCGCGAGAAGTATGAGAACGACTTCCGCGCCGGCATGGGAGCCGAGGCCATCAAGGAGCTGCTGAGCGAGATCGACTGCGCGCAGCTTTCCGCCCAGCTTCGCGAGGAGCTTAAGACCGCCTCCGGTCAGAAGAAAAACAAAATCGTCAAGCGCCTTGAGGTCGTCGAGTCCTTCCTCAAGTCCGGCAACCGCCCCGAGTGGATGATCATCGACGCTCTGCCCGTCATTCCGCCGGACATCCGTCCCATGGTCCAGCTGGACGGCGGCCGGTTCGCCACCTCCGACCTGAACGACCTGTACAGGCGCGTCATCAACCGCAATAACCGCCTGAAACGCCTCATTGAGCTGAGCGCCCCGGACATTATCGTCCGCAACGAGAAACGCATGCTCCAGGAGGCCGTGGACGCCCTGATGGACAACGGCCGCCGCGGCCGCCCCGTCACCGGCGCCAACTCCCGGCCCTTGAAGTCCCTCTCCGACATGCTCAAGGGCAAGCAGGGCCGTTTCCGCCAGAATCTTCTCGGCAAGCGTGTCGACTACTCCGGCCGCTCCGTCATTGTCGTCGGCCCCGACCTGAAGCTCTATCAGTGCGGCGTGCCTAAGGAGATGGCCATTGAGCTGTTCCGGCCCTTCGTCATGAAAAAGCTGGTGGAGGACGGCGTCGCCAACAACATCAAGTCCGCCAAGAAGATGGTGGACCGGGGCCGCACCGAGGTTTGGGACGCCCTTGAGGTTGTTATCAAGGAACACCCGGTACTCCTGAACCGCGCCCCCACGCTTCACAGACTTGGCATCCAGGCCTTTGAGCCGGTGCTGGTGGAGGGCCGCGCCCTCAAGCTCCACCCGCTGGTGTGTACCCCGTTCAACGCCGACTTTGACGGCGACCAGATGGCCATTCACGTGCCCCTCTCCGCCGAGGCCCAGGCCGAGGCCCGCATCCTGATGCTCTCCGCTCACAACCTGCTCCACCCCCGTGACGGCAAGCCCGTCACGGTGCCCACCCAGGATATGGTCCTCGGCTCCTATTACCTGACCTTTGTCCGTGAGGAGAAGGGAACGGGCAAGGCTTTCATCTCCCCCGACGAGGCCATCATGGCCTATCAGTCCGGCGACGTGGGTATGCACTCTCCCATCAAGGTCCGTATGACCAGGGAGATCAACGGCGTGAAGAAGTCCGCCATGGTGGATACCACCGTGGGCCGTATCATCTTCAACAACCCCATTCCCCAGGACCTGGGTTACGTGGACCGCTCCGACCCCGCGCACGAGCTGGATCTGGAGATCAACTTCCGCGTGGGCAAGAAGGAGCTGGAAAAGATCATCAACCGCTGCATCGAAAAGCACGGCTTTGAGATAAGCGTTGAGATGCTGGACGCCGTAAAGGCCCAGGGCTACAAATACTCCACCAAGGGCGCCATCACCATCTCCATCGCGGATATGACGGTGCCCGAGGCCAAGCAGGAGTTCATCAGGGCCTCCGAGAAGAAGGCCGTGGAGATCGAGGACCTGTATCACCGGGGCTTCATCACCGACGACGAGCGCTACCGTCTGGTTATCGCCGAGTGGGAGGAGACCACCAAGAAGGTCACCGAGGCCCTTCAAAGCTCTCTGGACGAGTTCAACCCCATCTTCATGATGGCCAACTCCGGCGCCCGCGGCTCCATGGCTCAGATCCGCCAGCTGTCCGGTATGCGCGGCCTGATGGCCAGCACCGCCGGTAAGACCATCGAGATCCCCATCAAATCCAACTTCCGCGAGGGTCTCACCGTCCTCGAATACTTCATCGCCAGCCGCGGCGCCCGTAAGGGCATGGCCGATACGGCCCTGCGTACCGCCGACTCCGGTTACCTGACCCGCCGCATGGTCGATGTTTCTCAGGACGTGATCATTCGCGAGCATGACTGCGGCACCCATGAGGGCATCATGGTGAGCGAAAAGACCGAAAAGGGCCAGGTGGTCCAGAAGTTTGAGGACTCCATTCACGGCCGCTATCCGGCGGAGGACATTGTGGATCCCGCCACCGGCGAGGTGCTGTTCACCCGCGACCATCTGCTGATGCGCTCCGACGCCGCCGCCCTGGAGGCCCATGGCATCCACGCGATCAAGGTCCGCTCCGTCCTCACCTGCGAGGCGAGAAGCGGCGTCTGCGCCCACTGCTACGGCCTGAACCTGGCCACCGGCGAGACCGTCAACGAGGGCGAGACCGTGGGCGTTATCGCCGCCCAGTCCATCGGCGAGCCCGGTACCCAGCTGACCATGCGCACCTTCCACACCGGCGGCGTGGCCGGCGGCGAGACGGGCGTCGAGATCACGCAGGGCCTTCCCCGTGTTGAGGAGCTTTTCGAGGCCCGCAAGCCCAAGAAGATGGCGACCCTCTCGGAGATCGACGGCGTTATCGCCATGGAGGAGACCCACAAGGGCGCCCTTGTGCAGATCACCGTCACCAATCCCGAGGACGGGGACATGCGCGTCTACACCGTGGCTCACAACTCCGGCATCCGCGTCCAGAACGGCGACGCGGTCAAAAAGGGCGACATGCTCACCTCCGGCGCCCTCAATCCCCATGACATTATGGCCATCCTGGGCACCGAGGCCACCCAGAAATATATCATCGACGAGGTCCAGAAGGTCTACCGCCAGCAGGGCGTGGACGTGTCCGACAAGCACATCGAGATCATCGTCCGCCAGATGCTGCGGAAGGTGCGGGTGGAGGACTCCGGCGACACCGATCTGCTGTCCGGCTCCACCGTAGATATCCTGGAGCTCCGCGCCGCCATAGAGAAGCTGAAGGAGCGGGAGGCCGCCGGCGAGGAGGTGGTCTATCCCACCTACGAGCAGCTCCTGATGGGCATCACCAAGGCGTCCCTGGCCACCGACAGCTGGATGTCCGCCGCCTCCTTCCAGGAGACCACAAGAGTCCTGACCGAGGCCGCCTCCAAGGGCAAGGTCGACAAGCTCATCGGCCTCAAGGAGAACGTCATCATCGGCAAGCTCATCCCCGCCGGTGCGGGTCTGCAGCTTTACCGCGACGCCGCCGCCCCCGTTGGCATTCCCGAGTCCGCCACCGCCACCACCGAGAGTACAGAGGACACCGAGGAGAAGGAGCCCGAGCCGGAAGAACCGGAGGTCGATCTCTCCGGACTGCTCAAGGCCAACAACGCGCTGTAAGAAGCGGGTATAAACGAAGGGACCGGCCCGCCGTCAGGGCGGCACTCATAAATCAGCATAAGATCGTTTACGGAAAACGGCGTAGCTTGCGGGCTATGCCGTTTTTCCGTCTTTCCCTGCGCCGCCTTCCTCGCCTGACACGATAAATCCTCGCCCCTCGGTTAAAGCTTTTATACTAATACCCAATTAAAAGTAGACACCGAGCGGCGAGGATTTTTTGCGTCAGATGAGGAAAACGGCGCAGAAAATACTGTATGTATTGTCAAGCCGTTTGACGAAGTATGGCGCAAAAAAGACCGCCGCGAATGTCTTGTTTTAATTGGGTATTAGTATTAAATGGTGATTATGCGCGATCGGCTACGAGCGGTTATTTTGCAAACTGTTTTAACAATGATTTACGGAGCGATGTGTGGAGCATCGGTAATGTGGGAAATGGAAAAGTGGAGCCCGCTGAAAATGACACTCAGCCATCTTGCCGTATGCTCCGTATCGTCATTTCCGATTGCCTATTTTTTGCGTTGGATGCCCCACAACCTGCTTGGAGTGTTCAGATTTTTCGGAATATTTTTTGTAGTTTACGCGGTAATTTGGCTTTCTAAGTATTGTGCCATTAAAAAACAAGTTGAACAGATGAACAACAAACTAAAGAAAAGATAAGGGTTTTATACGAATCACCATTTTCAATTCGTTGGTTGATACTGTTTTGTGAGCAGCTTCCGTTTGGCGGGCCGTTTTTTGACGCAAAAAATTTTGTTAAAAATAAAAATTACTATTGACTTTAATAATATTCAAGTATATAATGAATTTTGTTAAAAGGAGGTGGGGGATATGGAGTTGCTGCCCGGTTGGATGTCGGAGCTGGACGAGGGGGACATGACGTTTATCAAGCGGTTCCTGCTGGCCTCCGGCTCCCTGAAGGAGATGGCCAGGGAGTACGGGGTCACGTATCCCACCGTCCGATTGCGGCTGGACCGGCTCATTCAGAAGATCAAGATGGCGGACAACGCCGAGAGCGAACCTTATGTGGCCCTGATCAAGCGGCTGGCGCTGGACGACAAGCTGGACTTCGACACGGCCAAGCTCCTGATAAACGAGTACAAGAAAGGAAAAGGAGGAAACTGATATGGAATCTGCCACAAATATGCAGATCAGAAGCCTGCTGGCTCTGCTCTTTTTCATCGCGCTCTTCGCGGGAAGCATCGTCCTGCAGGTGTACCTGTCCCGCCGGGAGAGCCGCTGGCCGGGGCTTGTGCTGCCCATTTTGTCCTTTGTCCTGTCGCTGACGACGGCGCTGTTGGTCGCGCAAAGTTACAGCAGCTACAGCGGTGTGGGGGAGTTACGGATAACAGAGAAAAGAGGCGACGGCACCGTGACCACCCAGACCGTCCCCGTGGAGCCGGAGGAGGTGGAGGAGCGCGGAATCGGCGAAGCCCTGATCGGGGCCGGGATCGTGTTTCTCGTAACCAACATCCCCACCGTCATCTACACGGCCATCTACTTTGGTGAGCGGGAGAAATTCCGCCGCCGGGAGCAGATGAAGAAAATGAACATTCAGGATCTGGAATAAGCGCGCCGCATCCATGGCGACCATTAAAAAATACCCGGCAGATAATGATCGGAATTTAAGGAGGAACAGAAAATGAAGGATACCATTCTAAGAGTGATCGTCTCGCTTGCCGTATTTGCGGGGATCTATCTATTATCCGGGCCGATCATCGGATGGACTCACTATGATATGTATCTAAAGGGGATTGAGTTCCTGGCGGCGGTGATTGGCGCGGGCTGCTATTGGATAGGAAGCAATAAACGCTGAATCTATACTAATATCTAATTAAAACAAGACATTCGCGCCGGTCTTTTTCGCGCCATGCTGCGTCAGCCGCCTTGGGAATACATACAGTATTCCCTGTGGCGTCTTCCTTGCCTGACACGAAAAATCCTCGCCGCTCGGTGTCTTCTTTTAAATAGATATTAGTATTACATTTATTACATTTAAAGGTATTGCCACGCCGGAAGGCGTGGCAATACCTTTCAGACTGTCGACAAACACCGTCCCCATTTGAATTGGGGGCGGTGTAATTTTACGCTCATTTTACAAAAGCATGGG
>CANQSU010000104.1 GCA_947626585.1 uncultured Oscillospiraceae bacterium
TGAACGGAACGCGGCGGTTATCGGGGGCCTCGACCCCTCAGTCAGCTTCGCTGACAGCTCCCCTTACGAAGGGGAGCCAATTTCAGCATCCCCTTACGAGGGAGCTAATCCCAGCATCCCCTTACGAGGGAGGGCCAATCCCCAGCCTCCCCTTCGTAAGGGGAGGTGGCCCCGCAGGGCCGGAGGGGTCGAGGGTCGGTCAAGGTCGGCAGTGCCGTTCAACGGGGCGCGGCAGTCGTCCAAGCCTCGACCCCTCAGTCAGCTTCGCTGACAGCTCCCCTTACGAAGGAGAGCCGATTCCAGCATCCCCTTACGAGGGGGCTGATCCCCGCTTTGCCAAAGTGAGGCAGGAAATTCACAAATAATTCATTGCAAAATCCGACGGGATGATATATACTATGGTTTTAGACTGGAAGAATGTCGCCAGAGGCATATCTTGTGGCCCCGGGCGATATAGGAGTGTATGGATTGTATTTCAAGGCATTGGAGATGCGGGGCTTCAAGTCCTTTCCCGACAGGACGGTCCTGACCTTTGACAAGCCCCTGACGGCCATCGTGGGGCCCAACGGGAGCGGTAAATCAAATATTGCCGACGCTATCCAGTGGGTCATGGGCGAGCAGTCCACCAGGGCCATGCGCGGCGGGAAGATGGAGGACGTGATTTTCGGCGGCACCGCCCGACGCGGCCAGGTGGGCTTTGCCGAGGTATCCCTGACCTTGGACAACACCGACCGCCGCCTTGGCGGAGAGATGGACGAGGTGCAGGTCACCCGCCGGTACTACCGCTCCGGCGAGAGCGAATATTATATCAACAAAAAGCCCGTCAGGCTCAAGGATATCAACGAGCTTTTCATGGACACCGGCCTTGGGCGCGACGGCTACTCCATCATCGGGCAGGGCAAGATCGACTCCATCCTGTCCGCCAAAAGCACCGACAGGCGCGAGATCTTCGAGGAGGCGGCGGGCATCTCCCGTTTCCGCCACCGCAAGGAGGAGTCCGAGCGGAAGCTGCAGCGCGCGGAGGAGGACCTGACGCGCGTCAACGACAAGATCGGCGAGCTGGAGCTTCAGGTGGAGCCGCTCAGGCGCCAGTCGGAGACGGCGAAGCGGTATCTGATTTTGCGCGACGAGCTGAGAGGTCTTGAGATCTCCCTGTGGATGTACGATCTGGACGCCATCGCCGGGAGGATGGAGGCGCTCAGGGCGGACGCCCTGAAGGCCGCCGGGGATATCGAGAGGGCCAAAGGGGAGCTTGAGAAGCTCTACTCCGCCGGCGAGGTGTTCGCCCAGCGCATGCGGGACAAGGATGTGGAGGCCGAGGGCGTCCGGGGGCGGATAGCCCAAATCGAGCAGTCGGTTTCCGACGAGGAGTCCCAGAGCGCCGTGTTGAGGGCCAATTTACAGCACACGGCTGAAAATATAGAGCGGATACGGGAGGAGATGGCCGCCCAAGAGGGGAGGAGCCTCGGCCTTTCCCAGCAGATAGACGAGCGGCGGGCCAGGCTCGGCCAGATCGCGGCGGAGCGCGGCCAGATCGCGGCGGAGCTTGAGGACCTGCGGCTGAGAGCCGAAAAGCTGCTCCTGGGCGAGGGGAGCTTTGACAGAGAGGTCTCGGAGCTGACAGAGGCGGCGTCGCGGACCGCCGACGAGCTGTCGGACAGGAGGGTCCGGCTCTCCTCCTTCGAGTCCAGCCGGAAGGAGCTTGCCGAGCGCGCCGAGGGGCTGGCCTGGGAGCTTACGGATCAGAAGGAGCGCCTGGAGGCCTCCCTGCGGGAGTCGGCAAACAACGAAAAGGCGCTTCGGGAGGCCGGGGAGAAGGCCCAGTCCCTGAAGAACGTCTCCAAGGGGTATGAGCTGCGGGTGGAGGGCCTTCGCCGGAGATACGAGACGGCGGGGGAGAAGCGCACCGCCCTGCAGATGGAATACAACGCCATCCTGGCCCGCGTCCAGCTGCTTTCGGACATGGAGCGGGAGTACGAGGGCTACTCCAGGGCCGTGAAGGTGGTCATGCGGGAGGCCGAGCGGGGCGTCCTGCGGGGGGTCCACGGCCCCGCCGGGGAGCTGGTGAAGGCCCCGGAAAAATATGCCGTGGCCATTGAGACGGCCTTGGGCGCGGCCGTGCAGAACATCATCGTCGGCACGGAGAACGACGGCAAGAACGTCATCAATCTTTTGAAGCGCTCCGACGCCGGCCGCGTGACGCTCCTGCCGATGAACGTCATCCGGGGGACGCGTCTTTCGGAGCGGGGCCTGGAGGACGAGGAGGGGTTCGAGGGCGTGGCCTTCGACCTCATCGAGTTCGATTCTCAATACAGGGACATCTACCTGAACCTGTTGGGCCGCACGGCGGTGGCCGACGACATGGACTCGGCCATACGCATCGCGCGGAAGTTTTCCCACCGGTTCCGCGTCGTCACCCTGGACGGGCAGGTGATCAACGCCGGCGGGAGCATGACCGGCGGCAGCGCCGCCAGGAACACGGGGCTGCTCTCCCGGGCCAACGAGCTGGAAAAGCTGAGATCCCGCCAGCGGAAGGCCGGGGAGGACCTGGAAAGATCGAAGGACGCCGCCGAGGAGGCAAAGCGCGCCTTGGCCGCGGCGGAATATGAGCTGTCGGTGTCGGGCGAGGAGCTGAGGGCGGCGGAGAACGAGGTACTGAAGCTCACCTCCACAAAGGAGCATTTTGAACTCCTGCTCTCCTCCCTGCGGGACAGGCTCGGTCAGATCGAGGCCGAGAGCGCCGGGATCGAGCGGCGCGGGGCCGAGGCCGGGGAGAGGGCCGGGGAGCTTACGGCCGAGATCGCGGAGCTTGAGAAGAAGGCCGCGGAATTGAAAGCGAAGCTCGACGAACACGCCGGGGACCGGGAGAAGCTGGATTCCCAGCGGGAGGAGATAAACCGCGTTGAAGCCGGTCTGCGGGAAAAGCGGGCCGGTCTGGAGGCCGAGGCCGTCGGAGCGGAGAGGACCATGGACGAGCTTACCCGCCTGCGCGCCGAGCTGGCCGGCGACCGGGCCGGACAGGAGCGGCAGATCGGGGAGCTTGAGGCCAGGGGAGACGAGATCCGGGGCGAGATCGCCCGACACGAGGAACGGGCGGGTTCCCTTCGGGCCGACGTCGAGACCCTCCGGGAGAGGATAACGAGGATCTCCGAGGACAAGCTGGCCATCGAGGCCGAGAGGGCCAAAAGCGACAGGCTTTTGCAGGAGAAGAACGCCGCCCTGCTGGAGCTGGAGCGCGGCGCCTCCCGGATCGACAGCCGCATGGAGGCCGCCGGGATGGAGGAGCGGCAGATCATCGACAAGCTCTGGAACGGCTATGAGCTGACGCGCTCGGACGCCATGGCCCAGAGAACGGAGCTGGAGAGCATCCCCCAGGCCAAGCGCCGCACCGGGGAGCTGAGGCGGGAGATGGGCGCTCTCGGCACGCCGAACCTGGGCGCCATCGAGGAATATGAGCGCGTGAACGCCCGCTATACCTATCTGACCGACCAGAGGGACGACATCGAGAAGGCGAGACGCGAGCTTTTGGGTATAATAGGCGAGATAACGGGCTCCATGGAGAAGATCTTCAAGGAGGAGCTTGAGCGCATCGACCTGGGCTTCCGTCAGACCTTTCTGGAGCTTTTCGGCGGCGGTCAGGCCAGCGTCTCCCTGGAGGATCCGGAGGACATTCTGAACTCCGGCATCGAGATCCGGGTCCAGCCGCCGGGGAAGACCCTTAAGACCATCACGCTCCTCTCCGGCGGGGAGAAGGCCTTCGTGGCCATCGCCCTCTATTTCGCCATTTTGAAGGTCCGGCCCACGCCCTTCGTGGTCATGGACGAGATCGAGGCCGCCCTGGACGACGCCAACGTGGTCAAGGTGGCGAGCTACATGCGCGGTCTTTCCGATAAGACGCAGTTTTTGACCATCACCCACCGCCGGGGCACCATGGAGGAGGCCGACGTTTTGTACGGCGTCACCATGCAGGAGCAGGGCGTCTCCAAGGTGCTGGTCATAGACCTGGAAGAGGCGGAGAAAACGCTCGGGAAGAAAACGTAAATTTCGAGGCCGGACACCGGCCTTGCGCCACAGGGAGGTTCACAATGGTTTTTTTTGACAAGATCAGGCAGGGGCTGTCCCGCACCAAGGAGAACATGACCACAAGGCTCAACTCCACCATCGCCTCCTTCACCGGGGAGAACGAGGAGTTCTTTGAGGAGCTGGAGGAGACGCTGATCCTCTCGGACGTGGGGGCGGAGGCCTCCATGGAGGCGGTGGACCGGCTTCGGGAGGTGGTCTCGGAGCGGGGCCTGCGGGGTCCCGACGAGGTGCGCGCCGCCCTGCGCGGGATCCTGGTGGATATGCTGGGACGCAAGGGGGAGCTGAAGCTGGACTCCCGGCCCTCCGTTATCCTGGTGGTGGGGGTGAACGGCGTGGGCAAGACCACCACCATCGGAAAGCTGGCAAAGCTTTTCGAGGATCAGGGGAAGCGCGTGCTGCTGGCCGCCGGGGACACCTTCCGGGCCGCCGCCGCGGAGCAGCTGGGCATCTGGGCCGAACGGACGGGGGCGGACTTCGTGCGCCACGAGGAGGGGTCGGACCCCGCCGCCGTGGTCTTTGACAGCATCGCCGCCGCCATCGCCAGGGGGACGGACATCATCATCGTGGACACCGCCGGAAGGCTCCACAACAAGTCCAATCTCATGAACGAGCTTGCTAAGATAAGCCGGGTCATCGACCGGGAGATGCCCTGGGGCGACCGGGAGACGCTTCTGGTGCTGGACGCCACCACGGGACAGAACGGGCTGGCGCAGGCGGAGGAATTCAAAAAATCCGCGCCCCTCACCGGCATCGTCCTCACCAAGCTGGACGGCACGGCCAAGGGCGGCATCGTCTTCGCCATCGCGTCGAAGCTGGGCGTGCCCGTCAGGTTCGTGGGTGTGGGCGAGCAGGCCGACGATCTGATCCCCTTCGACCCGGAGGAGTTTACCGAGGCGCTTCTGGGGGACAAATGAGCCCGAATACCGCACCCGTACCCTGCGGGCGCGGCCTCTCCTGGCCGCCCGCCCGGCAGTGCCGAGAAAGGAAATCACCATGCAGATCATCTTAGCGTCGAATAACAAAGACAAGCTCCGGGAGGTCCGGGAGATCCTGTCGCCTCTGGGGATAGAGGTCGTCTCCCAGTCCGAGGCCGGGTGCCGGTTCGAGGCGGAGGAGACCGGGACCACCTTCACGGAAAACGCCCGGATCAAGGCCAGAGCCGCCATGGAGGCCACGGGAAAGCCCTGCGTGGCCGACGATTCGGGGCTGGAGGTCAACGCCATGGGGGGCGGTCCGGGGGTCTACTCGTCCCGATTCTGCGGGGACGCGGGATATCCGGAGACCTGCCGGAGGATCATGGAGATCGTGGATAAGCAGGGAAACGGCGACCGGGGCGCCAGATTCGTCTCCGCCGTGGTCTGCGTCTTCCCCGACGGCCGGGAGATCGACTGCCTGGGGACTGTGGAGGGCTCCATCGGACATGTTTACGAGGGGGAGCATGGCTTCGGCTACGACCCCATCTTCGTGCCGGAGGGCGGCGCCCACTCCATGGCGTGCCTTACGGACGGGGAGAAGAACGCCATATCCCACCGGGGGCGGGCATTCAGACAATTTGCGGATAAATTGAGAACAGCTGTGGAAATAGAGAGGATAAAGGAGTAAAATAGATGCTGACAAGCAAGCAGAGGGCGCGGCTGCGGGCCCTGGCCAACAATTTGGAGCCGGTGCTGATCGTCGGCAAGGGCGGCGTCACGGAGAATGTGGTCCTGGAGGCGGAAAACGCCCTTCGGACCCGGGAGCTGATCAAGGGCCGGGTGCTGGAGACGGCGCTCCTGTCCGCCCGGGAGGTCTGCGACGGGCTGTGCGCGCGCCTGCGCGCCGAAGGGGTCCAGGCCATCGGGACGAAATTCGTGATCTACCGCGAGAACAGGGACCTTCCGGAGGAGAAGAGAATACATCTGGGGAGATGAGCCTATGAAGATAGGGGTTTTCGGGGGCACCTTCAACCCGCCGCACCTGGGGCACGCGGAGGCGGTAAGGGAGTGTATCGCGAGGCTTCGGCTTGACAAGGTCCTTGTCATTCCCAACGCCCTGCCGCCGCATAAGGAGATCGCGGACGGGTCGCCGGATGCGGAGACCCGGCTCAGACTTACGCGCCTCGGCTTTGAGCATGTGAAGCACTGCGCGGTGTCGGACATGGAGATCAGCCGGGGAGGCGTCAGCTACACCGTGGATACACTCAGGCGGCTGAGGGAGCGGTATCCCTCGGACAAGCTCTATCTGCTCATGGGCACGGATATGCTGATGTGCTTTGAGCGGTGGCGGGATTTTGAAGAGATCCTCCGGCTGGCCACGCTCGCGGTCTTTGCGCGGCGCGGCGGGGAGAGGAAGGAGCTGTTCAGACAGTCGGAGAAGCTGCGACTTGCCTACGGGGCCCAGACGCGATTCGTGGAGTTTGACGCCCTGGACGTTTCCTCCACCGGGATCAGGGCGCTCCTGCCCGAGCGCGGGGGCGCGGATGTCCTGGCGCCGGAGGTGTACGGCGAGATCATCAAGCGGCGGCTGTACGGGGCGAAGCCGGAGCTGGAGTGGCTGAGGCGGAAGGCCTACGCCATGCTGGAGCCCAAGAGAGTGGCCCATGTGAAGGGCTGCGAGCGGGAGGCCGTAAGGCTGGCCCAGCGCTGGGGGGCCGACGTGGAGCGCGCCCGGGAGGCCGCCATACTCCACGACATCACAAAGAAGGAAAAGCTGGATGAACAGCTGCGCCTTTGCGCAAAATATGGTATCCTTCTGGACGAGGTGGAAAAGCGCGAGGGGAAGCTGCTCCACTCGAAAACAGGCGCCGCTATCGCCAAATACGAGTTCGGCTGTGATGATGAGGTGTATTGGGCCATATACTGGCACACCACCGGCAAGGAGGATATGTCGCTTCTGGAGAAGGTCATCTACATGGCCGACTACATAGAGCCCACCAGGGATTTTGAGGGCGTTGACGAGCTTCGGCGGCTTGCCTTCTCCGACCTTGACAGGGCCCTGGAGCTGGGTTTCCAGATGAGTATAGACGACATGGTCAGAAGGGATATCAGGCCCCATGAGCGAACGCTGGGCGCGCTCGAATGGATAAAGAAAGGAAACAGACAACAGAGATGAAACTATTCGGCGGAAGCAGTCATTCAAAACATTCCGGCAGCCACGACTACGGCTCCGGGGGCCGTTATGAGACGGAGGACGAGCCGTTTCTCCTTCAGGACAGGGAGCCCGACGGGGTTTCCTCGCCCCTGGACGAGACGCGGGCCGTCCCGGTGGAGGGAGTCTCCGAGGAGCTGTGGAGAGAAAGCAGGACCTCCGCCCCTCGCGGCGGCTCCGGCGGGAATACCCGGGGCAATTCCCGGGGAGGCCCGGGCGGAAGCTCCCGGGGAAGCGCGGGGGGAAGCTCCCGGGGAGGCTCCGGCGGAAATGCCCGGGGAGGCTCCGGAGGGAGCGGCCGTGGGAACGCCCCGAAAAAGAAGAAAAAGGGCGGGAGCGGCATCCCTACCTGGGGGAAGATCGTCATTGTGGTCTTTTCGGTCCTGCTGATCCTGACGCTTTCAGCCTTCATATGGATCATGACGCACAGAGAGCCGCCGGAAACGACGAAGGGCCTCAACACCTTCGGCTCCTCCGACGATACCGGGGGCGGCGCGGCGCCGGGCACCACGCCGGACACCACGCCCGACACGGCCGCGGATACCGCGACGGACACCACACCGGACACCGCGGACGACACCGCCCCGACCACGGGACGCCGTGAGAACACCTACACCTTCCTGGTGGTGGGCAAGGACAAGGTGGGCTCCAATACCGACGCCATCATGGTGGCGATGCTGGACACGGAGAGCTACAAGCTGAACGTGGTCTCCATCCCCCGTGACACCTATGTGAACACCACCTACAAAAATAAGCGCGTCAACTCCCTCTACGGCTCCGGCGGCGCGGACGGACTGATGGACAACATCACAAACTTCATCGGTTACCGGCCCGACGGCTATGCCATCGTGGATCTGAACGCCTTCATGAAGCTTGTCAACGCCATCGGCGGCGTGGACTACTACGTCCCCAGGGACATCGACTACGACGATGAGTTTCAGGACCTGCACATCCACTTCAAAAAGGGCATGACCCACATGACCGGCCAGAAGGCCATGGAGTACGTCCGATTCCGCAAGGGCTACGCCGACGCGGATATCGGACGCATCGACGCCCAGCATGAATTCCTTCTGACGGCGGCCAAGCAGATCCTGGCCAACAGATCCAGCGTGCCGCTGACAACCCTCGTCAACATCGTCGTCAGCGACGTAAAGACGAGCCTTGACCTGGGCCAGTGTACCTGGCTTGCCGGGGAGCTTTTGAAGCTGGACGCGGAGAACATCCAGTTCTTCACCATGCCCGGGAAATACAACGACTACTACAACGGCAAGAACTACGTCACCGTGGACATCGACGGGTGGATCGAGATGCTCAACACCTACTTAAACCCCTTCTACGAGCAGATCACCACCGCCAACGTGGACCTGGCTGGCCGGAACGCCAGCGGCAAGATGATCGCCACCAGCGGGAAGCTCCATTGAGCGGCGATTCAACGAATAATTAAAATGGGAGGTACAACATGCTTACTCCGAAAGAGATGACTGACATCGCGGTCAAGGTCCTTGACGCCAAGAAGGCGGAGAACATCAAGGTCCTGGAGACCCGGGACGTGACGGTGCTGGCCGACTACTTCATCATCTGCACCGCCAACAACACCACCCACATCAAGACCCTCTCCGACGAGGTGGAGAAGGCCCTTGAGGAGCGGGGCGAGCGCGCCCTGCGCACGGAGGGCTACCACGGCGGCGGCTGGGTGCTGGTGGACTTCGGGTGTCTGGTGCTGCACATATTTACCGACGAGACAAGGAAATTTTACAACCTGGAGCATCTCTGGGGCGACGCGCCCGAGGTGGATATCAGCGGACTTCTGACCCAGGGCTGAGGGGAGAATGACGGACCATGAAATACGATTACGCGGCGATCGAGAAGAAATGGCAGGACGTCTGGGAGAGGGAGCGCCCCTTCCGGGCGCGGACGGGCTCGGATAAGCCCAAGTTTTACGGGCTCATCGAGTTCCCGTATCCCTCCGGGGCGGGCCTTCACGTGGGGCATCCGCGCCCCTTTACGGCGATGGACATCGTCACCCGCAAGCGTCGTATGGAGGGCTATAACGTCCTGTTCCCGATAGGCTTCGACGCCTTCGGCCTGCCCACGGAGAATTACGCCATCAAGAACCACGTTCACCCCGCCAAGGTCACGAAGGACAACATAGCCAATTTCACACGTCAGCTCAAGATGCTGGGCTTCGGGTTCGACTGGGACCGGGTGGTGGACACCACCGACCCGGAATATTACAAATGGACCCAGTGGATCTTCCTCCAGCTGTGGAAAAAGGGCCTGGCGTACAAGGCCACCATCCCCGTCAACTGGTGTACCTCCTGCAAGTGCGTGCTTGCCAACGAGGAGGTCATCGAGGGGCACTGCGAAAAGTGCGGAAGTCCCGTCATTCGCAAGGAGAAGTCCCAGTGGATGCTGAAGATCACCGAGTACGCCCAGAGGCTCATAGACGACCTGGACGACGTGGACTTCATTGACCGGGTCAAGACCCAGCAGCGCAACTGGATCGGCCGCTCCACCGGCGCGGAGGTGACCTTCAGGGCCACCACCGGGGATGAGATCGTGGTGTTCACCACCCGCCCCGACACGCTCTTCGGCGCCACCTACATGGTGCTGTCACCGGAACACGCCCTCCTCAAAAAGTGGGCGCCGCTCCTCAAAAATCCCGACGAGGTCGCCGCCTACCAGCGCGCCGCCGCCTCCAAATCGGATATGGAGCGCACCGAGCTTAACAAGGAGAAAACCGGCGTGAGGCTTGACGGCGTGGCCGCCATAAATCCCGTGAACGGCCGGGAGATCCCCATCTTCATCTCCGACTACGTGCTGGCCACCTACGGCACCGGCGCCATCATGGCGGTCCCGGCCCACGACGACCGGGACTGGGAGTTTGCCAAAAAGTTCGGCTGCGAGATCGTCGAGGTGGTCTCCGGCGGCGAGGACGTGCAGAAGGCCGCCTTTACCGCCAAGGACGAGACGGGCATCCTGGTCAACTCCGAATTCCTCAACGGCCTCACCGTCAAGGACGCCATCCCCGCCATGATAAGCTGGCTGGAGGAGAAGGGAATCGGCTCGGCCAAGGTCAACTTCAAGCTCCGCGACTGGGTGTTCTCCCGCCAGCGCTACTGGGGTGAGCCCATCCCCATGGTCTGGTGCGAAAAGTG
>CANQSU010000105.1 GCA_947626585.1 uncultured Oscillospiraceae bacterium
CTTCTCGTACCCATACGTTTAGTTTACATCTTTTCTCTCGTTTGTGCAACTTTTATTTTTAAAACGAGTCCTAGTATCAAACCTCGGTAAACTCGTCGGCATAAAGCCTGTCGCTGACGACGTCAAAAAGCGTCACCGGGGTGACGAGCCCTTGCCAAAGCCGGTGGATAAACACCTCGGTCCGGCTCCGTTCGCCGTAGATATCGAGGAACACCGCTCTCTCGCCGTCCTCCATTTCTATGGCCGCGCCGTATCGGGTGAAAACGCCCTCGCCGGTGTCAATTTCGCTCTCGGTGAGAAGGTAGGTCACTTTTTGAGAATTTACCTTACTCTCGAAGAGCTTTGTGTACTGTATATTCATCGAAAAACCCTCCTTCAAGATTGCCAGAAACTGGATTGCTACTATTATCGCATATTTTCTGACAAAATTCCAGAGAAATCTTCCGACAATTTGCGACATTAAACCGCAAAATTACCAGAATTATCCTTCATACGGCCGGACTCTCAGCCTCGCGCCGAGGCTTTCGGCGATCTGACGGCTTTTTTCCTGCTCCGCCGGCGATGTGACCACGTCCACAACGGTCATGACCACATTGGGGACGTAGGGGACGCAGGCTTTTGTAAAGGCCAGCATGGCGTCGAAAGAGCCGATGCCAAACCTCGGCCTGCAGAGCCTGTTGTAATCTTCGGCGTTGGTGGCGTTGAGACTCACCGAAACTGTGTCGATAAGCCCTTGAAGCTCCGGGGCCGTCTCCCGCCCGTTGATGAGATCGGCAAGTCCGTTCGTATTGACGCGGATCGGTGTGGCATGCCTGGATTTTACATATTTGGCCACCTTGAGCAGGTCGTCAAGTCTCTCCGTGGGCTCGCCGTACCCGCAGAAGACCAGCTCGTCGTATTGGGACAGATCCCATCCGTCGATGCTGTCGCAGACCTCCCGTACGGAGGGCTCCCGATCAAGCCACAGGGAATCGGACCCGTAGACACCATCGCCGTTCTGCCGTAGGCAGAAGGTGCAGGCGCAGGGACAGCGGTTTGTCATGTTCACATAGATGCCGTTTTTGACTTTGTAGGTGATGGTCATATTTTACAACTCCTTCAAATATTCCTCAAAGCATATTCCGTCGGTCCTCGGGATCCCCATCTCCTCGGTGCGCCGGATACATTTTGCCACAAAGCGGGACGCGTGGCGTACACTTTCCCCGAAGTCGACGCCATTGACCGCGTCGGCGGCGATAATGGAGGCAAAAACGTCCCCGGTACCGGAGCGGTACGGTCCCGCCCGATGCTCTGTGACCATGCGGGGAGCCCTGCCCGCTTCAAAGACAAAGTTGCCCAGCTCGTCGCCCAGCTCAAGGCCGGAGATGACGATCTTTTTCGGCCCCATGCCGGCGATCTTTTCGCAAAGCTCCGTAAGCTCCGCCTCGTCCATCCGCTCCCGGTACCCTGTGCCGGTGAGGATACAGGCCTCGGTCAGGTTGGGCGTAAGGATGTCCGCGCGGGAGGTCAGGGAGGACATATACTCCGCCAGACGCCCGGAATAGGTGGGGTAGAGCCTGCCGTAGTCGCCCATGACCGGGTCCACGGTGACGACCGTGTTCTCATCGCGGAAACGGTTTATAAAACGTTTCGCGATGTCCACCTGCTCACGTGAACCGAAAAACCCGGTGAGGATGCCGGAAAAGCGCAGATCAAGCTTCTCCCACTCCCTGATATACGCGTCCAGGTGGGAGGTGAAGTCGGTGTAGTAGAAGCTCTCAAAGCCCGTATGGTTTGAGAAGATCACCGTTGGAACCGGACAGCACTGGATCTTCATGGCCGAGATCACGGGAAGCGAAACGCTCACCGAACACCTCCCAAAGCCGCAAAAGTCGTTGATAACGGCTATCTTTTTCTGGTTGTTGTGGGACACGGGAAACACCTCATAAAACGAACTTGCCGCCTATTGTACCACTAAACTGGTAAGGCGGCAAGTGCCATTTTATAAAATAGATCTATGACCAGATTTGCGGCTGTTCACTCCGCGATAAACTCTCCGTCCTCGCCGAAATTCCAGAAGCCGCGCACGCCGACGTTCTCGGCGCCCACCTGGAACTGATACTTGGCGATCCCCAGGTCGTTGTACATCATCTGGTTTTTCTTTTCCTTCCAGAGCCTGGCGGTGACAAGCCCTCCCTTGTAGACAATGTTCACCGGCTGCTGGTTGACCGCCGAGGGACCGGCCTTGACGGCCTCCGCGCCGGCACGGATCCAGGCGGGGAGGGAGGCGTAGGGGAAATCGGACTCCACAAAGTCCTCCGTATTCCGGTCCTTGGCCCTGATGCGGGAGCGGACAGCGCGCTGAATGACCGGCGTCCTGGCCGTGGCGTAACCGATGGGTACTACGCCCCAGAGCTTTTCCCCCTCGCCGATCGCGGGGCTTACGGATTTGCGGTCGTAGGTCCCGGCGACCCAGCAGGTGCCAAGGCCCAGGGCCACGGCCCGCAGGATGAGCTTTTCACTGAAATACCCCACCATCTCGCCGCCGATCTCGTCCTCCGGCCCCACAAGCAGGGCGCAGGTGTAGACCTCTCCGGCAAACATACCGGGGGACAGCTTCACGGCCGGCTTTATGGCGGCGCTTAAGTCCACCAGCTGGAAGTGAAGGCCCGCGGCGGCGTTGCAGTCGTCAATGACAGCCTGAAGCTCCGCCACGATCTCCGGCGGGACGGGCCTTTTCTCATAGGAGCGGACGGATATACGCGCGTTCAGCGCCTCAAACTCAGTCATTTTCGCACTCCCATACCCTCAAGGCCTCAATGAACGTCTTTTCCATGGTGATACCTCCGAAAATTAAATGATGAGATGAATAGAATAAGTATATGATGAAAGAGGCCGCAGCTTCAACCTTCGTTTCGCCGCGGCCTCTTTTTGAATTTCCTATACGGCGGTTATCTATTCGCTTATCCTATTTATGCAGCGACTTTACCGCGTCCGGCAGTCTGTCCGGGTTTCCCACCGCCAGGAGGACCGTGTTTCCCACCCGGTCAATAACGGCCGCCTCCAGGTTGGGGATGGCGGCGGGGGAGTAGAGACGGCAGTTTTCTATCTGGCTCTCCACACGCTTATGGCAGGCCTCCTCGGCGGTCCTGGCAGCCTCCTCGTCTGTCAGCACCAACACGGTCACCTCGTCGGCGCTGACGGATGTGTTGGCGGCCTGATAGCTCACGAAATCCGTGAGAGACCGGTCGTCCACACCGTAGACCATCGTCACAAAGGAGCCCTGGACCTGCTGCATGTCCCCGTCAAAGGCGCCGGCGTCAATGAGCGCCTTGGCGTCAGAGACGGTGTAGGGCGTCTCCGCCGTCCCGCAGGAGGGGAGAAGGGCGAGCATAAGAGCGAGAAGCAATATGGATTTTAGCTGTTTCATCATTTCACCTCGGAACCGTCGGCTTCACGAAGCATAAAATATGTGTCCCTGTCCATAACGTGACCGCGGAGGAAATCCGCCCATTTTCCGTAGCCGTTCAGGGTGAAGTGGACGCCGTCGGAGGTAAGTTCCGCCGGAAGCTGCCCGTCTCCGCCGAGGTAGGGCTCGGCGGTATCAAGCAAGACCACCCGCTTTTCCGACGCGACGCGGACGATCGCCCCGTTGAACGCGTTCACATTTTCATTGTTGATATAGGATGCCAGTCCGTTCTCGCGGGCTTTGGCGTCGTTCACCGGCATCATGGTCTGAAGATAAACGACCGCGTGGGGTTGAAGCTCAATGATCCTGTCCACCAGGGCGGAGAGCGCCTTTTCATAGGAGGCCTCCGGATAACCAAGCTCGTTGATGCCCAGCATCAGGTATACCGAATCGTACTGCTTCCTGGCCAGAGCCTCGGTCATGGTCAGATTTTCCCCGCCGATGCTGATAACACGGTATTTTTCGTTGTCCGCCCGGAATACCGACATGCCCCGGTGCCAGAGGAAATCCCCGTGGGTAAGTCCGCTGTAGGCCTGAAGTCCCTCGGTCCGGGAGTCCCCGAGAAAAACGGCGGTGTCGAAAAAGGAGTCGTCAACAAGCGCGCTCTCGCCAAGAGGGGTGCCAAAGACATACTCCGTAGGCGCGGTGTCGACGGGCTCCGACGCCGCGGTGTCCGGTCCGGCGGGCGGGAGCGTGCTTGAGGGGTCGTCGACGGGCGTCGCGCTGCCGGCGCCTGTCGGATCTGTGGCGTCAGCCCGCTTTGAGGGGCCCTCTGTGCCCTCCTGCTTTCGGTTGTCCGCCGGCTCTCTCCCGGTTTCCTCACCGGGAAGGGGACCGGCTCCCGAATAATCCGCCCGCCCCTCTATCATGGTAAGCCCGCCGTAGGCCAGCAGCGTGGCGCATACAAACGACAGCGTTGTGGCGGCGGTAACCGCCAGGATCCTGGCGCGAAGCGCTTTTTTCTTTCTGTATGTCTCTCTGTCCATGTCGCCCTCCGGGTACTATAAAAAAGTGCGCTGCCGAAGCTCCGCACCGAAAAAGCTCGAATCATGTCGCGAAATGCATGTTAACATAATGTGCCAAGCTTTACAACAACAAAACGAATACAAAAAATGACAAAATGTAAACAATGCGCTTTATATGGTTATGTTAACCATATTGTAAAATATTATACAATGGCCACTATGTTATGTAAACTTGGCTTTTCTCCGTCCACAAATTATCGCGAAAAGGAAAATAAACCTTGCAACGGCTGAAATACGGCGTTATAATGTATTCGTTCATATTTTATTCATATGGAGGTAATTCTGAATGACTGCATGGTACTTAGTGCTGTGTCTCGTCATCCTCGGCATCGCCTATGTGTTCTTCAATTACATGAAGATCAGGAGGATGCGGGAGGGGACCGCGGACATGGTGGAAATGGCCGGGATCATCCGGTCGGGAGCCAACACCTTTATGCTCACCGAATACAGAAGCATCTGCCTGGTACTGGTGGTTGTGGCGGCTGTATTCACACTGTTCATTGAAAAGACCTCGGGCCTCAGCTTTCTGCTGGGAGGGGCCATGAGTTCCGCTGTGTGCGTGCTGGGTATGAAGAGCGCCACCTACGCCAATGTGCGCACCGCCAACAAGGCGCGCGAGAGCCTTTCCATCGGAGAGACCGTCAAGGTCGCCCTCTGCGGCGGCAGTATCTCGGGCCTCGCGGTCCAAACCTTCGGTATGCTGGGTCTTGTGCTGATCATGATCCTCCAGGGCGGCGTTGACCACACCTCCACGAGCCAGGGCCTTATCAAGCTGGGGGGCATGGCCTGTAACCCCACGATCATGCGCGTCTCCACCTACTCCCTGGGCTGCTCCATCGTGGCTATGTTCAACCGTGTGGCCGGCGGCAACTACACCAAGGCGGCCGATATTTCCTCCGATATTCTGGGGAAGATCCGTCATGATCTTCCCGAGGACGACAGCCGCGTGCCCAACACCATCGCCGACTTCATCGGCGACAACGTCAACGACATCGCCGGCAACTGCTCCGACCTTCTCGAGAGCTTCGTCGCCACCATGTCCGCGTCCGTCATGATCGCCGTGACCCTTTATCAGACCCACGGCTCCAAGGACGCCATCACCGACGCCACCTTCAACGCCACCGTCATGTTCCCCATTATCCTGGCCGCCTGCGGCCTCGTGGGGTGCCTCGTGGGTCTGATGATCGCCAACTTCAAGAAAATGGGCGACAACCCGTCTCATGAGCTTGACATGTCCACCTGGATCTCCGCCGGCCTCACTGTCATTCTGGGCGGCGCGGCGTCCTATTTTATCTTCGGTAAGCTGGGCCAGGGCGGAAATCTCTACGAGGACTTTATCCTCGGCTGGGCCTCCCCCTGGGTTTCCGCCGTCATGGGCATTATCTCCGGCGTGGCCATCGGCGTTATTACCGAGTATTACACCAGCACCGACCACAAGCCCACCCGGGAGCTTGCCGAGATCTGCGAGGAGGGCGAGGCCTTCGTGGTTACCAAGGGCGACGCCATCGGCTCCCGCTCCTGCCTCCTGCCGGTACTGATCATCGCCATCGCGCTTCTCATCTCCGGCAAGGTATGCGGCACCTACGGCATCGCCATCTCGGCTCTCGGTATGCTGGCCTTCGTGGGCGCAACCGTCTCCATCGACGCCTTCGGCCCCATCGCCGACAACGCCGGCGGGCTTGCCGAGTCCTGCCACCTGGCCCCCGACGTGCGCAAGATCACCGATAAGCTGGACGCCGTGGGCAATACCACCGCAGCCATCGGCAAGGGCTTTGCCATCGGCTCCGCCGCCTTCGCCACCGTCTCCCTGATCGTGGCCTACGTTGGCAACTACACCGAGATCGGCATGGAGCTGACCCTGAACTTCGCCTCCTTCTTCGTGGTGGCAGGCGGCATCCTGGGCGGCGCGCTGGTGGAGTATTTTTCCGCCATGCTGACGGATAACACCATCGACTCCGCCAAGATCATGGCCGATGAGGGCGACAAAATGATGTCCATCCCCGGCGTGCTGGAGGGCAAGGTGAGGCCCGACTATAACAAGATGATCCGCCTGGCCGCCCAGGAGGCCATTCGCAAGATGGTCGTTCCCTCCGTGCTGGCGCTCCTCATTCCCGTGGTGGGCGGACTTCTCTTCGGCGTGCAGTTCGTGGGCGGCATCCTGGTGGGCGCCACCATCGTGGCCATCCCGCGCGCCATCTTCATGGGCAACTCCGGCGGCGCCTTCGACAACGCCAAGAAGTACATTGAGGGCGAGAACATCCCCGGCCACGGCAAGGGCTCTCCGGCCCACAAGGCCGCCGTCACCGGCGACACCATCGGCGACACCCGCAAGGACGTGGTGGGCGTTGCCCTGGACATTTTCATCAAGCTCATGTCCACCGTCGCCAACACCCTGGCCCCCGTGCTGAAAAATATAGCGCTGATCAAGTGAGTTTGACCGCGTGATTTTTGTTCAAAATCACCTTTGACAGCTTTTTCAAATCAGGCTAAAATAAAAATACAACGTGTGGCACTCAATGCGTAAATCCGGTTGGGTGCCGCGCGTTTTTTAAAGCGTGTGGCCCGACGGCGTAAATCCAGCGTCGTGCCGCATGCTTTTTTGTGTGTCGGGCATCAACTCCCGGCGTCTTTATGATGAAAGGATGATTTTTATGGAAAACAACGAATTTCTGCGCACGGAGAGCGTGGGCAGGCTGATGGGCAGATACGCGGTGCCCTGCGTCATATCGCTTCTGGTGGGCGCGCTCTACAACATCGTTGACCAGATATTCATCGCCAACGCCTCGTATCTCGGCTCCTACGGCAACGCCGCCAACACGGTGGTCTTCCCCCTGACCGTCATAGCCCTTGCCATCGCCGTGATGATTGGCGACGGGTGCTGCGCGTTTGTGAGCCTTTGCCTCGGCGGCAGCGACGGGGACAAGGCCAGAAAAAGCGTGGGCAGCTCGGTGGTGATGATCTGCGTTACGTCCATTTTGCTGTGCGCCTTGTACCTTGCCCTGCAGACTCCCATCATCACCGTCTTTGGCGGCACTGTCAACGAGGAGACCTTCAAATATTCAAAGGAATACTTCTTCTGGATCTCCTTAGGGCTGCCCTTCTATATGTTCGGCCAGGCCATGAATCCCATCATCCGCGCTGACGGCGCGCCCAAATTCGCCATGGTGTCGACTCTTTTGGGTGCCGTCATCAACATTATCCTCGACCCCATCTTCATCTTCTCCTTCAGGTGGGGCATGATGGGCGCGGCCGTGGCCACGGTGGCGGGTCAGATAGCCACGGCGGTCCTGTCCCTGTGGTATCTTCTCCACATGAAGCTTGTGAAGCCCGCCGGGGGAGATTACCGTGTTGATGTCCGTGTCTGCGCAAGGACGCTGACCCTTGGCATTACCAGCTTTCTGTCGCAGATATCCCTTGTGGCGGCCATGGCCGCCATCAACAACATGATCCGCAAGTACGGCGCCCTTGACCCGGTCTTTGGAAAAGCGGAGTACGCCCAGATCCCCATGGCGGTGGTGGGCATCGTCATGAAGTTTTTCCAGATCGTCATCTCCGTCGTGGTCGGCATGGCCGCCGGGTGCATCCCCATTGCCGGCTACAACATGGGCGCGGGGGAAAAGGGGAGAGTGCGGAGCCTCTTCTCACATCTGCTGGCCGCCGAGACGGCTGTCGGAGCCATAGCGCTGGCGGTCGTAGAGCTGTTCCCCGGCAAGCTCATCGCCATCTTCGGCGCCGCCAACGAGAGCGCCTGCTACACCTCCTTCGCCCTCCGCGCCTTCAGAATATACCTGTGCATGATCGTCTTTGCCTGTGTCAACAAGGCCTGCTTCATCTTCCTGCAGGCCATGGGCAAGGCCGCGGCCTCCACGGCTCTGTCCATGGTGCGTGAGATCGTCTTTGGCGTGGGCTTTGCCCTGACGCTTCCCCTGGTCTGGGGCCTTGACGGGGTACTCTATTCCATGCCCGTCTCCGACATCCTGACCTTCCTCATCGCCGCCGTCCTGATCCGGCGCACGTACCGGGAGCTTTCCGAGACACCCCGTTTGGTCGTCAAAGGCCTGTGCGGGTAAAATAATGAGCGTTTGACATTGACATACCGGGTGAATGGGGATATAATACAGATTGGCGATTTTTTACACTGCATCGCGCTTTCCAACAAAACTACATAAGGTGATGTTACATATGAACTTTATTTTTATCTCTCCCCAATTCCCGCCCATCTATTGGAGCTTCTGCGACAGGCTCAAGCGCAACGGGGTCAACGTGCTTGGCATCGGCGACAGTCCCTATGACAGCCTTTCCGACGGGCTTAAAAACTCCCTTACGGAGTATTACCGGGTCGACAACATGGAGGACTACGGCCAGATGTTCAGGGCCGTGGCGTTCTTTTCCTTCAAGTACGGCAAGATCGACTGGATCGAGTCCAACAACGAGTACTGGCTGGAGCAGGACGCCCGCCTGCGCACCGACTTCAACGTGACCACCGGCGTCAACACCCAGGAGGTAGCGTGCTTCAAGTCCAAGTGGGGGATGAAGGAGTATTACAGGAGGGCCGGCGTCCCCACAGCCCGGTGCCATCGGATCACCACACGTCAGGCCGCCAGGGAGTTTATCGAGCTGGTGGGATACCCCGTCATCGTAAAGCCCGACAACGGCGTTGGCGCCGAGGCCACCTACAAGCTGGAAAACGACGAGGATCTTGAGAGCTTTTTCAATAACCTCCCGTCCGTCCCTTACGTCATGGAGGAGTTCATCACCGGCGATATTTACTCCTACGACGCCATCACCAACTCAAAATGCGAGCCGCTCTTCGAGTCCATGACCGCCTGGCCGCCCTCCATCATGGACATTGTCAACGAGAAGCTGGACCTGGCCTACTACGTGGAGGCCGGTATGCCCGCGTCCCTGCGGAAGCTGGGCCGCGCCACCGCCAAATCCTTCGGCGCGCGCAGCCGCTTTATTCACCTCGAGTTTTTCAAGCTCAGAAAGGCCAAGGAGGGCCTGGGCAAGGTGGGTGACTTTGTGGGCCTGGAGGTCAACATGCGCCCCGCCGGCAGCTACACCCCGGATATGATGAACTACGCCCATTCCACCGACGTCTATGAGATCTGGGCCGAGATGGTGGCCTATGATGAGCGCCGGCTCCCCAAGAGCGGAGAGGACCACTTCTGCGTCACCGCCGACAGGCGCGACATCTACGACTATGTACATTCCGTCGATGAGATCTTCGAGAAGTATGGGGAAAAGATCGTAAAATACGAGCGCCTCCCCGCCATCTGGGAGGATCAGATGGGCAACGAGACCTTTATCGCCCACGCCGACGACATGAAGGCCGCGAAGGAGTTTATCAAATTCGTGACCACCAAGAAAAAATAATTTGAGCTTAGGAGAACACAATGGACGTTCGTTATTTTAAAGAGTGGAGCCGTGAGCTTGACCGGGACATGGAGTTCAAGGTCTACGGGAACCGCGGCAAGCTCTGCTTCGCGTTTCCACCCCAGAACGGACGCTTCTGGGATTTTGAGAACTTCGGCATGGTGGAGTGCATGCGCCCCTGGATCGACGAGGGGCGGGTCATGCTGGTCTGCCCCGATTCCATAGACGCCGAGAGCTGGTCGGCAAAGGACGACAGCCCCCGCCGTCGCATCGAGATGCAGGAGCGGTATTTCCGCTATATCACCCTGGAGCTTGCGTCCAGAGCCGGGGAGCTTGGGGATGTCCACGGCAAGGGGATGCTCACCGGCTGCTCCATGGGGGCCGTCCACTCCGGCATCTTCTTCTTCCGCCGCCCGGACCTCTTCGACACGGTGGTGGCCCTCATCG
>CANQSU010000106.1 GCA_947626585.1 uncultured Oscillospiraceae bacterium
GAACCCGCTGGGGAAAGCACTGTATGCCAAGCGAAAAGAGACGATAGAGCGCGTGTTCGCGGACGCGAAGGAAAAGCGCGCGATGAGATATACGAACCACCGAGGTTTGGCCCGGGTAGAACGCTGAGTGAGGCTTAAATTTGTTGCAATGAATTTGAAAAAGCTGGCGGGTTGGAGTTGGAAGAACTCCGCTTCGCCAGCCAAAAGGCCATATTTATTCAGACACCTAAACGCTCGCTTATGCCGGGCGTGAGATGGTTTTTGACGGACTGAGGGGAGGGTGATAAACCCTCCCCTGATGCGGCTGCGGTCTATTGAACTTTACTTTGCACGGAAGGCGGAGAGCCTGTGGACGACGGCGTGGAATACGGCCCGGTGGGTCGTTAGCCAGTAGCAGGACAGAGCCGCTGACGCCGCGCCCGTGAGGGCGCAGACGATGAAGGGCGCGGAGCTGAAGAATACCGGTACACATTCCAGCGGGATGAGGAAGGATACGGAGGCGAGCGCCTTGGAGCCGATGTTGACCAGCGCGGCAGGAATGACAATGAGGCCCATGTTGACAAGCATCGCGTCACGGTTGCGGCGGCAGAGGGAGGAGGTGAGCATACAGAGCTGCCCCACTGAGAGCATGATCAAAAGCCGGCGACCGTAGTGGAGGGATAGCGTCAGCCAGATGGGCGTGGAGGATTCCGAGCCGATGAAGGTAAAACAGATGGTACTCAACCCCAGGCTGCTTGTGGGGGCCGCAAGGCAGGTAAAGGGGCCGTAATAGCGGGAAATCAGGAAGAACTCCGTCCCGTACACCATGGCCCAGACAAGCGCGGACGTCAGCGCCGCCAGAGACGCCTTTCTTCGCCAAAGGCGGCCCCTCCCGCCGGGGGAGGCAAACATCAGGAGCTTTACCCTGGCCTCGTTCTCCTGAGAGGCAATGGGCGAAATCAGCAGCACCAAAAACAGCAGAGCCAACAGGGCCGTCGCCCCGTGCCGGCCTTCGTCGTCCTGACTCCAGACAGAGTCATACGGCCCGGAGGGGATGAGCCACGCGCCGTCCGGCGCGCGGGACACGGTATTTATAAGGCGCATTAAGGAGTTTGAGCGGTCCGCCTCGGTGGAGGCGGCCAGCTCGGCCTCCAGAGAGGCAACGGTCTCTTCGGTGATGGGTCCTGCGTAAAGCTGTTCATAGTATTGGTCGTACATATCCAGCGGATCGAACCTGCGGTAGGGAGGCACAGCCTCCGTCAGTATCAGCGCCAGAAGGATCAACAGCAAAAGCCCCTTGCGCCGAACAAAAAGCTTGCCTGTTTCCAGCGCCATAAGCCCGCCGCGGGCGGCGCCGGGGTCCACCTTTTTCCTCAGCCCGTCGGCAAAGCGCAGGAGGCGATTCACCGGGGCCACGGGGTGCTTGTATCGCGCCACAGCCAGGCACACACCGGCACAGATAAGGCACAGGGGCGGCAGGCTCACCAGGACCAGGTCGCTTCCGCTGATAAGCGCGCCAAACAGGTTGAGGTTCAGGTACCTCTGGAAAACCTGTATGTAGTCCACATAGCTGAACAGATTGCAGTAGCGAAGGATGGCAAAGACAGAGCCTGAACGGATGGTGGTGCAGGCGTATTCTGCGGCCAGGAGAAGGCCCGCCGCGCACAGCGCAAGGCCGAGATTTGCCACCATGCTCATAACCGCCCAGAGTACAAGGCCGATAAGGAAGGTGCCGGCGGCCTTCACCGCCATGTAGAACAGCCAGAATTGCCCCACTGTCATGGGAATGGGGACATTCTTGAACATGGGGATGGACTGCAGGAGCCGACCCCACTCATCGAGTCCGTTATAGAGCCACGCGGAGAGCAGGATCTTCGGCCCCAACACGGCGACGGTCCCAATCACGGAACCCGCCAGCAGGATGCCCACCCGCTTTGCCGCCATCTTTACTCTTCCACCGGGGGCGGCGTAGATCATGGGCCAAAGGCCGGCGCGGCGCTCCGCCAGGAACATGGCGCAGATGACCGCCGCCAGCAAGACGATGCTGTAATCCGCCCAGCGGTCCTCAAGCACGTCAGTCACCGCCATATCGTGGCCGAAGCTCACGTCCCGGCCCTTCATACGGGCAAAATCATTCGCCGTCTTGACGGTGTTCTTGTAATTGAAGCTGTTCGGATCGGAGAAGAGGCTGATGCCCTGGATCTTCTTCGCGTCCTTTTCGATGCCGTTGAGGTAGGGGGGATAGGAGATAAGATATTCAAGCTGTGCCTTGATCGCCTCCATGGAGGCGCTTTTGTAGCGGTCGCTGCCTTTGTCCCAGGTACCGTTTATAATGGCCTGAGATACCTCCTCGTGGAATGCGTCACAGGCAGCGACGCCCTCCTCCCAGCTGAGGGAGGCAAGCTCCTCCAGATTTCGGTTGTACGACTCCGCCCGGACGCCGAATTGGCCATAGGAGCCGCCGTGCTGGTAGTAGAAGAAAAAGGTATTCAAGACAATGAGCAGGGCAAGAATCGAAAGAAACGCCTTGCCAAGAAGTACACGTCTCCATTCCATATCAGTCCGCCCCCAGCCAGAACATATAGACATCCTCCAGGTCTTTCCCCTTGGCCTTCTTGATCAGGGCCTCGGGGGTCCCGTGGGTAACAAGCGTGCCCTCCTTCATAAGAAGCACGTCCTTGGCAATGGACTCGATGTCGGAGACGATGTGTGTGGAGAGAAAGACGATACGGTCCTGGGAGAGATTGGATATGTAGTGCCGGAGCCTCAGCCTCTCCTTGGGGTCAAGGCCCGCCGTGGGTTCATCCAAGATCAGCACCTTCGGATCGCCCAACAAAGCCTGCGCCAACATCACCCGCTGACGCATACCGCCGGAAAAGCCTCCCACCCTTCGGTGCGCCGCGTCCGTGAGATTCACCAGTTCAAGCAGCTCCTCGATTTGTCCCCGCGCCGCCTTTCTGGGCAGGCCCTTGACCTGTGCCATGTACCGCAGAAAGGCGCGCGCGGAGTAATCCCCATACATCCCCTGCTCCTGGGGCATATACCCCACCAGTGCGCGGAAAGCCGCTCCGAGGGAAAGAATATCCGTCCCTTCCCACAGGATCTCCCCCTCATCCCGCTTCACGTTGTCGGTGATGAGGTTCATAAGCGTGCTTTTACCCGCGCCGTTCGCACCGAGGATTCCATAGATTCCCGGCGTGAAGGTGTAGGAAAACTCCTTCAGCGCCAGCTTGTTGCCGTAGCGTTTAGTGAGGCCGTTGATTTTAAGTTCCATTTTGGGTACCTTCTTCCTTCTGATGCGTTTTCGGCGCGCCGGTGGTTATTGATTGCCAGATAGACTGTTTAATTTCTCTTCGGCGGCCGCCCAATCTATATCGGGCATGTTAAACTCGTGCAACTCGACGTGGCCGGTTCCAAAGTCAGATTTTTCGATATAAAACTGCGGGATGACAAGGTCGTGAGTGGATATGATCAATCGATCCTCCGTCTCACCAACGATTCTGATGAAACGTCCATCGACCCTGTCAATCTGCCCGACGAGTTCCATAGCCCAGTTGTAGAAGGAGAAGGAGGAATAGGCGCTTTTACTGTTGTCTGTATTGTGCCGTTCCTGGAGTACCAAATGGTCAGGGAAGCAGTAGAGAGACATCGTTTCATTTTCCTCAAGCCGGATGCCCGTGTCCAGCAGGGCCTCTTCCTCCCCGCTGGCGTAATTCAGGTGGTAGATGACGCCGTCGTTCACGTACCAGGCGTCCTCCATGCCGTAGTAGCCGTCTCCTTTTTTTCCTGTTAGCTCATGGACCGCGTTTGCCTCCGGGTCCCACGCGCGGACCACGGATCCCATGCAGTCAATATAATTTCCTTCTGCATCGCCTCTCATCATGCTTATTCTACTGTCAGGTACGATTCCCGGCTCTTCCATGGAGCCATCCAGCTTATAATAGATTACGGAATTCACTCTCTCGCCGCTTTCGTTCAGTCTTGTTGTAACAAATGTGAATGTTCCGTTGACGATTCGCATCATAGAATACTGACTGCCCAACCTGAGCGAAGAAAAGTTCGACATATCCAAAACTACTTCCTGATTGCTACCGTCCAGATCCATGCGGATCACTCTGGGTGGGCCAAATTTCGGAATCTCCTCTACAAAGAGGTGGCTGCCGTCGTAATAGACACTGTCACTGCTATCAAAAAGTGCATTGCAGTCTTCGTTAAGATGGTCGCAGTCAGGACGGCCGCACAGCTTGACGATGGTGTCTGAACCGTGGTCGCCGTAGAAGAGGCAGCTATCGCCAGGAATACATGGGTCCATACCCATGATGTAATACCCCGTTTCTGTAACGGCAAAACCTCCAACAAATCCTCCGATACCTTGGCGGTCAAGGCCGATTCGGCGGCCCGGGATGGGGGACTCGCCGGCCATCCAGGGATAGGCGGGGGTTTCGTTTTCGGTGGAAGAGGGACCGCCCGCCTTTGTTCCGCAGCCTGCCAACATGGATAACATCAGAACAGCCAACAACAGAGCGCCCATTTGCTTTGCTTTCATATGACGTCTCCTTTTTGGGGGCGCGCCGCCCGCAGACGGCGCGCCGGTGGGTGGTTAATAACTGCCTGTTATATTTTTAGTTACCAAGGGTCTCCTGGTAAGCCGCTTGAATGGCGTCCCAATCCATGTCGGGCATGTTGAACTCATGCAGCTCAATGTGACCGGTGCCAAAGTCAGCCTTATCTACGTAACACCAGGGAAGATAGTCGGAGTTGAAGATCAGCCGGTCCTCCGTCTCTCCGCAGAGGGTTATCCAGCTGCCTTGAATCGTGACGTCCCCCACAGGCTCCATGGCCCAGTTATAGAAGTAGAAGGTGGAACGGCGGTCCTCATGCTCTTTTGGCTGGTGCTGTATATGCAGTACCAAGCAGTCGGGGAAGCAGAGAAGGGTGATAAAATCATCCTCTCCTGGCAGGATACCCGTGTCCAGCAGGGCCTCTTCCTCCCCGCTGGCATAGTTCAGGTGGCAGATAACGCCGTCTTTTATGTACCAGGCTTCCTCCATGCCGTAGTAGCCGCTGCCCCTGTTTTCCGTCAGCTCATGGACCTCACCCGTCTCCGGGTCCCATACGCGTACCGTTTCATAATAATGGCTATCAACAAAATTGCCATCACTATCGCATTCCACCAACGTGGCTAATAAGGAACCCGGTACTACAGCGGGTTCTTCCATGGAGCCGTCCAGCTTGTAATAAATCTGGGCGGCGACTCTGTTTCCGCTTTCATCGAGGCGCGTGGTACACAGGAAAAACACGCCGTTGCTTATATGGGGCGCATAGTAATTTCCAAAGCTCATCTGGGACGTGACAAAGTCCGCCAGGTCCAAAACTACCTCCTGATTGCTGCCGTCCAGGTCCATGCGGATTACTCTGGGCTTGCCGGGGAAAGGAGCTTCGTTGACAAAGAGGTGGCTGCCGTCGTAATAAACGCTGTCGCAGCTATCAAAGCGCGCGTTGCAGTCCTCGTTGAGGTGGTCGCAGTCAGGTCTGCCGCACAGCTTGACGAGGGTGTCCGAACCGTAGTCACCGTAAAAGATATAGTTTTTATTGTCCCTTTCATCTTCACCGACAATGTAATACCCCGTTTCTGTGCAGGCAAATCCACCTTGACGCCCTTCCAAATCGCACGAAAGGCCAACATGGCGGTCGGGGATGGGGGACTCTCCGGCCATCCAGGGATAGGCGGGAGATTCGGCTTCAACAGAAGAGGGGCCGGAGGGACCGCCCGCCTTTGTCCCACAGCTTGACAGTACAGCCATCAGAACAGCCAACAGCAGAGCGCCCGTTTGCTTTGCTTTCATATGACGTCTCCTTTTTGGGGCGCGCCGCCCGCAGGCGGCGCGCCGGTGGTTATTAATTGCCGGATATGCTGTTTAATTTCTCTTCGGCGGCCGCCCAATCTATATCGGGCATGTTGAATTCATGCAGCTCAACGTGGCCGGTTCCAAAGTCGGATTTTTCAACATAATACTGCGGAACAATACTGATTGGATAAGAGGATATGATCAACCGATCCGCCGTTTCGCCACAAATCATAATGAGGCTGCCATCAATCCTGTCGATCTGCCCGATAGGTTCCATGGCCCAGTTGTAGAAGTAGAAGGAGGAATAGGCGCTTTTACTGTTGTCTACCTGCAGAGCCAAATGGTCAGGAAAGCAGCTGAGAGACATTGATTCGTTTTCCTCAAGCCGGAGGCCCGTGTCCAGCAGGACCTCTTCCTTCCCGCTGGCGTAATTCAGATGGTAGATGACGCCGTCGTTCACGTACCAGGCGTCCTCCATGCCGTAGTAGCCGCTGCCTCGTTTTTCCGTCAGCTCGCGGACCTCGTTTGTCTCCGGGTCCCATGCGAGGATCATGGCTCCCTTGGTAGCAATAGAAATAAAGTTACCTTCACCGTCGCTTTCCATCATAGCCATCCTACTTTCAGGCACGATTCCCGGCTCTTCCATGGATCCGTCAAGCTTATAATAGACTACAGAAGGTTCCCTCTCTCCGCTTTCGTTCAGCCGTGTTGCAGAAAATGAGAATATTCCGTTGATGATCCGCATCATAGAATATTGACTGCCCAATCTGAGCGAAGAAAAGTTCGCCAGGTCAAAAACTACCTCCTGATTGCCGCCGTCCAGGTCCATGCGGATCACTCTGGGTGTGCCGGGGGTATCATTTACAAAAAGGTAACTGCCGTCGTAATAGACGCTGTCACTGCTATCAAACCACGCGTTGCAGTCCTTGTTGAGGTGGTCGCAGTCTGGTCTGCCGCACAGCTTGACGATGGTGTCTGACCCGTGGTCGCCGTAAAAGAGGCAGCTATCGCCAGGAATACATGGGTCGTTACCCATGATGTAATACCCCGTTTCTGTGACGGCAAAGCCTCCAACCCATCCTCCGATACCCTGTCGGGTGAGGCCGATACGGCGGTCGGGGATGGGGGACTCTCCGGCCATCCAGGGATAGGCGGGAGTTTCGTTTTCGGTGGAAGAGGGGCTGGAGGGACCGCCCGCCTTTGTTCCGCAGCCTGCCAACATGGATAACATCAGAACAGCCAACAACAGAGCGCCCATTTGCTTTGCTTTCATATGACGTCTCCTTTTTGGGGGCGCGCCGCCCGCAGACGGCGCGCCGGTGGGTGGTTAATAACTGCCTGTTATATTTTTAGTTACCAAGGGTCTCCTGGTAAGCCGCTTGAATGGCGTCCCAATCCATGTCGGGCATGTTGAACTCATGCAGCTCAATGTGACCGGTGCCAAAGTCAGCCTTATCTACGTAACACCAGGGAAGATAGTCGGAGTTGAAGATCAGCCGGTCCTCCGTCTCTCCGCAGAGGGTTATCCAGCTGCCTTGAATCGTGACGTCCCCCACAGGCTCCATGGCCCAGTTATAGAAGTAGAAGGTGGAACGGCGGTCCTCATGCTCTTTTGGCTGGTGCTGTATATGCAGTACCAAGCAGTCGGGGAAGCAGAGAAGGGTGATAAAATCATCCTCTCCTGGCAGGATACCCGTGTCCAGCAGGGCCTCTTCCTCCCCGCTGGCATAGTTCAGGTGGCAGATAACGCCGTCTTTTATGTACCAGGCTTCCTCCATGCCGTAGTAGCCGCTGCCCCTGTTTTCCGTCAGCTCATGGACCTCACCCGTCTCCGGGTCCCATACGCGTACCGTTTCATAATAATGGCTATCAACAAAATTGCCATCACTATCGCATTCCACCAACGTGGCTAATAAGGAACCCGGTACTACAGCGGGTTCTTCCATGGAGCCGTCCAGCTTGTAATAAATCTGGGCGGCGACTCTGTTTCCGCTTTCATCGAGGCGCGTGGTACACAGGAAAAACACGCCGTTGCTTATATGGGGCGCATAATATCTTCCGAAGCCCATCTGGGACGTGACAAAGTCCGCCAGGTCCAAAACTACCTCCTGATTGCTGCCGTCCAGGTCCATGCGGATCACTCTGGGTTTGCCGGGGAAAGGGGCTTCGTTGACAAAGAGGTGGCTGCCGTCATAATAAACGCTGTCGCAGCTATCAAAGCGCGCGTTGCAGTCCTCGTTGAGGTGGTCGCAGTCGGGTCTGCCGCACAGCTTGACGAGGGTGTCCGAACCGTAGTCGCCGTAAAAGATATAGTTTTTATGGTCCCTTTCATCTTCACCGACAATGTAATATCCCGTTTCTGTGCAGGTAAATCCACCTTGACGCCCTTCCAAATCGCACGAAAGGCCAACATGGCGGTCGGGGATGGGGGACTCTCCGGCCATCCAGGGATAGGCGGGAGATTCGGCTTCAACAGAAGAGGGGCCGGAGGGACCGCCCGCCTTTGTCCCACAGCTTGACAGTACAGCCATCAGAACAGCCAACAGCAGAGCGCCCGTTTGCTTTGCTTTCATATGACGTCTCCTTTTTGGGGCGCGCCGCCCGCAGGCGGCGCGCCATGAGATTTTGGGTTTCCTACAAACGTTTACGGTCTAAGCCTAAGATCCCTCGGAGTGAAACCGTCAATGCCATAGCTTCCAACAGCTTCCCATATAGTTCCGGGGCCTTTTGAGGGATCTTCTTGGGGGATGTTGTTCACAGATGCCTTTGCGCTCATTCCAGAGACAATTTCCTCATCAGTGTTGTGAAATACTTCATTTCCTACATGAAGGTCGGCCTCAACATGGGCAACGACTATAGTGTTGCGCGAGGCGTCGGCGGTGGCGGTGGCATTGTCTGCTGTAACGTACAGATAGATGGTCCAATCAATACCAGGGGCGTCTCCGGGACCGGGAATAGTGCCATGATCATACGTGGTGGCCATTGTCAGCGCGGAAGCGGGGATGGCGGCCAGAGCGACAGTCAGAGCAAGCGCCAGAACAACAACAAAAACACGTTTCGTGGATTTCATATGTATACCTCCAGAATATTTTTATTGATGTATCGGGAGTCTCTGTCACGGCTGAACCCGATTTTCAGCCAGCGCACGACCGTGCGGAAACGGCTGGAGCCTTGACCGTTGTGGCAAATGTATCATCAATATCGGCCGAATATTTGCCCGTTCTTCACGGTAAATCGATAAAGCATTGAAGAAATTCTTATATATACTCTATTATAGAATATCATATTATTTTTCGCGTGTCAACAGGATTTTTTGATTTTCCTCCCATTTTTGGATTTTATTTCCAATACGCCGCCGGCCCGCGAGGAGCTGACGCGGAGGGCCTTATAATATATATGTCCTGAGAACGATGGTTTTGTCCGTCCTTTCCGGCCTTGCACATTGTCCGGCGGTCTGTTATAATGAAACCGCCGGACGGCCTTGCCGCTGTCCTTTCCGCTCCCTGCGCCGTGTAGTCAGCACCAGGCGCAGGGGGCGTTATATTTTCATCTGTTCAAACTCCACCGCCGTGGCCGCGATCCGTTCAGTGGCCATTTTGTAATATTCCGGGTTTATCTCGATCCCGCAAAAACCACGGCGCAAGCGTTTGGCCACCGCTCCGGTGGTCCCGCTCCCCATAAATGGGTCCAGGACGGTCCCGCCCTCCGGGCACCCGGCCAAAATGCAGGGGGTGATCAGCTTTTCCGGGAACGTGGCAAAATGTGCGCCCTTAAATCCGCTGGTACTGACGGTCCACACGTCCCTCTTGTTTTTCCCTTTTGGGTTTAGCGGCAGCCCCGTAAAATTCCCTTTCTGTTCAACGTGCCCGCCCTCCATGCTATAACTGCTGGCTGTCCCCGGCGTGTAACTTCTCCTGGTCCCTTTTCTCCCCGCCGTTATGTTCGGCTCTCTTATTGCCTCCGCGTCAAAGTAGTATTTGGGGGACTTGGACAGCAGGAAAATATATTCGTGGCTCTTGGTGCAACGGTC
>CANQSU010000107.1 GCA_947626585.1 uncultured Oscillospiraceae bacterium
AGGCCATGGTGATGATGAAGCTGATCTTGACGAACTCCGCCGGCTGGATGCCGATGCCGGCGAAGCGGATCCACGCCCTGTTGCCGCCGCGGGCGTCGCCCAGCCAGCGGAGGGAGAGGATCAGGAGAAGGCCGACAACGGTGAAAAAGCGCCAGCGGGAGGCGAGAATGTCGATATCCACCAGGGAGAAGAGGAAGTAGAGGAAAAGCCCGATGACGAGGGCGCCGATCTGGACGTAGAGAGAGCGCATGGAGCCGGAGTACCGGATGGCGCTGGAGATCATCACCATGCCGTAAACGGTGGACAGGAGACAAAGCGCCAGGAGAAACGTGTCCGAGCGCTTGAAATATCTTTTCGCGGCTTCAAGAAATCTTTTCACAGCAGTCACCAGATAAAAATAATTATAAACATTTTACCACAATGAGCCCAAAAGGTAAAGCGTGTTAAGCGAAAATTTACTTTTTCGGTCCCGGACTTGACGGAAGGGGCGGGTGGGGATATAATAGGAAAACCGTGAACCGACGCGCCCGAGGCGCCTCATGATCCGCTCCTGCCGATTTATTCGGGGGTAATAATCCGATTTGACGTGATGAAGGCTTTGACAGGGAGGGAGAAAATGAAAAAATTCAGGCTTTTGGCGCTGCTTCTGGCGCTTGTGATGATACTCCCGGGCTGCGTGACGCTCCCGGACGGCCTTCCGCCGGTGGACACGGACACGGGCAAAGAGGAGATCGTTACGCCCGATACCGCCGCGCCGGAGACGGTGGATACCGCCGGGGAGGAAAAGGTCTGGGCGCCGGAGTACGGCGGATATTATTACGATGTGGAGAACGTGGTGCTGTACCTGGAGGCCTACGGGGAGCTGCCGCCCAACTATATAACGAAGGACGAGGCCAGGGAGCTTGGCTGGTCCGGCGGATCTGTGGAGGACTACAGGGACGGCGCGGCCATCGGCGGGGACCGGTTCGGCAACTACGAGGGCCTGCTTCCCGAGGCGGAGGGCAGAATATACACGGAGTGCGACATCGACACCGACGGCTACGGCTCCCGGGGGTCGCGCAGGCTGGTGTTTTCCAATGACGGACTGTACTTTTACACCTCGGACCACTACGAGAGCTTCCGTGAGGTGACGGTCGAGAACGGGAGGGTCGTCGGGTGACGGAGATACGGAGGATCGTACTGGACGCGGGGAGACTCCGCGAACGTGAGGAGGCCCAGGAGTATCTCAGGGAGAGCTTTGACTTTCCCGACTACTACGGGAGGAATCTGGACGCCCTTCACGACATGCTGGGGGAGATCGCCCCGGCGCGGATCGAGTTTGTGAACACGCAGGCGCTGGGGGAGAAGTACGGCTACGCCAGGCGGGTGCTGAAGGTGGCTCTGGACGCGGCGGAGGAGAATCCGGGGCTCACGGTGACGGTCGCGGAGCGGTGAGGCGGAGGGCGATCCGCTCCTGCCAATTTGTTCGGAGATTCCCTGAAGAAAATTATCATTTTGACCTATTGAAAAATCGACGGAAATCATATATAATTCTATCTTGGCGACGCAGTATCCTAGTCGGAGCTGACGTCTCCTAAGAAGGGCCTAAAAATCCTTTGAAGGGCACATCGTTGAAGCCTCTTGTGTCTGCTTGGAACGCCCAGTTCCGGGTGGGTGCTGGAGGGAGGCGCAAATTGCGTCTGCATCTTCAGGGCGACCGCCAATGGCATGGCGGCCCCGACCCTGCTGGTGTGGAGACCCGGATACGTGGTCAGGCGTACTCCCAACCGTGGTACGCGACCTGATTACGTCCCGGGGTTTAAACCTGTATTGCGGTGCGACTTAAGTGGGAGAGACTTTTTGACTCAACCCTGTGCTGTGTGCAGAGTAGCCTGCCTTGAGTGGGACTTGCGGATAGGGGAGCTACGCGCCGGCCGTCCCGGCCAGGACGGCGGGCGATATCCTCTTGAAATAATTCCTGCAAAAGAGGCTAAAGAGACGTTTCGCTTCGCCATGGAAAACATCTAGGCTGTCCAACGGGCGAACAGGGGATTGCAGTGCGGTCTCAGTGGCGATCGGGTGACCGGTCTGGCGACGACCGGAACGGCGCTTTAATGGGAAACCGCCTTCACGGCAACGGAAGGCAGCGCCGGGGGAAAACCGACCCGACCTAAGCCGCAAGATTTATCCTGTTCGCCGCCGCCCCGTCGTCGCGGGACCCGCGTTCCTCGCCTTGCGGCAATTGCCAGGGGCGGCTGCCGCTGGGCTCGTGATTTGCGGTGAAAATTGTTTTCAAGGGCTGGCGCCCTTGAAGAATGCGGGATGAACATTTGAATTTTGATTATTTTTTGCCGCGAAGCGGCATTTTTTGTTAAGGGGAATGTATGAAGAAAAAAACCGACCCAAAATGGATCGTTGAGATCGTCGCGATGTCCATAACCATGTCCATGATCTTCTCGCTGACAAGCTCGGAGGTCCTGGACGGGGCCGGGTACATCGTGGCCTTCGTGTTGCTCTTCGCCTTCATCGCGCTGGGCATCGTCTTTGACATTGTCGGCGTGGCGGTGACCTCGGCCCCCGAGACGCCCTTTCACGCCATGGCCTCCCACAAGGAGCGGGGCGCCAGAGAGGCGCTGAAGCTTCTCCGGAAGGCCGATCGGGTCAGCTCCGTCTGCAACGACGTGGTGGGCGACATATCCGGCATCATCTCCGGCGCCACGGCGGCCACCATCGCCGGGAACCTGACGCGGGATTTCAGCCTTAACGGCATCGTTATGTCGCTGGTGGTGACGGGGGTCGTTTCGGGCCTGACCATCGGGGGCAAGGCGCTGGGCAAGACTGTGGCCCTTTCCAAAAACACCCAGATCATCTTTACGGTGGGAAAGCTCATGTCCTTCCTGCCGCGCTTTGATAAAAAGAAAAAATAATGGCGGTAGATCCTTGTGAGCATACTTGATCAGATCAACTCCCCGGAGGATGTGAAGCGGCTTGACGACGCGGACCTTGAGATCCTCTGCCGGGAGCTTCGGGAAACGGTGGTGAACACCACGGCGAGGACGGGCGGGCATCTCTCGTCCAATCTGGGCGTGGTGGAGCTGACCGTTGCCATTCACCGGGTTTTTGACACCTCCCGCGACCGGCTTTTGTTCGACGTGGGACACCAGAGCTATATCCATAAGCTCCTGACGGGGCGGAGGGAGAGGTTTGACACCCTCCGCTCCTTCGGAGGTATTTCCGGCTTCCCCAAGCCCTCCGAGTCCGTACACGACGCCTTTGTGGCGGGTCACGCCTCCTCGGCTGTGTCCACGGGCCTGGGGATGGCCAGGGCCAGGACGCTTTCAGGCGAGGACTACAGCGTCATCGCCGTGGTGGGCGACGGAGCGCTGGCGGGGGGACTGACGTATGAGGGCCTGTGCGACGCCGGGGCAAGCCCCGAGCCGTTCATCGTGGTCCTGAACGACAACGGCATGTCCATCGACAAGAGCGTGGGCGGCATGGCGCTGTATCTGTCGCGGCTGCGCCTGCGGCACGGGTACATCGCCTTCAAAAACGCCTACCGCCGGTTCATGAACCGCTTTTCCGGCGGGCGGTGGCTCTACAACATTTTTCACCGCATCAAGCAGGGCGTCAAGGAGGCCGTTTTCAACTGTTCGGTCTTTGAGGACATGGGCTTTATGTACATCGGGCCTGTGGACGGGCACGATATAAAGGCCCTGACCGCCGCGCTGAAGATCGCCCGGGACGCCAGGGGGCCCGCTCTGGTGCATGTGATCACGAAAAAGGGCAAGGGTTACCAGTACGCCGAGGCCAATCCCGACGCCTTCCACGGGGTACGCGGCTTCGACCCGGTCACCGGCGTGATACCGGCCTCCGGGGAGAGCTTTTCCACCGTTTTCGGGGATGAGATCAGCGCTATCGCCGCCACGGACAGGCGCGTCCTTGCCGTGACCGCCGCCATGCCCTCGGGCACGGGGCTTTCGGGATTTGCCGCCAAATACCCGGACCGCTTCTTTGACGTGGGTATCTGCGAGGGCCACGCCGCCAGTATGATCGGCGGGGCCGCCCACCGGGGGTGCGTGCCGGTGTTCGCCGTGTACTCCACGTTTTTGCAGAGAAGCTACGACATGCTTTTGCAGGATATCGCTTTGGGCCGTGAACACGCCGTCCTGGCGGTGGACCGGGCGGGACTCTCCGGCGAGGACGGGGAGACACATCAGGGGAGCATGGACGTGAGCTATCTGACCTCCATGCCGAATATGACCGTCTGGTCTCCGGCCAGCTTTTCCGAGCTGCGCCACATGCTCCGCCAGGCCGTCGAAACCGAAACGGGGCCCGTGGCCGTGCGCTATCCCAAGGGGAGCGAGGGGGAGTACACCGCCGGCGGGGCGGTCCCCACGCTCAGGGTACGGGAGGGCGGCGATTTCACCGTCGTCACCTACGGCATCAGCGTGAACACGGCGCTGAAGGCGGCGGAGGACCTGAAAAAGCGGGGCATAGAGGTTGACATAATCAAGCTTGGGCGCATCAAGCCCATCGATCTCGGGCCCATTGAGGAGTCTGTGCGCCGCACAGGGCGGCTTCTGGTGCTGGAGGAGACGGTGAAGGGCGGTTGTATCGGGCAGCAGCTCGCCGCGGAGCTTGCCGGACGGTCCGTCCCCATAAAGACGCTGATCCTGAAAAATTTGGGCGACCGGTTCATCCCGCAGGGCACGGTGGACGAGCTTCGGCGGATGTGCGGCATTGACGCCGTCGGTGTGGCCGACGCCATAGCGGCCGATGTGGGGATCCTTTCGAATCCGGGGGGAGAAGATGGCAAAGACAAGACTTGATGTGCTGATGGTGGAGCGGGGACTGGCCGAGAGCCGGGAGAAGGCCAGGGCCGTCATCATGGCCGGGGAGGTCTATGTGAACGGGCAGCGGTCTGACAAGCCGGGAAACGCCTGCGCCGGGGATGCTCGGATCGAGGTGCGCGGCGGGGGGATGAAGTATGTCTCCCGGGGCGGGTATAAGCTGGAGCGGGCGCTGGATACCTTCGGGGGGAGCCCGGAGGGGAAGGTGTGCCTGGACTGCGGCGCCTCCACCGGCGGCTTTACGGATCTGATGCTCCAAAGGGGGGCGGTGAAGGTCTACTCCGTGGACGTGGGCTACGGGCAGCTGGCCTGGAGCGTGCGGTCCGACCCCAGAGTCGTGGTGATGGAGCGCACCAACGCCCGGTATCTGACACCCGACATGTTCCCGGAGCGGCCAAGTTTTGCGTCCGTGGACGTGAGCTTCATATCTCTGTCGCTGATTTTGCCCGCCGTGCGCGCGGTGCTGAGGCCGGACGGCGAGGTGTTCTGCCTCATCAAGCCCCAGTTTGAGGCGGGGCGCGAGAAGGTGGGCAAGAAGGGCGTGGTGAGAGAGCCGGAGACGCATATCGAGGTCCTGGAGGCGTTTTTGAGGAACGCGAAAAACGCCGGATTTTATGCGGAAAATCTGACCTGGTCCCCCATCAGGGGGCCGGAGGGGAATATCGAGTACCTGGGTCATTTGGTCAGCGCGCCCTGTGAGCTGAAGGCCGACGTGCGCGCGGTGGTGGCCGAGTCCCATGAGGTTTTGGACGGGTGATGGGGGTCATGGAGAAGGTCATACTTTTTGCGAATCCCAAGCGGGACCCGGAGCTTCGGCAGCTTGACCGGGTCCGGGCAATCGCCGGGTCCCTGGGGATCGAATGCGCGGTGGGGAGCCTGCCCTGCGAGCTGGACGTACTGGCCAGGGGCGCGGAGCTGGCCGTCACCTTTGGCGGAGACGGCGCGATTTTGCGGGCGGCCAGGGCGCTTTGCGGCATGGATATACCGATCCTCGGCATCAATCTGGGCCACAAGGGCTTCATGGCGGAGCTGGAGGCCGGGGAGGTGGAGCTTGCCCGAACGGTCTTTGAGGGGAGATACACCCTGGAAAGCCGCATGATGGCGGACGTGACCGTGTTCCGGGACGGGCGGTGCGTATACCGGGACTTTGCCCTCAACGAGGCCGTGGTGGGCGGCGTGTCCAGGGTCATCGGCCTCGGCGTCTACGGCGACGGGCGCAGGATCATGGGCTTTGACGGGGACGGCGTCATCGTCTCCACGCCCACGGGCTCCACCGCTTACTCCCTGTCCGCCGGAGGGCCCATCGTGGAGCCCACGGCCCAGAGCCTGATCGTCACGCCGGTCTGTCCCCACATCCTCAGCGCCAGGAGCTACGTGCTGGCCCCGGAGAGGACGGTCACCGTGGAGCTTCAGCGGCTGGGGAACAAGACGGCCTATCTGTCCGTGGACGGCGGGGAGAGCGTGCCGCTGCGCGACCTTGACAGGATAGAGGTACGGCGAAGCGCCACCGTCACACGACTTGTGCGCGTCACCGGACGGAGCTTTTACGAAATAGTCAGCAGTAAGCTGGGGGAGTGACCGTGAAAAACGAGCGACAGGAGAAGATAGTCGACATAATATCCAAAAGGGCCGTGGGAACCCAGGCGGAGCTGCTGGTGGAACTGGAAAAAGAGGGAATACGTGTGGGTCAGGCCACGGTGTCCAGGGACATAAAGGCTCTGCGGCTGACACGGGAAAGCACAGCCCAGGGGCGGTACCGCTATGTCCTGCCCCGCGAGCGGGCGGTGGACGTGGAGGCACGGCTGCGGACCATTTTTTCCCAGTGCGTCACCGGCATCGACAGGGCGCAGAACCTGGTGGTCATCAAGACCCTGCCCGGACTTGCGTCGGCGGCCTGCGCGGCGATAGACAAGATGTCCATCCGCCCCCTTGTCGGCACCATCGCCGGCGACGACACGGCTTTCCTGGCCATGCGGGATGACGACGCGGCGGAGGAGCTGGTCAGAAGAATGAGGAAGCTGATTTGATCGTCCGCCATAACAACCGACGAAAAAAGGACCCCGCTTACCGGACGGGAGCCCACCGGCTCAGGAGGTGTTAATATGCTCTCACTTCTGCATATCGAAAATATCGCCGTTGTGGAACGGGCCGACATTGAATTTGGGCCCGGGCTCAATGTGCTGACCGGCGAGACCGGCGCGGGCAAGTCCATTGTCATTGACTCGCTGGAGGCGTCCCTGGGCTGGCGCGCGAGCCGGGAGCTGGTGCGCGCGGGGGCGAAATCAGCCCTGGTCACCGCCGCCTTTACCGGGGCGGATGTGGCGGACTGGTGCGAGGAGAACGGGGTGGAGTATGACGGGGAGCTGGTGCTGACGCGGCGCATCTCCGAGGACGGGAAAAGCACCTGCCGGGTGAACGGTATGCCCATCTCCGCCGTCCAGCTCCGGGAGCTGGGACTGCGGCTCATCGATATCCACGGACAGGGCGACGGGCAGAGATTGACCAATGAGCGCTGGCACCTCTCCTACCTTGACGGCTTCGGCGGGCTTGAGGATGGGCTTGCGGAGTACAAGAAAGCCTACCGGGAGATGAAGGACCTCCGCGACGAGATCGAGGCGCTGACGCTGGACGAGGGCGAACGGGAGCGGCGCGTGGATATGCTGGAATTCCAGATCAAGGAGATCGAGCGGGCCAGGGTCACGCCGGGGGAGTACGACGAGAAAGCCAAGCGCCGGGAATTTCTCAAATCCGCCGGCAAGCTGTCGGACTCCGTGCGGGACGCCAGCGCCTGCCTGGTGGGCTCGGAGCGGGCGGACGGGGCGGTGAACCTCATTGAATCCGCCGCCGGGACCATCGCCTACGCCCTTCGCTGGTCCGAGGAGCTGGAGTCCCTTTCCCAGAAGCTGACGGACCTGAAATACGCCGCCGAGGACGCGGCGGAGGAGCTGAGGGACATCCGGGAGCGGCTGGAATTCTCCCCAGAGGAGCTGGACGAGCTGGATTCACGGCTGGATACCCTCAAGCGCGTCATGCGCAAGTACGGCGGGAGTGAGGAAGCGGTCCTGGAGACATTGGACAGCGCCAAGCGGGAGCTTGACGAGATCGAGTTTTCAGACGAGAGGATCAAAAAGCTTGAGGTCAAGCTGGCGGCGGCCACGAAAAACGCCGGAAATCTGGCGAAGAAGCTTTCGGAGAAGCGCAAGGCCGCGGCGGAGGAATTGGCTTCCGCCATCGACGGGGAGCTTCGCGGGCTTTCCATGCCGGGGGCGTCCTTTAAGGTTGACATAAAAACAAAGGAGCTGGGGCCGGAGGGAGCCGACGAGGTGCGGTTCCTGATGGCGGCCAACGCCGGGGAGAGCTTCGGGCGCATCGCCCGGGTGGCCTCCGGCGGCGAGCTTTCCCGCATCATGCTGGCCATGAAAACGGTGCTTTCACGGGCCGACACCGTGGAGGCCATGGTGTTTGACGAGATCGACACCGGCGTGTCCGGCATCGCCGCCCAGCGGGTGGCGGAGAAGCTGGCGAGCATCGGGCGGGGAAAGCAGGTCATCTGCGTGACGCACCTGCCCCAGATCGCCGCCATGGCGGACGAGCATTTCTCCATCGCCAAGCGCGTGGAGGGAGGCAGGACCTACACCAGCGTGACGAAGCTTGAGCGTGAGGGCCGGCAGGGCGAGCTGGCGCGCCTGACCGGCGGGGACAACGTGACAAGGACCACACTTTTGGCCGCCGCGGAACAGCTTGAGGCGGCGGAAAAATACAAGGAGGGATTGAGAAAATGAAGAAGCTTCGACTTGGCAGGACCGAGCTTATGGTGACGCGCACCGCCTTCGGCGCTCTGCCCGTGCAGAGACGGTCAAAGGAGGACGGGGCGAGACTCCTCAGAATGGCTTTCGATGCCGGGATCAACTTTTTTGACACCGCCAACGCCTACACCGATTCCGAGGAGAAGATCGGCATGGGCCTTTCCGACGTGCGGCGCGACATCATCATCGCCACCAAGAGCGGCGGGAGCGACTACAAGACCGTCAAACAGCACATCCAACTGAGTCTTGAACGGATGAGGACCGACTACATCGACCTTCTGCAGTTCCACAATCCGGCGGTTTTGCCCGACCCGGCGGACCCGGACGGGCCATACGCCGCGGCGGCGGAGGCGAAGGCCAAGGGCTACATACGCCACATCGGCATCACCAACCACCGGCTCGGCGTGGCCCGCGCGGCCATCGAGAGCGGGAATTTTGAGACGTTGCAATTCCCCTTCAGCTATCTCGCGGGCGAGCAGGAGATGGAGCTGGTCAGAAAGTGCAAGGAACACGACATGGGTTTCATCGCCATGAAGGGCCTTGCCGGCGGACTTCTCACCAACGTGACCCTGTGCCGGGCGTTCATGAATCAGTTTGACAACGTGGTGCCCATCTGGGGCATCCAGTTCGAGGACCAGCTGAGGCAGTGGATCGAGGCCGAGGAGGCCGAGCCGCAAATGACCCCGGAGCTGGAGGCGGAGCTTGAACGCGAGAAGAAGGCGCTGTCGGGTTCCTTCTGCCGGGGGTGCGGGTACTGCCTGCCGTGTCCGGCCGGTATCGAGATCTTTACCATGGCGCGGCTCGACATGCTTCTCCTGCGTTCCCCCTGGCAGCAGTACATGACGGACGAGTTTCACGCCAAGGCCATGAAGATGGCCGACTGCATCCACTGCCGCGCCTGCGCCGGCAGGTGCCCCTACGGCCTGGACACCCCGGCGCTTATCGAATATAATCTTAAAAACTACGAGAAATTCTACGCGGAACACAAATAAGCCCTTACCAAAAAATGGCGGGGCGCGGACAAGGGAAGGCAACAGAAAAACAGCTCTCCAAAAATCGGAGAGCTGTTGACGTAATACTAGGACTCGTTTTAAAAATAAAAGTTGCACAAACGAGAGAAAAGATGTAAACTAAACGTATGGGTACGAGA
>CANQSU010000108.1 GCA_947626585.1 uncultured Oscillospiraceae bacterium
TTTAGCGGGATTGTGTAAAGGTAGCACAGCGGACTCTGACTCCGTATGTGAGGGTTCGAATCCTTCTCCCGCTGCCATAAAAAAGTCCGGAATTCTCTGAATTCCGGACTTTTTCTTTCCCTTGTCGGTCCCCCGTCCTCCTCGGAACCACCTCAACGCCGTAAGGGCGCGGCTCCGCATACTAACGCGAAGGGACGCTTTTGAGTTGATATCAGGATTAGCGCTCTTCACGTCTTTCCCTGGATGTACGCCGGGAAGGAGACCACGAATCTCATACCGCCCTCGCTCCGCTTTTCGGCGGTGACCTCCCCGCCGTGGCGGTCGGCGGTGGATTTTACGATGGAGAGGCCCAGGCCCGTGCCGCCCTCGTCCCTGTCGCGGGACTTTTCCACCCGGTAAAAGCGGTCAAAGATATAAGGCAGATCCTCCTCCGGGATGCCGATGCCGGTGTCCTCCACGGTGATCCGGACCTTCTCCGACTCTCTCCGCACCGTCAGCGACACGCTTCCTCCGGGGCGGTTATACTTGATAGCGTTTTCCACCAGGTTGTAGATGATCTGGAAAAGCTCGTCGGAGCTTGCCATGATGTGGACGTTGGCGTCAAGCTCCGCCCTCACGGTCACCCCGGCGCGCTCGGCAATTGGCTTCAGGGTGCCCAGGACACGGTTTGCCACCTCGCAGCAGTCCACATCCACCCGGACGGTGGCGGCGGCGTTGTCAAGCTTGGTAAGGGCCAGCAGCTGCCCCGTGGTGCGGCCCAGCCGCTCGGACTCCTCCCGGATGCCGGTCACAAATTCCTTGACGGTCTCGGCATCCATATTGTCCGTCTCCAGTATACTGTCAGAGAGGAGCCTTATGGCGGCCAGAGGCGTTTTCAGCTCGTGGGAGGCGTCCGCCACGAAGCGGCGGCGGATCTCCTCGGTTTTCTGAAGCCTGTCGGTGAGACTGTTGAATTCGTCGGAAAGCTGGGTCAGCTCGTCGTGGCCGGACACGGCCACCCGGTAGGTATACTCCCCCTCCCGGACGTTCTTGATGCCGTCCAGCACCCGCTTGAGGCGGTAGGTCATGGTCTTGGACAGGATGAAGCTCACCAGAATGGCGGCGATACCGAGGCCCAGAGAGATGTTCAGCATGTCATCCCGTATGCCCAGGACGATCCTCCCCTCGGTCTCGTCGTACTCATAGACGCACACGGCGCCAACGACCTGATCCCCGGACATGATGGGGCAGGAGGAGTAGCTCATGAAGGCCCCGTCGGAGAAGAAGGAGCGGAACTTGTCCTCTTTGTTGCTGATGGCCGAGCGGACAAGGGAAAACAGGACGCGCTCATCGTACCCTGTCGCGTCGTTTCGCACAGAGTACAGCTCATCCATATTGCCGTTCATCACGGAGACCTGGGAGAGGTTACCCGTCTCCATCATGCTCATCACTTGTCCCACCGTCTCGGGAGTGATCCTCTCCAACGCCTCCACCGAGGCGCCCATCCGGGCGGTGGTGGGCCAGAGGGCGTTTTCCTTGGACACAAAGACCAGGTCCCGGGAGATGATGACGGGATAGGTATTAAGCACCACGATCATGACCGCGGTCACCAGCAGATAAGTCAGCAGATATTTCGTCCGAAGGCTTATGAACCGGCGGCGCGGCCCGTTCTCAGCCCTTGAAATAGTACCCAACTCCCCACTTGGTGATGATATACTCCGGCTCGGCGGGGTTGGCCTCCAGCTTCTCGCGGAGGCGATGGACATGTACGTCCACCGTGCGGATATCGCCCTGGAAGTCATAGCCCCAGATGATATTGAGAAGGTTCTCCCGGCTGTAGACCCTGCCGGGATTTTTCATCAAAAGCTCAATGACGTCAAACTCCCGGCCCGTAAGCTCCACACTTTCGCCGTTTCTGAAGGCCATGCGCCTGTCGCTGTCGATGGAGATGGGGCCGATGGTGACGAGGTTCGGATCCTCCGCCTGGTTCTTCAGCGCCGAACGACGCAGAAGGGCCCGGACGCGGGCCTTCAGCTCCAGAATATTGAAGGGCTTGGTCACGTAGTCGTCGGCCCCGTACTCAAAGCCGATGATCTTGTCCATATCGTCGGATCTGGCCGTCAGCATGATGATGGGCACCTGAGAGAACTCCCGCAGGCGCATGCACAACTCCAGACCGGAGAGCTTCGGCATCATCAGGTCCAGGATGATCAGGTCGAAATCTCCGTTCTTCGCCAGACTCAGCCCCTCTTCCCCGTCATAAGCGGCCTCCACCTGGTAGCCCTCATTCTCCAGGTTGAATTTGATGCCCCGCACCAGAAGCTTCTCATCGTCCACAACAAGTATTTTCATCCTGTCTCCTCCCCCTACCCGACGGCGTTAGGCCCCGTCGGGAATTTAAGATACAAAATTCGACATTTCATATTGATTTTACGTCAAAAAAATTATATTATATAGGGGTGAGGACGTCAGCGCGTCCTATGTTATCATTTTACACCATAAATTTGTCTTTGTCCATCACTTTATTCCCGGAGAATCAAAATGAAATCAATGATCAACGTCCCGTCCCGTAAATCGATACGCGTCCTGTGCCTCACGCTGGCCTCGGCGCTTGTAATTGCCACGCTCCTGGCCCTGTCCCCGCGGACATACGCCCTCGACGATCCCGCGCTGGACTCCTCGGCGGCGCTCCTGGTGGATCTGGATAACGGAACGATCCTTTACGGCAAGAACGAGAACGAGCGCCGCGCCCCGGCCAGTATGGTCAAGATCATGACGGCCCTCATGGGCATTGAGGCATACGAGCGCGGCGATCTGAGCCTTTCCGATCTTTGCGCCGTGAACGAGACCGCCTTTTCCGACATCGGCAGCGGCGGCAGCACCGGCGGCTTCAAGGCCGGCGAGCAGGTGCCCTTTGAGTCGCTTCTGTACGGTATTATGCTCACCTCCGCCAACGAGGGCTGCAACGCCATTGCCGAGGCCGTGGACGGGACCATAGCCTCCTTCATCGCCCGCATGAACGCCAGGGCTGTGGAGCTGGGGTGTAAGAACACCAATTTCGCCAACACCCACGGCATGCCCAACGAGAACAGCTACTCCACGGCCTACGACCTTTTCCTGATAACCCGCGAGGCCATGACTCACAACCTTTTCAAGCGGATCTGCGCCTCCGCGAGCTACTCCATCCCCGCCACCGAGCTGAACGAGGAGCGGGTCATACGCAACGGCAACAGCCTTCTCAACTCCTCCAGCGCCTACTACTACGAGTACGCCACCGGCGTCAAGACCGGCTACACCGACGCCGCCGGGTACTGCTGTATCGCCACGGCCTCCAAGGAGGGGCGCAATCTGCTGAGCGTGGTCCTGGGCGCCCAATCCGGCACCGCCGAGGACGGCAGGACCGAGGTGAGAAGCTACACCGACACAAAGCGCCTGATGAACTGGGGCTTTGACAACTTCAATTACAGGGACCTTCTGACCACCATGAAGCTGATGGCGGAGATCCCCGTCAATCTGGGCCGCGGAGCGTCCTCCGTCGTCCTCCGGCCCGAGGAAAACGTGGTGGCGCTGCTCCCCAACGACGCCGACCTCACTCAGGTCAAGCTGGATCAAAGACTCTATCAGGAGGGCGCTCTCACCGCCCCGGTGGAGCAGGGAACCGTTCTGGGAGAAGTGACCGTCTCCTTCAATGGGCAGGTCTACGGCACTGTGAACCTGGTGGCCAACACCACCGTGGAGCTTGACAGGACCGCCTACATAGGCTCGGAGATATCCAACACGCTGAGGAACAAGTATGTGCGGCTGGCGATCACGGTGCTGGTGATCCTCGCCATTCTCTACGTGGCTTTCATCGTATACTACAACGTCCGCCGGGCCAACAAGCGCAAGGTGGCAAACGACCTGGCCCGCCGGAGGATCCAGGAGTACCGACAGGCCCAATCCACGGGAATGAGCTTTGAGGAGATCGAGGCACGCCGCAGAGCCGAGCCTCGGGACCCCGACGCCTACAGAGCCCGCGAGGCCGCCCGCCGCGCGCAGGAGGAACAGCGCTACCAGGAGGCACAGGCGCAGCGCCAGCCCCGGCAGCGTCCGTCCCAGCAGCCCCCCTCCGGCGCCACCACGGGCATGTCCTTCGAGGAGATCGAGGCTATTTTCCGCAAGCGCGACGAGGAAGCGAAAAGAAAATAATTCAACCAAAGCATCCCCGAGCCGCACGGTTCGGGGATCTTCATTTCCCGGTTTTTCCGGAATGTTTTGTTGACACGGGCAGAAAAGCGGAGTACAATCAAAAATATCAATTGTCGGCTATAGGCTATATCTGAAACGGGAGGCGGGAACATGAAAAGCATGGTCATGAGGAAGGTTCTGGAGGCCAGGGCGGGCATGAAAGCCAGCGACGACAAGCGGGACGCGGGGCTCGCCACGCCCGGGGACGTTCGGAGGTTCGACAACATCCCCTACGGCGCGGACAGCGCCTGGCAGATACTGGACGTTTACCGGCCCAAAAGCGCCGAATCCTCTCCCCTGCCGGTGATCGTCAACGTCCACGGCGGCGGGTGGATCTACGGCACCAAGGAGACATACCAGTTTTACTGCATGGACCTTTGCCGGCGCGGTTTCGCCGTTGTGAATTTTACATACCGTCTCGCTCCGGAGAACCCCTTCCCGGCGAGCCTTGAGGACACCTGCTCGGTCTTTGGCTGGGTGCTGGACAACGCCGGCAAATACGGTTTTGACAAGGATCATGTCTTTGCCGTGGGGGACTCCGCCGGCGGACACATCCTGGCTCTTTTCTGCGAGCTTTGCGTCAACCCGGAGCTTGCCGGGTGCTACGGGTTCGCCGCGCCGAAGGGGTTCGCGCCCACCGCCGTCGCCCTGAACTGCGGGGCCTACCGGTACCGCCGGGCGAAGCTGGCCATCCCCAAATACGTGAACGCCACAAAATATGTGACCGCCGATTTCCCGCCTGTCTTTCTCATGACCTGCAGCGACGATTTTCTTAAAAACGAGGCCGTGATCATGGCGCGGTGCCTTACGGACGCCTCCGTCCCCTTTGAGCTGCATTTCTACGGCGACGGGAAAAACAAGCTGGGTCATGTGTTCCACGTGGATATCAGGAACCCGGACGCCGCGGTCTGCAACGACGACGAGTGCGCGTTTTTCAAAAAATTCTGCTGAGGTGACGGACAATGCAAGGCTTCAATCTGGCATTCGGCGTGGTGGTGCCCCTGATCGTCTATATGGGCATCGGTATGCTCATACGGGCGCTGGGGCTTTTCAGCGAGGACTCCCTGAAGGAGATGAATACCGTTATCTTTAAGGTGTTCATTCCCCTGTCGCTGTTTTTTGATATCTACAGCGCCGACCTGGGTTCGGTGGTCGACGCGCCCCTGTTTCTGTGGACGGCGGGCCTCATCACCGCCTCCTTCGTAATCGCCCTGCTGATTTGCAAAAAAACGATCCCCGACCGGGCCGACGTACCCACCGTGGCCCAGGGCATCTACCGCTCCAACACGGTGCTTTTCGGCACCGTGATAAGCCGCTCCATCGCCGGCGAGACTGGGGCGGCCATCATGGCGGCCCTGTTCGTGATGGTGGTGCCGCTTCTGAACATCCTGGCGGTCATCGACTTTGAGGTCATGCGCGGCGGCAAGGTGGACATGAAAAAGACGCTCTGGCAGATCGTCAAGAATCCGCTGGTGCTGGCGGGGATATTGGGAGGACTTGTGAATCTCTCCGGGCTCAGGCTCCCCGAGCTTATCTGCCAGCCCCTTGTCACCCTCGGCGACCTGGCCTCCCCCCTGGCGCTGGTGGTACTGGGCGCGATGCTCTCCTTCAAGAGCATGGTCAGCCACAGGGGGCGGCTCCTGGCGGCCGTTTTCTGCAAGCTCGTGACCGTGCCGGTGATATGTATCGGCATCATGGCGCTGCTGGGCTACCGGGGCCCCACCATGGCGGCGATCCTGGCGATCTACGCCTCCCCCACCGCCGTCGCCTCCACGCCCATGGCCCAGACCCTGGGCGGCAACGTGAACCTGGCGGGAGAGATCGTGGCGTTGACCACGGTCTTCAGCGTGATGACCGTCTTTTTATTCACCGCCGTAATGTCGAATCTCGGTATGTTTTGACCGTTTGGAGGGACTACAAAAGCAAAAAATAACGCGCCGGTCGGCGCGTTATTTTTTTACTTAGCCGTTATCCTTTGACTCGATCCGGTCTCTGAAAAGCAGTGAGATGCACCAGAGGGCCGCCAGGGCCACAAGGGTGTAAATCACGCGGCTGACGGAGGCCGTCTGGCCGCCGAAGAGATAGGCGACCAGGTCGAATTTAAAAATGCCTACCAGGCCCCAGTTGACTCCGCCGATTATCAAGAGGATAAGAGCGATCCTGTCCATGATCATAGCATGATGCCTCCTTTTCTCGTTGCGGACTTATTGTTTCCCCTTGTCCGGATTTTATTCCATCGGGCCACTAATTCATATATTGCATAAATAGCTATTTAAAATTGCAATGTTTTTCGATTTGTCATATAATCGTATGGATGAAATGTCACGAGGTGGATCTTATGAAAATCGTTGACCTTCACTGCGACACGATCATGCGCTTTTACGGCGGGGAGCATCTCAGAGGGCTTGAGAATTCCCACATCAACCTCGATAAGCTGCGCGCCGGCGAGACGCTGGCCCAGTGCTTCGCCATTTTCGTGCCCACCCACGGATCCGCCGCGCGCCACGGCATTCCCGACGACCCCGCCGCCTATTTTGACCGGGCGTATCAGGCGTATCTTCGGGAGCTTGCGCTTTGCTCCGACCGCCTGGCGCCGGCATACACCGTCGCGGACATCGCGCGCAACGAGCGCGAGGGCAAGGTCAGCGCGATCCTCACCGTGGAGGACGGCGTAACGCTGGACGGAAAGCTTGAAAACGTCGATGTTTACTACAAAAAAGGCGTTCGCATGGTGGCGCTCACCTGGAATTACGAAAACTCCCTTGGCTACCCCCAGAACCCCGACCCGAGCCGTCACGTCCTTGGCTTGAAGCCCTTCGGCATTGAGTGCGTCAGGCGCTTTAACGAGCTTGGCATCGCCGTGGACGTGTCCCACCTCAGTGAGGGCGGCTTCTGGGACGTGGTCAGGTTTTCCAAAAAGCCCTTTGTGGCCTCCCACTCCTGCTGCCGCGCCCTGTGCGATATCTCGCGCAATCTGACGGACGCGCAGATAAAAGCCGTTGGCGAGGCCGGAGGCGTTATCGGCCTCAACTACTGCACCGCCTTCCTCCACCCCGTCTCCGACCGGTCCAACGATAATTTCACCACCATATCCGAGCTTATACGCCATCTGCGGCACCTTGTGAATCTTGCGGGGTCCGAGGCCGTGGCCCTGGGGTCGGATTACGACGGCATCGACTCGCGCCTTGAATGGGGCGACTGCGGCGGCCAGCAGCGACTGGTGGAGGCTATCGTTGCCGAATTCGGCGTAGACACCGCCATGAAGATCACCCACCGGAACGCTCTGCGGGCCTTCCGGGACATCATCGGATAAAATTAAGGAACCTCCGAACAGATCGCCGCGCCGGTCTTGACACTTCGATTTATTCAGAAGTTCCTTAAAACGGCAATAAATCATGCCGATTTATACCAAAAGCATCTCCGACCCGTCATTTCCATCTGAGGTTTTTGTCCGCCATGCGGGCCACGATCTGGGCCATCTCGGCGCGGGTCAGCGTGGACGCCGGCATGAATCGGCCATTGGCGCCCAGTATGACCCCGGCGGCCGAAAGTCTGCTCAGCGCATCGGCGTAATATGCCCCGGCCGGCACGTCGGGAAAGGCGACGGGCTTCCCGGCGGACAGCGCCGCGTCGGGCAGAGCGCGGGACATGAGCCTTACAAAATCCGCCCTCTTTATGGGTTTATTCGGCGAGGAAAAATCCACGTCGATGCCCCAGAGGCGGCAATAGCTGTAATATGGCTCGTACCAGGCGCCGGAGGCGGTGAAATCCCACCCGTCGGCGTAATACCGGGAGAGGAATTTGGCGCAAACCGCCACGCCCTCCGCCACGGTCACTGATTCCATGGGCGCGAAACGGCTTTCGCTCCTGCCATTCAGGACGCCGATCTCACAGGCCGCTGTCACCCCGCCGGCATACCAGGCCGAGAGGGACACGTCGATGAAATTGCCCCGGCGGCCCCCGAGCGTCGAAAAATACCCCACCAGGTCCCGCGCCACGGCTTTTCCGCCGCCGGCCAGCGTCTCCATATACTCCTCCGTGGGCTGGACGATGAAGCTGATCCGGCGTCCCTTTCCCGCCAAGTGCGTGTTGTTGAAGGAATCCCAGCTCTTTTCCGCCACGCGGACAAGTCCCTTGCCGTCGCCGTTGCCCTCAAGGTAGGTGACGGTGGAGCGGTCATATTTCAGTATGACCATGGAGTGGCCGGAACTTCCGTTGTAGCCGCCATCCCTGTTGGACGTGGTACGCAACAGCGCCCCGAAGCCCACGCCAAGACGGGTGAAGCCGTCGTACGAGGCCGAGGCCAGGTTCCCCGCCACCCGTCGGGAATTGAGCCATCCCACGTCGTCCCCGTGAAAGGGCACGTCCCCGAAAAGGGTCGCGTACACGGCGTTGGCGTATATGTAGCAGGAGCTCCCGGAATACACATTTCCCGAGGCTGACTTTACATAATACGTCTTCCCCAACGGCACCGCCCGGGTATTCAGCGGCGCTCTGACGTTGGAGGAGCAGTGTATGTCGCCGTAGAGTTCCACATCGCCCGAAAGTACCCGGTCAAGCCTCTCGGCAAGGACGGGAATGTTGGTATAATCGGTACTTTTTATATTATCGACCGCCGCGGCGTTGAAGCCGACAGCCGGCGCGGCCAGCGTCAGCGTCAGAAGCGCTGTCAGAATATAATGCGCGATCCGTCTTTTCATGTTATCCTCCCGGTTTCGAAAAGGTTAACATAATTTTATCTTATGAAGGACGGCGCGTCAACCCCGGAAGAGCAATTGGAGCGATTTACATAACTTTGGACCAAGGAGGCAAAAATGGAGCTGTTGAAGATGTTTCTCACCTTCGCCAAGGTGGGTGTCATGACCTTTGGCGGCGGCTACGCCATGCTGCCCATTCTCCAGCGGGAGATTGTGGAGAAGCACAAGTGGGCCACGGACGCGGAACTGACCGACTACTTCGCCATCGGCCAGTGTACGCCGGGGATCATCGCGGTGAACACCGCCACCTTTATCGGCCGCAAGCACAAGGGGATCGTCGGCGGCATTGTGGCGACCCTTGGCGTGGTGTTCCCGTCTCTCGTCATTATCACCCTGATTGCCGCGTTTCTCACCAATTTTGCGGACATCCCTGTTGTGAAAAACGCGCTGGCGGGGGTCAACGCCTGCGTCATCGCGCTCATCGCGTCCAGCGTCATAAGGCTCGGAAAGACCACCTTGAAAAATTCTCCAAGCGTGGCGATCTTTCTCTGCGTCCTCGTTCTGGCCTGCGTCGCCAATTTTGTCACCTTCCCCGCCACCTGGTGGGGCCGTGTGCTTAACACCGTCATATCCCCCGCCGTGCTGATCGTCTGCGCGGGCGTGGTGGGCGTGATCCTCTGGCTGCCCGAGGGCGGGAAAGGAGGCGGTAAAGGATGATCTATCTCCGCCTTATTTACGAGTTTTTCAAAACAGGGCTCTTTGCCGTGGGCGGGGGGCTGGCCACCATCCCCTTCTTGCGGGACATGGGCGCCTCCACCGGCTGGTTCACCGACGCGGATCTGACCACCCTGATC
>CANQSU010000109.1 GCA_947626585.1 uncultured Oscillospiraceae bacterium
ACTTCGGGGATGTTGGTGGACATGGTGATTGACCTCCTTATATGTTCATTTATATTTGTGCTTGGGGACGGGCCGCCCAGTGAGGCGGCCCCTGCGGGTACGTTGGAATCGGTGCGGAAAAATCCGGGCCTTGCGGACCGCGCTCCGGATCAGAGCAGCTCCGCGATGTCGATGTTCTCGCCCGTTAATCCGATATGGGCTCCGTTCTTTGCCTCGTCGGAGTCCGGGTGGGCCAGGAGCCACTTGTTGCGGGCGGTCATCCAGGTGTCCTCGTCGTTCTTTGGCGTTATCGCCGGGGCGGCAAAGTTCGTGCCCCGGGGCAGGACCACGACCACGCGGAAGGAGCCGTCCTTCTCCGCGTTGCAGGGCGCGTAGTGGAGCGTGGTGGCGTAGACCTCCACGGGCACGCCGGCGGGGGCCCTGAAGGCCTTGACCTTTGATGTGTCAAGGACGCCGTCCACGATCTCGTCCTGTTTGGCCAAAAGGAGGATGAAATCGCCCTCGCCGATGTTCACCTCGCTGTCCCGGTGGTACTCGAGGCAGTTGAGCCTGGTGTTGCGGCCCCAGCACATGCCGATCTCGATGGGCATGCCGCCGTAGGCGTTGTTCTGGAATTGGCCGTAATCGCAGGTGGCCTCCAGGGCGGGGATACTGGGCTCGTAGGCCGTGCCGGACGCGGGGAGCGGGATGGTCTTGACAGCGCTCAGGAGACAGGCGGTGTCATAGCCCTCCAGGACCTTGCCGTAGGGCTTGAATTCGGGGTCATAGACTGAGTAAATTTTCATATTATCACCTCAAAGTATTATTGTATTATCGGGGTAATGTCGGGAAGGCGGAGAACCCCATTTGAATCTAAATTAACACAGAATCAAAAATAACGCAACCGGACATAAACTATGTTTTTGAGATATAAAAGTTCTGATTATTTTGCGCGATCATTGAAAACTTCGACGTATGCCGTTCAAAAATACAAATAACAAAAAACGAAAAAATTAATTCCCCAAAATTGCTAAAATATTCTTTATAAGGAGATTTGCCGGGATATCGAAACATCCCGCCGCTCAGAGTCTTTGATGGTCGACAAGCCCATTTAAAGCGTTACAGACTTCCCGGAAAAGGTCAATGTGACTATTCCACACCATAATTCATCAAATAATGGCATGAAATCAAAGCGCGTAAATATATTAAAGCCATTGGTTGAATGATGCGCGTTAAGTAAAACGCGCGATATAACGTCGCCTCGCGCAAAAAATGAGCAACAATTGCGTACTATATAGCAAGAAATGAGAAGCGATTATTGCCTGACAGGGGTATTATATTTCTACATACATAAAGGACATTGGCGCGATTGCGCGTTCGCCGCGCCGATCGGCATGATTCAATTGCCGTTAATAATACACAGGAGGAAAGCCATGCTGGAGCTTTTGGCGCCCAGGGACCCGCTGGAAAAGAGAAAAGGGTTTTATGTGCTGCTAAATCAGCGCATCGGGGGCCTGCCTCAGGACGACGGCGTGGGCCGCCATCCGATCTATCTGGACGGCGACCGCCTTACCGCCCTGGCGGGTCTGTCGGGCGGCATCACCGATGAGGGCATTTTATCCCTGCTGACTACGGCGGAGGGCTTCAAGCGGCTGGTCCACAGCGTGGGCGTCTCCGTCGAGGCCCCGGACCGTTCCCTGCCTGTGGAGCTTTCTCTGATCTTCTACGGCCCGGACGGCCAGTACGGCGGAAGCGTCGTCCGCCGCGCCTTCCCCGCCGACGGCGCGGAGCGGATCGTCGTGCTGGGGGACGAGCGGCTGCTGGAGACGGACCGGGTCCCCGGACAGCTCCTTTTCGGCCTTCCTACGGACAAGGATGTGGCGTCGGTCACCGTGAAGCTTTATGTCAATGACGGCTTTGACGTTCCCGAGGTGGATCCGGACGGGCCGGTGGATACGGACAGCGAGGCTTACCGCGCCATGATCGCGCGTTCCTTCCTCTCCGGCGGCAGCAACTGCCGGATAAAGCGCTTTCTGGAGAAGGTCAGGGCCGGGGAGAAGGCCGCCGTGGCGTTCCTGGGAGGCTCCATCACCCAGGGGGCCGGAGCCGTACCGACGCAGCGGATGTGTTACGCGCGCAGGACCTTCGACGCCATATGCCGCCGTTTCGGCGTGCCGGAGGGGCAGCTTACATATATCAAGGCCGGTGTGGGCGGCACGCCCTCCCAGCTTGGCGGCATCCGCTATGACCGGGACATAGGCCGGGACGGCTCGGTCCGGCCGGACCTGGTGGTTTTGGAATTCGCCGTCAATGACGAGGGCGACGAGACAAAGGGGATCTGCTACGAGAGCCTTGTCCGGAAGATCCTGGCCCAGCCCGAGCGGCCGGCGCTCATCCTGCTGTTTTCCGTTTTTGTGAACGACTGGAATCTGAAAAGCCGCCTGGCCCCCATCGGCTGGCGTTATCAGCTGCCGATGGTGGATGTGCTGGAGGCGGTGACGCCCCAGTTCGGGCTGCCCAGGGGCGAGGGCCTGGTGATCACAAGGCGGCAGTATTTCTATGACGTTTACCATCCCGCCAATCAGGGCCACCAGGTGATGGCGGACTGCCTCATGTATCTTCTGGACCGGCTGGACCGCCAGCAGCCCATGGAGGACCCGGCGGGGGAGATCCCCGTCCTTTACGGCGCGGACTGGCAGGACGTGCGTCTGCTGGACAGGAGGGACGGCTGTGAGGGCGCGGTCGTCCGCGCCGGGAGCTTCACGCTGACGGATACGGATCTGCAGAGCGTGCCCCTGGACGCCGAAAATGTCAACACGCCGGAATTTCCATACAACTGGCAGAAGGGGCCGGGGACGGAGTCCTTCGTCCTGGAGCTTGACTGCTCCGCTCTCCAGCTGGTGTTCAAGGACTCCGGGGACCCGAGCTTCGGCGCCGCCCGCGTCCGCTGGGACGGCGGAGAGGAACGGCTTCTCGATCCCCGCGAGGTGGGCTGGACCCACTGCCACGCCACGGTGCTTTTCCGGGAGGAGACCCCCCGGCGCCATCGCGTCGAGATCTCCATGGCGGAGGGGAGCGAGGACCGCACCTTTACCGTATTGGGCTTCGGCTATGTGTTATAAGCGGCGGGCGTATTTTGATTTTCGTTGAGAGTGAACAGGATCGAGACCTTTGGCGTCGAGCTTCAAAGCAAGATCCGCGTCAAGGACTTTACCTTCCGGCGCGGGAGGCGGGAGAAAATGGATTACACAAAATGCTGGTTGGAGTACCCTCGCGTCTGTTCCATGGAGGGACGGACGCTGACGCTTGAGAACCCTTTAAAGGGACCCGTGGGCGTGAGCGCCGGGAAGGAGCTGGCGCTGGGCCTGCGGGGATTGTACGGAGCGGCTTTGAAGAACGGGGGATCGGATGCGGATATCGCGCTTGCCGTGGACGCCTCGCTCCCCGCCGGAGGATACGCGCTGCATGCCGCCGGGGGACGAGTCAAAATCCGGGGCGGCGGCGAAGCGGGCGCGCTGTACGGTGTGTTCGCCCTGCTGCGGGCACTGCAGATGGCCTGGCGTGGCTGGGATGACCTGACGCTGGACGAGGAGAAATCCCCGGCCAATGACCTGCGGATGCTGAATCACTGGGACAACCTGGAGGGGGATATCGAGCGGGGATACTCCGGCAATTCCTTCTTCTTTAAGGATAATGAGGTGCTTGTGGGCCAACGGACGGTGGATTATGCCCGAATGGCCGCCTCGGTGGGCATCAACGGCGTGGTACTCAACAACGTGAACGTATTCAAAGCCGCCGTGGAGCTGATCAGCGACCGGTACTACGGGCCCCTGCGGCAGATCCGGGAGATACTGGCCGCCTACGGCATCAGGATGTATCTGTCCGTGAATTTCGCCGCGCCCATCCTTCTGGGGGGACTTGAGACGGCGGATCCTCTCGACGAGGGGGTACGGAGATGGTGGCGGAAGAAGGCGGAGGAGATCTGGCGCGAGCTGCCCGGCCTGGGCGGGTTCCTGGTAAAAGCCGACTCCGAGGGCCAGCCGGGGCCCCACACCTATGGCAGGGACCAGGCCGACGGAGCCAACGTACTCGCCGACGCCATCGCGCCCTTCGGCGGACGGGTCATCTGGCGGTGCTTTGTTTACAACTGTCAACAGGACTGGCGCGATCGGGTCACGGACCGCGCCAGGGCGGGATATGACAGCTTCATGCCCCTGGACGGCAGATTCCGGGACAATGTGACGCTGCAGATCAAGAACGGCCCCATGGACTTTCAGGTCCGTGAGCCGGTGAGTCCGCTTTTCGGCGGCCTGAGGCATACGAGCCGCGTCCTGGAGGTGCAGGCGGCTCAGGAGTACACCGGCCAGCAGAGGCACGTGTGCTGCCTGATCCCGTGGTTTAAGGAGATACTTGATACCGACCTCCTGTGCCGGGAGGGGGACAGCCGGGTCTCCGCCCTTATCTCCGGGCCCGGTCAGGGCATGGCGGCGGTGGCCAATACCGGCGACGACGCCAACTGGACCGGCCACGACCTGGCCGCGGCAAATCTCTACGGCTTCGGGCGGCTGAGCTTCGATACGTCTCTCTCCGCGGAGGGAATTGTCCGGGAGTGGCTTCGGCAGACCTTCGGGAAGAGCCCGGAGGTGGAGGAGACGCTGCTTGAGATCCTGATGGAGTCCTGGCACACATATGAAAAATATACCGCCCCGCTGGGCATCGGGTGGATGGTGAATCCCAACCACCATTATGGACCCAGTGTGGACGGCTACGAGTATTCAAGATGGGGAACCTACCACCGGGCGGACCACAACGGCATCGGAGTGGACCGGACGTCGGCGGGGACCGGCTGCTGCGGCCAGTACGCCCCGGCCCTGGCCGCCCGGTATGAAAACCTGGAGACGTGCCCGGACGAGCTTGTGCTGTTCTTCCACCACCTGCCCTATACGTATGTGCTGAAGAGCGGCGTCACCGTCATCCAGCACATCTACGACACCCACTTCGAGGGTGCGGAGGAAGCGGAGAGGTTCCTGAAAATGGTGGAATCGCTGGAGGGAAAGCTGCCGGAGGATGTGTACACCCGGATGCACGCCCGGTTCGTCCACCAGGCGGAACACGCAAAGGAGTGGCGGGACGTTATTAACACCTATTTCCACCGCATAAGCGGCATCCCCGATGCCCGGGGAAGGCTCATTTACGCCTGAGATCGATCGATGTCGACGCGGTACCGACAGTTCAGCTTCCGGTATTCCGTGGGGGTGCGGCCCACCTGACGCTTGAAGATCCGGTTGAAGGTGGCCAGAGAGTTGAAGCCGGAGCGCATGGACACCTCGGTGATCGATACCGATTTGTCCGCCAGCAGGCTTTGGGCATAGAGTATGCGGCGGTTGGTGAGATAATTGTGGACCGTGGTGCCTGTCAGATCGCGGAACAGGCGGGCGAAGTGGTATTTGCTGAACCCGGCCTGCTCCGACACCTGCTCCAGGGTCAGGTTCTCGGTGCAATGATTGTTGATATAGTCGCACACGGAGACGAACCGGTTGACGTACTCCTGCCGTTTGGGCGGAGTCAGGCTCCGAAATTTCTCCACGTTCACGGCATAGCGCCCCGCCAGCAGGAAAAACCGCGTCAGAAGAGAGCAGATGGCGGCGTCCCTGAACATCTCCGTGCCGCTGTTGTATTCCGACTCGACGCGCCGCAGCAGCTCCACCAGCTCCGTGGTGATCCCGGAGCTGACGGACGCGGAGAAGAGAATATAGGGCCGCGTCAGAGACAGGATGAAGGCCAGATCCGGCAATTGCTCGAGCATGCCGGTGCTGAAATTCACGATGTACCGGATCCCGGCACCGGGGGCGCGGATGGAATGAAGCTCACCGGAGGCAATGATCAGCACGTCGCCGGGGGACAGCTCCAGGACCTGCCCCGCCACGGTGACCTGATAGCTGTTGACCAGAGGCGCGATGATCTCCCCCTGGATATGCCAGTGAGGAGGATAGTCGTCAGCCTCCTCGTTGCGGTAGAATCGGATCAGGGAGGAGCTTCGAAAATTGACGGTCTCCCTGGTGCCGTGCAGTGTTTCTATCATAAAATCACCTTACCGATCACTGTTATTGCCGCCGCCTCAAAAAGCTCGTCCGCGCCGGGAAGCTTGTCCTGGGGATCCCGGCTCCCGAAGAGGGAACGGCGGGCGAAGCGGGCGGTACGGGTAAAGACTCCGTTTGGAAGGGGACGCACATCCGCTCCAGGTTTTCGCTCCCGAAGGCGCCGACATTTCAGATCCATTATACTCGACCGGGACACGGAAAAGCAAGAAAAAATGATGAAATTCCCTTTTTCTCCCATTGAGATCCCCGCGTTGAGCGGGAATTACAGGATCTATGGAGGGAAAAGGGCAAGGGAGGTATATCATGACACGTAAGGAAGCAAGAGAAAAGGCAAGGGCTCTGGTCGCCCGGATGAGCGTGGAGGAGCGGGCCGGACAGCTCCGGTACAGCGCGCCGGCCATACCGAGGCTGGGCGTTCCGGCCTACAACTGGTGGAATGAGGCGCTGCACGGCGTGGCGAGGGCGGGCCAGGCCACGGTGTTCCCCCAGGCGATCGGGCTCGGGGCCACGTTCGACACGGAGCTTGTTCACGACGCGGCGGAGGCGATAGCCGTGGAGGGCAGGGCGAAATATAACGCGCAGAGCGCCCTCGGCGACAGGGATATCTACAAGGGGCTGACCTTCTGGTCCCCCAACGTGAATATCTTCCGGGACCCCCGGTGGGGGAGGGGACACGAGACGTACGGGGAGGATCCGTATCTCACAAGCCGCGTGGGCGTGGCGTTCGTGAAGGGACTTCAGGGCGACGGGGAGACTCTGCGGGCGGCGGCCTGCGCCAAGCACTTCGCCGTCCACTCCGGGCCCGAGGCCCTGCGCCACCGGTTCAACGCCGAGGCGTCGAAAAAGGACATGGAGGAGACGTACCTGCCGGCCTTCGAGGCGCTGGTGCGGGAGGCGGGCGTGGAGGCGGTCATGGGCGCCTACAACCGTGTCAACGGGGAGGCGGCCTGCGCCAGTCCGGCGTTACAGGAAAAGCTTAGGGGACAGTGGGGCTTCGAGGGCCACTTTGTCTCCGACTGCTGGGCTATCAAGGACTTTTTCGAGGGCCACGGGATCTGCGAAAACGCGGTGGACGCCGCCGCGCTGGCCATCAACACCGGCTGTGATCTGAACTGCGGGGATACCTACTGCTTTGTTCTGGAGGCCTATGAGAAGGGGCTGGTATCGGAGGAGACCATCACCGAGGCCGCCGTGCGGCTCTTCACTACCCGGTATCTCCTGGGACTTTTCGACGGGAGCGAGTATGACGGCATACCTCTGACGGAGGTGGAGAGCGCGGAGCATCTGCGATTGGCAAAAAGGGCCGCGCTGGAAAGCGCGGTGCTGTTGAAAAATAACGGGCTCCTGCCCCTGGACAGGAGAAAACTGAAAACGGTCGGCGTCATCGGGCCCAACGCCGACAGCCGCGCCGCGCTCATCGGCAACTACCACGGCTCCGCCTCCCGGTACGTGACGGTGCAGGAGGGGATCATCGACTACCTGGGCGACGAAGTCCGGGTGCTGACAAGCGCGGGCTGTCACCTTTTCCGGGACAGGACGGAGAGCATAGCGCGCGCCGGCGACAGGCTCAGCGAGGCGGTGTCGGTGGCCAACGCCAGCGATGTGGTCGTCCTCTGCCTGGGGCTGGACGAGACGCTGGAGGGCGAGGAGGGGGACGCCGGCAACAGCTACGCCTCCGGCGACAAGGAGACGCTGCAATTGCCGGAGTCCCAGCGGGAGCTGATGGAGGCCGTCGCCGGGACGGGCAAGCCCACCGTCCTTTGCCTGCTTGCGGGGAGCGACATCGATATGAGCTTCGCGCGGGAGCATTTTGACGCCATCCTTGACATCTGGTACCCCGGATCGCAGGGCGGAAGGGCGGCCGCGGAGCTTCTTTTCGGGGAGGCGTCCCCCTCGGGAAAGCTACCGGTGACCTTCTACGAAACGCTGAAGGAGCTGCCGGAATTTGAAAACTACTCCATGATGGGCCGCACCTACAGGTATATGGACCGTCTGGCCCAGTATCCCTTCGGCTTCGGGCTCACCTACGGGGACGTGCGGGTGCTGGAGGCCTCCGTCACAGGAGACGGCGACGGGCTTACGGCGCGTGTGCTGATTCAGAACCGGGGGGAGGCGGACACCGGCGACGTGGCGCAGATCTACGTCAAATGCGAGGATTCCCCATACGCGCCGAAAAATCCCTCGCTCTGCGCCTTTAAGCGCGTTTACCTGAAGGCGGGGGAGCGGGAGACGGTGGATATCCCCATCTCCCATAACGCGCTGACCGTCGTGGACGATGAGGGCGCGCGATATGTGGACGGGAGGGAGTTCACCTTCTACGTGGGGACCTCCCAGCCCGACAGGAAGAGCCGTATGCTCACCGGAAAGGAGCCGGTCAAGGTCTCATGGCGCTTGTAAGCGCCTCGCCCGCGCCGGGGTCGGGAATTTGCGTTTTTCATTTGAAATTGCCCATTGTCAAATGTTACAATTCCTGCTATAATCACATTATCCAAACAGCGCCGCGCTTGCACGGAAAAAGGCAAATTCTCAATTTGGACTTACTATAAGGGGGCATACAGTTATGGGACCTAAGTTCTTTCCTCTCCTTCAAATCGGCGGAACGCCGCTGCTGGCGGCCAAGGGGCATTTTGCCACCCAGAACAGCCATATCAACTATTTTATCGACGTGACCGCCCAGAAGTACAGCCTCAAGGGCGCCGAGGCGGTGGCCCACAGACTGTGCGAAAAGGTGAAGGGGCGCTTTCCGGTGGACTCCATCCTCTGCATGGACGGCACCAGCGTTGTGGGTACGTGCCTTGCCAAGGAATTGACCAAGGCCGGGGGTCGTTCTCTCAGCGAGGGGAGCAATATCTATATCGTCAAGGGCGAGCTGAACAGCAGAGGCGAACTCATTTTTCGGGACAACGCCCGTTTCATGCTGGAGGGAAAGCATGTCCTTATTCTCGCGTGTTCGCTGACCACCGGCAACACGGTACTCCGCGGCCGACAGAGCGTGGAGTATTACGGCGGCAGGGTAGTGGGCGCGGCGGCTATCTACGCGGCCATTCACAACCTGGACGGTCTGCCCGTTGTCTCCCTCTTTGACACAAACACCATTCCGGACTACGTCTCCTACGCCCCCTCGGAATGTCCCATGTGCAAGAGGGGAGAGCCCATTGACGCGGTGGTCAATACTTTCGGGTACTCAAAAATAAAGTAAAGCGGGGGAGATGGGTCAAAACAGAAACGGTTCCGCTCTTCGCCGGTAACGGGGGCAGGAAGTACCACGCCTGGATTAAATCGGAAATTAGATAATGCCGATCAAATCATATGATTTAGCCATGTTCTGTTTGCCGCACAGCGGCAAACAGAACATGGCTAATCAGCCTGTCGACAAACCCACCCCTATCCCCCGGGGTGGGTTTGTGGTATAATGGTAAAAATAAGAGACGGAAAAGG